>CAXTMX010000015.1:0-37365 GCA_964245585.1 uncultured Sphingomonadaceae bacterium | reverse complement strand
CCTCCGTGCGGACCCGCGCGTCCAGGGATGCCGCGGGCGGGTGGGCGATCACCGGCGCCAAGACGTGGATCACCCACGCCGGCCGGGCCGATCTGATGACCGTGCTCTGCCGCACCGATCCCGACGTGCCCGGTCACGGCGGACTCTCGATGCTGCTCGCCGCCAAGCAACGCGCGGAGGGCGGCGCGACCTTCCGCGATCCCGGGCTCGACGGTGGCGAAATCGAGGTGCTCGGCTATCGAGGCATGAAAGAGTATATTCTATCCTTCGACGGCTTTCGCGTTCCCGCCGACGGCCTGCTCGGCGGCCGCGAGGGGCAGGGCTTCAAGCAGCTGATGCGCACGTTCGAAAGCGCCCGCATCCAGACGGCGGCGCGCGCGATCGGCGTGGGATGGAACGCGTTCGATCTCGCGCTGCGCTACGCCACCGAGCGGCGGCAGTTCGGCCGGCCTCTCGCCGATTTCCCGCGCGTATCGGACAAGCTCGCGCTGATGGCGGTCGAGCTCGTGATGGCGCGCGAGCTCACTTATTCGGCCGCGCGCCGCAAGGACCTGGGAGAGCGCTGTGACATCGAAGCCGGCATGGCCAAGCTGCTCGCCGCGCGCGTGGCATGGAGCAACGCGGACCTGAATGTTCAGATTCACGGCGGCAATGGCTACGCCCTCGAATACGAGGCCAGCCGCGTGCTGTGCGACGCGCGCATCCTCAACATCTTCGAGGGCGCGGCGGAGATCCAGGCCCACGTCATCGGCCGTGGCCTCGTCGCTCCGCGCACGTAAGGCCGCGCCCGCCCCGGCGATCGCTGCCCTTGCAGCGGGTCTGGAATGCAGGTATCTCTTTTCGCGGATGGGCGTCGTCAGGCCTCCACGATCCTGCACGCGTATCGCATGAAATGGTGATCGGGTCGGCACGATCCGGTTCAATAATGGGAGGAGACCAGAATGCGGATCGGTGACATGCAGGTCGACATCATCGTCGATGGCGAGATCGTGACGCCCGGGAATTTCTACGGCCAGGAGGAAGGAGCTCACCATGCCGACGACATCGCGCCGGACGGCAGCCTCCACCTGCCGATCTCGTGCTTCCTGGTGCGGACCGGCAGCTATACGGCTTTGATCGACGCCGGCTACGGCGAGCAGCATTTCTCAGGCGAGTTCGAGATCCGCGGCCGCAACGGCAAGATCACCATGACCGGCGGCGGCCTCCCTGCCGCGCTCGCCGGGCTCGGCGTGAAGCCCGAGGACGTGGACCAGGTGTTCGTCTCGCACTGCCACCACGATCATGTGGGCTGGATCGTGCCCGATGGCGAGCCGTTCTTCACCAACGCGACGATCCGCTTCGGCGCGGGCGACTGGGAACCGTGGGTCGTCAAGTCGGACCATCCGGCGTTCAAGGCCGGCATGGAGGCGCTGAACGCGCGAGGGCGCGTGCAATTGATCGAGGAGGACGGCGCGGTACTGCCCGGCATCAACGCGCTCGGCACGCCCGGCCACACGCCCGGGCACCACACCTACCTCCTCTCGGGTGGAGACCAGCGGCTGCTTATCCTCGGCGACGCGGTCAACTGCCCTCTCCAGATCGAGTTTCCGGAGGTCGAATCGATCGCCGACACCGACAAGCAGCTGGGCGCCGCCACGCGCGAAAAGATTCTGCGCGAGGTCGAGGGTAGCAACACGCTGGTGAGCGGACCGCACTTCCCGGGTCTGCGCTTCGGCCGCGTGCTGATGGGCGAAGGCCGGCGCTACTGGTCCTGAAGCGCCGGCCCGCGGCCGCAGTGCCGCCGATCGGTCGAGCAGGATCGGCGGCCGTCGCCGGGTGGCGGAACGTCGCCGTGTCCCTGTTCGTCAACATGCTGCTCGTTGGAACGACCAGCTATTCGTTCGGCCTGTTCGTCAAACCGTTCTCGGCCGCGTTCCACCTCGGTCGGGCAGACACCAACCTCGGCCTGGTCCTGTTCCAGGCAGGAACGGCGGTGTTCAGCCCGCTGATCGGCATGCTGGCGGATCGTTATCCGTCGCGTCTCATCTTTCTGGCGAGCGGCCTCTTGGTCGGCGGCGGGCTGGTCGTCGTCGGGCTCAGCACGTCGCTGCCGCTGACCGCGGCGATGATGGCGATTCCGATACCGCTCGGGGCGAGCGGCGGGCTGCTCGCCGGGGTCGTTCTGATCTGCCGCTGGTTCGATCGGCAGCGCGGACGGGCATTCGCGATTTCGGCGCTCGGCACGTCCTTGGCGGGTTTTGTGGTTTTTCCGCTCGTCGCCGTGGCCGTCAGCCAGTTCGGCTGGCGCGACGCGGTGATGATCGTCGGCGGCAGCATCATTCTCCTCATCTCGATCTTGTGCCTCCTCGTGCGCGAGCGGCTCGCCGCCGACGTCGAGAACGACCCTGCCGCCGCGCCGAGCCCCGCCGAGCCGTTGGCGACGCTGCCCGAGGTTCGCGTGTGGCGCGTGACCGAGCTCCTCAGGAACCGCGAGTTCTGGCTCATCGCCACCGCGACGGCGTTGATGCTCGGGGTGGACGGCGCGCTGCTCGCCACGACGACGCCCTATGGCCTTGACCGTGGTCTGCCGCTCGCGCAGGTCTCGCTCCTGATGATCGCCCTCAGCGCGTCGGCGATCGGCGGCAAGCTGATCATCGCGTGGCTCGCCGACCGGGTAAGTCTGATCGGCCTCACCGCCCTCACCGGCTGCTTCGGCGTGCTGCTGAGCCTGGTGCTGCTCGTCGACGCGTCCTATCCCGTCCTCCTCCTGGCCTGCGCGATCACCGGGCTCGCGATCGGCGGCACCTACCCGCTGTCGAACGCGCTGGTCGCCAGGCTGTTCGGCGCTTCGTCGGTCGGAACGGCGCGCGGCCTGATGACGCCCCTCACCTCGCTGCTGTCCGGCATCGGCCTGTACGGCATCGGCGCCGTGCATGATTTGTACGGCTCCTACGCCATCGGCCTCGCGGTCTTCGCCGGGGCTTCGGCGATCGCGGTCGTGCTGGTCCTCTGCCTGAACGACCCGGATTCGACCTCCGCCCGTCCGACGGAGCGAGAACCCGCTTCGGCGCGAGGATGAGGCGGCCGCCGATCCCGGCGCGACGCACCGTCCTCATCCGCCGCGCGGATGTCGACGGGTTGCGGGCGGACGTCCGACTCGCCGAGGGCCGGATTGAGAGGATAGCACCGGAACTCGCGCCGGCTCCGGGCGAAGCCGTCCTCGATGCCGCGGACGGCGCGCTGCTTCCCGGGCTGCACGACCACCACATCCACCTCTACGCCAGCGCCGCCGCGCTCACGTCGGTGCGCTGCGGTCCGCCGGACATACGCGATGCGGACATGCTCGCCGCCGCGCTGGCCGCCGTGCCCGGCGACGGCTGGCTGCGCGGCATCGGCTATCATCCGAGCGTGGGGGTGGAGATCGACCGGGCGTGGCTCGACCGTCATGGCCCGGCCAGACCCATACGCATCCAGCATCGCAGCGGCCGGATGTGGATATTCAATTCCGCGGCGGCGGCGCTGCTCGGGTCCGGCGTCCCCCCGGACGGCCGCGTGCTGGACGGCGACGCGGCGCTGCACCGGCGGCTGGGCTCGACCCCTCCCGATCTCGCGCCGGTGGGGGCGCTGCTGGCCGGCTTCGGCGTCACCGGCCTGACCGAGGCCACGGCGCGCAACGACCTCGGCGACTATCAGCGCCTCGCCGATGCCGGACTGCCGCAGCGGCTCCTGATCATGGGCGGCGAGGACCTGGGACGGCCGCTGCCGCGCCATCGGGCGAGGCCCGGCGCGGTCAAGCTCCACTATCACGACCACGATCTGCCCGCGCTCGATGATCTCACCGCCAAGGTGGCGCGCGCGCACGCGGCCGGACGCGCCGTCGCCGCGCACTGCGTCACCCACGCCGAGCTGGTGATCACACTCGCTGCCATCGAGGAGGCGGGTTCTGGTCCGGGTGACAGGATCGAGCATGGCGGCCTCGTCACGCCGGACACGGCGCGCTGGATGGCGTCGCTCGGCCTGACCGTCGTCTCGCAACCTCACTTCCTCGTGGAGCGCGGCGCGGCCTACGCCGCCGAAGTCCCGGCCGCCGAGCTGCCGTGGCTCTACCGGCTGAACGGACTTCTGCGCGCGGGCGTCAAGCTCGCGGCCGGCAGCGACGCGCCGTTCGGCCGTCCCGATCCCTGGACGGCGATGGCGGCGGCGGTCGATCGCCCGGCCCGCTTCGGCCGGGCCGAGGCGCTCACTCCCGAGCAGGCGCTGGCCCTCTACACGGGCCACGCGGATGCGCCGGGCGGTGCCGCGCGCCGGGTGGCCGAGGGTGCGACGGCCGACCTCTGCCTGATCGATCGGCCGTGGAGAGCCGCGCGGCGAGACCTGGCCGAAGTCGGAGTACGCGCGACCTTCGTGGCAGGCGAGATGGTCCACCATAGGGACAGCGTGAGCCGGATGCATGAGGTGGCGTAAGGCCCGACGTTCATGCTCTCGCCGCCGCCTCATCCGGTTGCGCGGAAGGCTCGACCACGTCCGCTGGCCGATCGCGCTCGAGCCTGAACGGGCTCGCCCGCGATCCGCTCGCGTCGCGGCAGCTTCGGCCTCGGCTGTCAGACGGGGCCGTCAGGCTGCGCCGCCTCATCGAATACTTCTGCCAGCATCTCCTTCATCAGCGCCCACGAGCGGCGGTCCGCCCGCTCGTCATACGCGAAACCCGGAAGACCGAATGCGTCGACCGCCGGGTTGGTGTAGGTGTGGCCGACCCCGCCCATGGTGAGGAGCTGCCAGTCCGCCTTCGCGGCGCGCATCTCGGCGGCGAACGTCAGGCGATCCTCCTCCGGCGCGATCGGGTCGTCGTCGCCCACCATCATCAGCACCTTGGCGGTGATCGGCGCGGTGCCGCTGCCGGCCGGCCGGGTCAGCCCGGGGTGAAAGCCCACCGCGCAACGGATCGGCAGACCGCCGCGGGCGAGTTCCATGGCGGTGATGCCGCCCTGGCAGAAGCCGATGGCGGCCAGGCGATCGGGATCCACGTTCGCCTGCTCGCCGAGCGTTGCGAGCGCCGCCGCAGCGCGGCTGAACATCAGGCCGGGCGTCGACATCATCGTCGCATGACGCTCGGCGGCCTCCTCCGGCGGGAACGCCCCGCCATACAGATCGAGCGCGAAAGCGACGTAGCCAAGACGTGCGAGCATTTCCGCGCGGGCCTTGACGAAGTCGCCCATGCCGGTCGCCTCGTGCGCCACCAGGACGCCGGGCACGCGACGCCCGGCGGACCCGTCGGCCAGGAAACCCGTCATGGTCGCGCCGCCTGCGGCATAGCCGATCGTCCTGGTTTCCATCTGCCCTCTCCTTTCGCCGGGTGTCACCCAATCAACGCAACGACGTTTGTGCCGCGGTTCCGGCCCGCCGAATGCGGGCTGTCGCCGACCTGGTCAGGCGGCCGCAGCCCGCAGCTTTCCGATGATGCCGCCGTCCACCAGCACGTCCGAGCCGGTGATGAAGGCGGCCTTGTCCGACAGCAGGAACTCCGCAACGTCGGCGATCTCGAGCGATGTGCCCCAGCGAGCGGCCGGCGCCGCCGTCACGAGCGCCGCGACCTGCTCGATCTCGGCTTCCCTGCGGCCCATCGGCGTCCAGATCAGGCCGGGCGAGATGGTGGTGATGCGGACCTTCCTTTCGCCCCACGGCGCCACGCGCGCTTGGCAGGCGCGCAGCACCCACCATTTCGAGACCGAGTAGGCAATGCCGCGACGATCATATTCGCTCATGCCGTCCCGAGCCGGCAGACGTTGCGCGAGCGTCTCCACGAATCGATCGTCCAGGCAATTGTCGAGCAAGACCTGAACGTCCGGCGCGACGCCGGGGAGCTGATGTCCCGCGGTGGAGGCGAGGAGGACGGCCGCGCCGCCCGCGATCATGTGCCTTTCGACGATGCGGAGCAGGCGCTCGGTGCCGACGATGTTGACCCGCAAAAGGGTCGCGACATCGGCGAGGGAGGGCGACACCGCGGCGGCGTGCACGACCGAGTCGAGCCCGCCGCACTCGACAGCCGTGGCCTCGATCGCTGCCAGCACCGGAGCGGCGGTCAAGTCGCCGGCGACCGTTGCGACGCAGCGATATCCCTCATCGTGCAGCCCGTCCGCGCAGCGTTTCAACCGGTCCTCGTCGAGATCGGCCAGGATGAGGTCGTGGCGGCGACCGATCGCGCGCGCGCACGCCAGACCCATGCCGCCGTAAGCGCCCGTGACGAGCGCGACCGGCCTGCGGGGTGCGAGAGCAGATTGTGTCATGGCGACGGTCTTCCTGGTTTCCGGAGAGCTGCGGAGCGGACGGCGGGTCCGATCAGCCGCCCGCGTCGTCGCTGATCCGACCGGGAGCACCGTCCACGATGTCCACCCTGATCCTGGTCAGCTTGAGCGCCGCGATCAGCCAATGCCCGTCCACCTTCTCATAGCGCTCGTGATAATGTCCGTAGCCGTGCGTCGTCCTCAGCCCCGATCCGCTCGGGGAAGGACCGCGCAGCTTGTCCTCCATCGCCCAGACGCCGGTCGCCTCGCGGGCGGAGAGAAGCTCGATCTCCGGCGTGTGGCCGTGATGGACAGTCGAGACGCCGGTCAGATATCGTCGCTGGGCCGCCATGAACGCATCGATGCCCCGCATCACAAGCTCCGGGCGGGGAGGATGCGCGGGAAGCCCGGCCTCGATCGGGTTGCCGAGATGGTCCCGCCCGGTGAAGGCGTCCGACGTGTCGATCGTCACGTCGGCTGTGAACAGGGCGCGGAACGCGTTCCAATCCTTGGTATCCATCGTCCGGAAGTAGCGCGCCTTCAGCCGCTTGATCTCCTCGATCGCGAGCAGGCGCTCGATACCGTCGGCGATCGGCGTCCGTCCCTCATCCGCCATGCCGGGTCTCCTCGCCATCCCTGCTCCGTAGCTATACATCTTTGGCCGGAAGGTCCACAAAGAGTGAGCTCCGAAACGCCTTTCGCCGCCCCTCGAGGGCACAAGAAGGTCGATATCGCGTGACGCCTCTGCCATGAGATGGTCGAAGAGATATTTCAATCAGGCGGAGTCGCGCCGATGCAGCGGGAGAAGACGATGGGCGAAAAGCTGAAGGGGAAGGTCGCGGTCGTGACCGGTGCCGGCCAGGGGGCGGGACGTGGTGCCGCCCTCGCCATGGCCGCCGAGGGCGCCGCCGTCATTCTGTTCGGCCGGACAATCGGCAAGATCGAGGCCGTCTCGGCCGAGATCGCGGCACGGGGCGGCGTCGCCGTGCCGTTCGCCGGCGACGTTACGGTTCAGTCCGATAGGGCGGCATGCATCGACCTCGCGCTCGACCGTTTCGGCCGGCTCGACATCCTGGTCAACGCCGCGCAGTCGCCCGAAATGCGGACCGCGCGGCTGCTGGACGTTTCGCTGGAACTGCTGGACGAGCTATGGTCGTCGGGCGCGGTCGCCACCTTCGCGCTGATGCGGCTCGCCTATCCGCACATGCTGGCGGCCGGCGGCGGCAGCATCGTCAATTTCAGTACCGGCGCGGAGCGGGGGCCGCAATATTACGGCGCCTACGCCGCGGTGAAGTCCGCGATCCGGACGCTCAGCCGGGCGGCGGCGGTCGAGTGGGGGCCGAAGAACATTCGCGTCAACGTCGTCGTGCCCATGGTCCATTCCCCCTCCAACGACGCCGACCCGACCGACCATCAGCTGATCGTGGCGCAGGTCCCGCTGCGCCGCATCGGCGATCCGGAGCAGGATATCGGGCGGCCGATCGCCTTCATCGCCAGCGACGAGGCGGCGTACATCACGGGCATGGCCTTCGCACTCGACGGCGGCCTGACCTATCTGAACTGAGCGGAACGGGAACCCGCAACGCCGGGCGGGCCGCCGCTCACCGTAGCGATCCATTGCGCGAGCCGGTCGAACAGCATCGTCCGGCTCGGAAAGATCAGGTGATTGTGCCGCGTGTCCGGCAGGATCAGCAAAGTGACATCGCGGCTCGCGAGGTAGGCGCCCGCAGCGCGGTGGGGAGAGCCGTGGATGTCGCGGTCGCCGAAGACGAGCATCACCGGCGCCGCGATCGACGCCGCATCGGGCGCGAGAATATCCGGTATCAACGCCGTGACGGTGACGGTGGCCAACAGCCGGTCCATCGCGGCCGCGAGCGGCGCCGAGCGCGGTCCGGGCGGAGCCGGCAGCATAGTGAAGGGCGCCGCCTCGGCGGACCGGGCCAGCTCGGCGATTCGTCGCCGCGCGTCGGTGGGGCGCAGCGCGGCGAACGCTGCCGGCAGATGCTGCGGCAACCCGATGGTCTCGAAACCCATGAGGACGAGCGCGTCGTGCAGCGGGTCCGCAGCCTGCTGCACGATAGTCAGGCCCGCGCCGTACGAATGGCCCACGCCGATACTGACGAGGTCCGGCCATGGCGGCGCGTCCGCCAGGGTGCCGCTGCGCAGGCCCGAGGCGAGGTGGCGCGCCGCATCGCCGAGCGCCGCGGCGGAAGCGTCCGGCGTCAACAGGTAGGGATCGGCGGGCAGGCTGCTTTCCCCGCTGCCGAGCGGATCTACGATGGCGACCGCCATGCCTCTCGCCGCCATCGCCTCGGCGAAGCTGGCCTCTGCCTCGCCCGGCGGGGTCGCCAGGTCGAAGTAGCGGCGGTTCATCGCGCCGCCGGGAACGCAGAACAGGAGCGCGGCGGGCTGGCGATCGACGGGTGGCAGGACGAGCTCGACATGTAGGCTGGCCGGCTCGCCCAGCGCCTCGGTCACCCGACGGCCGAGCGGAATAAGCAGATGGAGCCGGGCGTGCCCCGGCTCCCCGCCCGTCCGGTCTTCGCGCGGAATCATCGCGGGTTCGTATGACCCCGGACGGAGGGGTGGGCGGGCACGTCGCGCCGACGCGCCCGCAACCGTTCAGAACTGGAAGCTGACATCCACGCCAAACGTGCGCTCGCGCTGGTAGCTGCCGAAATAGATGAAGTTGCTCGTGCTCACGTTGATCAGCTTGTGATTATCCAGGATATTGCGTCCCCACAGCGCGATCTCCGCTTTCCCGCCGCCCACGTCGACGCCCGTGAGCGCCAGCCGTCCGTTGACGAGAAAGTTGCGGCGCAAGAGGGTGTTTTCCCGTATCTGAGGCGTCGTCAGGTTGAAGGCGAGGAATGTCTTCGACTGATAGTTCACGTCGCCGCGCAGCAGCACATGCCCGCCGTTGAACAACTCCTCCGTCTCATACTGGGCGGAGGCGTTGCCCGTCCACTTCGGGCGGTTGATCGGCAGGAACGTCTGGGTCGTGCCGAGAAACGGATTCACCCTCGTATATTTGAAATCCGTGTAACCGACATTGGCCTGCAGGGTGAGCCCGCGCGTCGGCACGAACGTGCTTTCGAATTCGAAGCCCTTCGCCTTCGCATCGCCGCTGCTGATGACGACCTGCGACGCAAGCGGGATACCGATGCCGGGGCCTCCGGTGGTGTATTGGAGCGCGGCATAATCAACCTTGTAGACCGCCAGATTCGTGCGCAATTTCCGGTCAAGCAAATCCGCCTTCACGCCGATTTCATAGGACTCCGACGTTTCCGGATCGAAGGACCGGGTGGCGAGAAACCCGCCCGAGATATAGCCGGTGGAGTATTTGGCATAGGCCAACACCCGCTCGGACGGCGAATAGTTCACGCCCAGAAGATACGTCGGCTTGCTCTGGCGGTAACGCACGGGAACCACACCAAGCCCGATCGAGGAGTTATCGACGCCATCCTTCTTGTCACGGGTCAGCCGTGCGCCCGCGACGAGATCAAGATTGCTCGTCACGTGAAGCTCGGGCTGAAGGTACGCGGCGATCGAATTGGTCACGATCCGCGTCCGGCCACTGCCCACGCTCGGTATGGTGAAGTTCGGCAGGACGGAGAAGAAGAGCGTGTTGGGTCCGGTGCCGATGGCGCCCTGACGATCGACCGCGCGGAAGTAGATGAAGCCGGTTGTGAGATCGAACCACTGCGTGTCGACGTTCAGCTGCGTCTCGTTGCTGGTCTGGGAGAGCCTTAGATTCGATTCGTTGGCGATCAGCACAAACGGAGCGCCAACCGGGCCGATCTGCGGTATGAAATTGACGAGCCCGCCGAGCCCATCGAGCTGCGACGAGATCGAGGTTTTGGCCGTACGGTATGCCAGGATGTTCTTGATCGATACCTCATCGCTCAACTGATAGCGCATCGTCAGATTGTGCCCGACGTTCCTTTGATAGGCAGGCACGGTGAAGGCGTTGTTGACGGCGCGCGGGCGAGTTTTGGATATCTGGGTCAGATTGGCCGGATTGGGCTGCAGCGCGAGCTGCGCCGCGAGCACGGGCCCGAACGCCGGTCCGAGCAACGCGGTGTTGATCGCCGCGACACCTTCCGCGTCCGCCGAATAATCGTTCTGCGCGTAATCGAACTTGTAGCTGATATCCAGGCCGTCGACGAGGTCGAGCCTGAGCGCCAGGCCGATCGCTTCGATGTTTTCATTGCCCAGATACTTCGGCGACGTGCGGATGTCGCCGGCCTTGCCGGTGACCTGGCTGTAGTCCCAGCGGGTCCCCGCGCCCAGGTTGCGCGTGTCTCCGCGCCTCTCCTGATGCACGTAGGTCGCAGAGGCGCTGAGCGGGCCCAATGCGGGCAGGTCGACACGGGTTTTGCTGCGGAACTGACGGAAGTTGCCGTAGCTTAACTCCTGTCGCACGCCGAATTTTCCGGTGGGATTGCGCGTCGTGATGCTGATCGCGCCGCCGGTGCTGTTCCGCCCGAACAGCGTCCCTTGCGGTCCCTTCAACACCTCGATGCGCTCGACATCGGCGAGGCTGAAGATGGCGCCGGAAGCCTGCTGGAGATAGACGCCGTCGAGATAGAGCGAAACACCGCGATCCTGGCCCGGCGCCGCGCCGATCGTCAGCACGCCGCGCAGCGTGTAGGTCGGTATGGCGGCACCGCCCGACGTGGTGCGGACGAGCAGGTTCGGCGCGATCGCCGACAGATCGCGCACGTCCGCGACGCGGTTGGCGACCAGGGCGGTCCCGGTCAACGCCGTCACCGAGATGGGCACCGACTGCAGGTTCTGCTCGCGCTTCTGCGCGGTCACGATGATCTCTTCGACGCCGGTCCGAGTCGCCGCGTCGGACGCGACACTGCCCGGCTCCTGCGACGCCTGCGCGGTCGGCGCCGGATCCGTCGTCGTGGTCTGGGCCAGGGCGGGTACCCCCGCGAGCATCGTGCCCGCAAGCAGGACCGCGCCACCATAGAGCCGACCGCACCGATACGCTTGTTTCACCACCTTCTCCTCCCCTGCCGCTGCGCTCTACGCGTCAGTCGGCCACCATCGTATCGCCTGCGCCGACGTCGCGCAATAGAGGTATAGATTTAACTTTGTCCGCCGACCGCGGCGACCGTCATCCGCGCGCGCACCACGCGCCGCAGAAGCTTGCCCATCTCGTTGTACGGCAATTCGGTTTCGAACAGGATATGGGCCGGCACGCGGGACGAACGCAGCCTGCGTCCGACCCAGTCACCGAGGTCGTCCCGCGAAACCGCCATGCCCGGCAGCAGAACCACGGCCGCGCCCACCACCTCGCCCCATTCCTCGTCCGGGACGGAAACGGCGGCGGCCTCCTTCACGGCCGGGTGGCTGGTCAGCGCGGTCTCGACCTCGCCGGGCGAGATGTTCTCCCCGCCGCGCACGATTACGTCGTCCGCCCGGCCGTCAAGGTAGAGATAGCCGTCCGCGTCGAGTCGGCCGCGGTCGCGCGTGTCGAACCAGCCGTCCGAGTCGAGCAGCCTGCCGACGCCGCCATACTCGCCCGAGACCTGGTCGCCGCGCACGACCACCGTGCCCGTGATGCCGGGCGGCACCGGCCTCCCGCGGTCATCGCGGATTTCGAGCTCGACGCTGGACAGCGCGCGACCGACCGAGGCGATTCGCCCGGCCGCCTCGCTGCCCGGGGGCGCGGCGATGGCGGCGCGGTGATCGTCGGGCGTCAGGATCGCGATGGTGGAGCTCGTCTCCGTGAGGCCGTAGGCGTTGGTGAACTGCGTGTCGGGGAACATCGCCAGGGCGCGCCGGATCAGCCGCTCCGGCATCCTTCCGCCGCCGTAGGCGATCGATCCGACGCTCGGCGCCGTTCGTCCGTCCTGATCCAGCTGGTCCACTATGCGCGCGAGCATGGTCGGCACGACGAAGGCATTGGTGATCTCCCGCTCGTCGCAAGCGGCTATCCAGCCCGCTGCGGTGAAGTTGCCGAGAATCACCAGGCAGCGCCCCGCGAATGCGCCCGTCATGATGGCGGAGACACCCGCTATATGGTATGGCGGTACGGAGACGAGCGCCGCCTCGCCCACCTCCGCGCTGCAGAACTCGACCGAGCCCGTCACGTAGGCGAGCAGGTTCTGATGCCGGAGCACGGCCGCCTTCGGAGAGCCCGTCGTCCCGCTGGTGAACAGCAGCACGGCCGGAGCGTCGGGATCGGGCTCGGCCGGTCCGGCGGTCGCACCCGACGCGCGTGCCTCGGCCAGCAGCGCATCCGGCGTCCTGACGGTCAGGCCGGCGCGGGGCGCGATCAGGGGCACGAAATCCGGATCGATCACCATGAAGGCGGGCAGCAGGCGATCGACCAACGCGTCGAGCTCGGACGGCGTCAGACGGTAGTTGAGCGGGACGTAGGGCACCGCCGCCGCCGCCGCGCCGAACAGGCACGTGGGATCGGCGAGGCCGGCGACGCCGAGCCGCACCAGGTGGGCAGCGCCGCTGGCGGCGACGACCTGCGCCGCCCCGAGCGCGAGTCCCCGCAGCGCGCCGAAGCTGGTCGAGACGCCGTCGGCGACGATGCCGATGGCCTCGGGCCGCTCGTCGGCCGTCATGTCGAGCAGGGTCAGGATGCTCACGCCCGCATCAGTCCGACGAGGGCAGCTTCTTCGCCTGCTTCGGCGCAAGCGGCTCGCCGTCGAGCGTCAGCGGCCCCGCCCCCGGCTTGACGCACAAGAGCTCGATGCGCTCGGCGGCATCGGTGTAGCGCTTGCCGATCTGCAGAGCCTCGCCCGCCGCGGACGCGGCGGGCTCGGCCGCCGGCGCCTCGTCCGGCGCGCCCATCGGAACGCCGGCGCATCGCAGGTCGCCCTGCGCCAGTGTCGTCTTGATCACCATCACCTGGCAGTCGCCGACCGCGCTGGAGATCCTCATGCCCACCTTGAGATTGGTCATTACCGGCCTTTCGCCTCGAAGAAGACGTCTTTGGAAATGGGCGCGCTGCCCGTGCCGATCACGCCATCGGCGACCAGCGCGGCGACCTCGTCGTCGGCGAAGCCGAGTTCCGCCAGGATTTCCAGCGAATGGTCGCCGACCACGAGCGGCGGCCCCTGCACCCGCCCGGGCGTATCCGAGAGATCGACGCACAGCCCCGGCTGGTCCAGCCGCCCGACCGATTGCCCGTCGAAGCGCGCCACCCAGCCGCGCCGCTGCAGCTCGGGATCGTCATGCATCCGGAGCGGATATTCCGGATCCGACACCTCGGCCGGAACGCCGGCGGCGTCCAGAAGGTCGCGCCAGTGCTCGGCGGGACCGGAGCGGAACGCGTCCGCGAGCGCGGCGGCCAGCGCCGCGTCATGCTCCGCGCGCTCCTGCGCGGTCGCGAAGCGCGCATCGCGCGTCGCGGCCTCGAGCCCCGGCACCCGGCAGAGCGCCGGCCAATCCTCATCGCGGAGCGCCGCGAGGCAGAGCCAGCCGTCGGCGGTCTCGTAGAGCCGGTGCAGCGCGTTCAGACCTAATTGGTCACGATCGATCCGCTCGCGATCCGGACCGGACCCGTCGGGGCGGGCATAGGTGAACGAGGTGTTGAGCAGGCATGCGTTGATGATCGAGGTGTCGGTGAACTGGCCCTCGCCGGTCCGGTCGCGGTGCATGATCGCCTGGATGATGGCGACCGCCGAGAGGAAGCCGTTGCCGGTATCGCCGAACGAGGTAAGGCTCCACATCGGCTTGCCGCCGTTCGCGACCGCGCCGTCCTCATACTGGATGCCGGCGAGCGCGGCGCCCGTCTGGTCGTTGCCCGGCAATCCCTCTCGCGCCCCGCGCTCGAAGCCGCGCGTGTGGCAGTAGATCAGCTTCGGGTTGATCCGCCTGACGCTGTCATAGTCGAGCCCGAGCCGGGCCGCGGCGCTGTAGCGCATATTATGCTGCACGACGTCGCAGCCCTCGACCAGCCGCCGCACGATCTCGCGGCTGCGCGGGTCCTTGAGATTGATGGCCAGGCTGCGTTTGCCGCGGTTGGCCGAGAACGCGATCGCGCTCTCGTGCCAGTAGGAGTCGTACAACGTGTTGATCTTGATGACGTCGGCGCCGAGATCGGACAGCAGCTGCGTGCCGTACGGGCCCGCGATGGCCATGCCGAAATCGAGAACGCGGATGCCCGCGAGCGGCCCGCCGTCGGTCGGCTGCTGCGCATCATCGCGCGCCGGCGCGAAGAAGGGCTGGTCGGCCGCGGCCGGCGGCTCGCCGGTGATGGGGCTCTCGCACGCGGCGAGCCGGTAGGTCTGACCGACCTGGCGTATCGGACCCAGTTCCGGATCCGCTATCTCGACGACGCAGCCGTCCGCCAGGAGGGCAGGATCGACCAGCGCCGCCTCCACCGGGCGACATTCCTGGAGCGGCACGTTGGCCGGCGCCGCCGCGTCCAGCCAGTATTGCGCGGGGAAACGGCCGACCCGCTCCACCAGATCCTCCTGATAGTGCATTATCACCAGCAGCTCCTCCGGCCCGATGCCGAACCGGTCGGGATCGTCGTGCAGCGAGAGCGCGCCCGTGTCGCCGCGCTCGGAGGCACCGATCAGGAAGCGCGGATTGGGAACCCATTGGTGGATCCAGCGCCCGTCGGCGCAGCGGAAATGTCCTTTCGGCGAGCGACTGCCGAAGATCCAGGAAGGATAACCGGGCGTGTCGGGCTTCTCGGCCCGCTGCCACACCGCCCAGCCGGCGGCAAGCGCGCCCTGGAGCAGCGAGGTCTCGACATGCTGCCCGCGGCCGCTGCGTCCGCGCGCCAGCAGCGCCGCGTTCACACCCACCGACGCCGAGAAGAAGGCCCCGAGGCTGGGCCAGGCGGATGCCGAGAACAGCGGCCCCGGCCGCGCGGGGCCCTGCACCCACTCGTGCGGCACCGCGATGTCGGGCGCAAAACCCTCCTGCCGCGCCATATGATACTCGCTGCCCTCGGGCCAGCCGCGCTGCTCCCACTGGAGGCCGGTCCGCGCCGCCACCAGCGCGTCGACCGCCGGCCGCGCGGCATCCTTCGTGCCGCGGCCATAGCCCGTGATCGAGACGTAGATCAGGCCGGGATTGCGCGCCCTGAGCGTTTCATAATCGATGCCCAGCGCTGCGGTCTCGCCCGGCGCGAAGCTTTCCACCAGGACGTCGGCCGTGTCCGCCAGGCTCAGGAACGCGGCAAGATCGCCGGCATCCTCGAGGTCCAGCCGCTTCAGCGCCTTCCCGCGCTGCCACACATGGTGGCTCGGGTGTCGCTCGAACGGGTCGGCCTTCGGGAGCACGACGCGCGTCACCCGGGCGCCGTGATCGGCCATCAGCATCGCCGTCATGGGCCCCGCTATGCCGCGCGACAGATCGAGCACTTCGAGTCCACTCAGCACACCAGTCATGCCACCTTCTCCGTTCAGGCGACGCCGATCACGAGGCCGCTGGTGGGAACGCCGGTCCCGCCGGTGACCAGCACGTTTTCGGCGCCCGCAATCTGGTTGACGGCTTCGCCCCGAACCTGGCGCACCGCCTCCGAGATGCCGTTGAGGCCGTGAATATAGGCCTCGCCGAGCAACCCTCCATGGGGGTTGAGCGGCCACCGGCCGTCGAGCGCCAGTGCACCGCTCGCCACCAGGCCGGCGGCCTCTCCGCGCCCGCAGAAGCCCAGTTCTTCAAGCTGGATCAGCACGAAGGGCGTGAAATGATCGTAGAGGATGAGCGCATCCATGTCGTCGCGGCGCAGCCCGGACTGCGCCCAGAGCTGATCGGCGACGAGGCTCAGTTCGGGCAGTTCCGTGATGCGGTCGCGATAGTAGCTGGTCATCACCTCCTGGTCCGGCCCGAGCCCCTGCGCGGCCGCCTTGATGACCGCCGGCCGGGTCCTGAGATCGCGGGCCCGTTCGACGCTGGTGACGACGAAGGCGACGCCGCCGTCACTCTCCTGACAGCAGTCGAGCAGGCGCAGCGGCTCCGCTATCCAGCGCGACGCCTGATGGTCCGCCAGCGTGATCGGCCGCTGATGGAACCATGCTTTGGGGTTGGTCGCGGCATGCGCGCGGGCCAGCACGGAGACACGGCCGAAATCTTCGCTGGTGGCGCCATATTCGTGCATGTAGCGCCGTGCCATGAGCGCGAGGAAGGCGGCCGGCGTGACGAGGCCATGCGGCGCATACCATCCCCAGTGCACGTCGTCGCTGGTCGGCACCGCGTCCGGAAGCGGCATGGCGCCCGAGCCGAAGCGGCGTCCCGAGCGCTCGTTGAAGGCACGGTAGCAGACGACCGTGTCGGCGACTCCGGCAGCGACCGCGAGGGCGGCATGCTGCACGACGGCGCAAGCGCCGCCGCCGCCGAACGGAGTTTCGCTGAGGAAGGTGACCGCGCGCAGCCCGAGATTGCGGGCGACCTCCGTCTGCGAGCTCGTGTCCATGTCGTAGGTGACGAGTCCGTCCACCCGGTCCGGCGCCACGCCCGCGTCCTCGACGGCAGCCATGATCGCCTCGAGCGCGAGCTGGAGTTCCGATCGCCCCGACTCCTTGACGAACGGAGTGGCGCCGATTCCCGCGATGGCGGCGGCGCCGCCGAGGCCGGTCATCCGCGCCGCCCCGCGTCGATCGTCCAGCGCACGAGCAGCATGGCGTCGCCGGGATCGGCCACGATCGCGGCGGTGACCGGCGCATCGATCGCCAGCGCCGGATCGTCGCCATCGCCGATCAGGTCGCCGATCATGCGCACGCCTTCCTCGAGTTCGACCAGCAGGACGACGTTCGGACTCGGCAATCCGGGCAGCTTCGGCTGGTAGCTCTTCGCGTAACTGTAGATTCTGCCCCGACCGGTCGCCGTGACGGTGTCCCAGGCGAGCGAGCGACACGCCGGACACATCGGCCGGGGCGGATTGCGCAGGACGCCGCAGTGCGCGCAGCGCTGGATCAGGATGCGCCCGTCGGCCAGCCCCTCCGCGAAGAAACGGCTGTCGCGATCGACCGGCCGGCGCAGACGCTGGCCGGCAACGGAGACGCCGCTCACCGGGTCGGAAGCGTGATGTTGTACACCCGGGCCGCATTGCCGCCCATTATCTTGCGCGCGGCCTCGGGCGACATGCGCGCCAGCGCGTTGGCGCCGTACGCGATCGGGTTCGGGTAGAGACAGGTCGGATGGGGATAGTCCGTCTCGAACATGACGTTATCCTCGCCTACCCGGCGGATCACCTCGGGCAGATCCTCGCGCTCGAACCAGAAACAACCGTAGATCTGCCTGCGGAAATATTCGGAGGGCATCATCTTCATGTGCTTGAGCGCCGACGGCGCGGTCTCGCGAAGCTGATAATCCAGCCCTTCGAGAAGGAAGGGAATCCAGCCGATACCGCTTTCGACCGAGACGAACTTGAGTTGGGGGTAACGCTCGAGGATACCCGAATAGAGGATGTTCGCGATCACGCGCGCATTGCTGAAATACATCATCGCCGAGCCCAGCGCGAGCTTCTTCTCGTCGCTGAACGACGGCCACGGGCTGGAACCGAACCAGGTCATGGATTCGTCGCTGGCGCCGATGTGGAAATTGATCGGCAGACCGAGACCGGAGCAGGCTTCCCAGAGCGGATACCAGTGCTCGGTGCCCAGATCGGGCAACCCGTTGACGTGGGGATCGGAGTTGGTGTTGACGCCGCGCAGCCCCATGGCATGGCACCGCTCGACCTCCTTCACGCACTCCGTCATGTCCCACCACGGCAGGAGCGCCATCGGGAACAGCCGCTGTCCCGACTCCTCCTGCATCTCCGCCATCGCGTCGTTGTAGATCTGGATCGAGACGAGGCGGACGTTCGCGTCGACCTGGCTGGCCCGCTGACCCCCGAAGCCGAGCAAATTGGGGTACACGATTTGGGCGTAGACACCCATTTCGTCCATCGCCGCGAGCCGGCCGCGCGTGCTGTGCGACCCCTCGTGAACGTCCTCGATCTCCATGTCCATGAATTCCATGCCGTGCGTCTTCTCGCCGTTCAGGCGGATGACACTGGCGGGGATGGCGGGCCCGATCACCTGGTCGCCGTCGATGAACCAGGTGCGCCGGCCGTCCACCATCTTGATCTGGGGAACGACGTCGCGCCACTTGGCCGGCGCTCGCGACGTCCAGAGATCATGCGGCTCGCTGAGGTGCGTATCGACATCGATGACGGCGAAATCGCCGATGACGTCCTTCGTCGGGATATTGTCCAGCACCGATCTCTCCGTGGAACCATTCGCTTTCCGAAAAAGCTATCATCCGCCGGATGGGGCCGCAACGGCGAACGCTATCGCTTTCGCGTCAGGCTATCGCTTGCGCGACATGTCCGCGCAATTGTGCTACCGCTATTCAAATAACGATGCGAAGCGCCCCCGGCCGAACGTGCGCGACCTAGGAGAACGTCTTGGAACCGCTCATCTCCACGATCGAGAGCAGCCTGCAAACCCCGGACATGATCGTCCGACTCGTGAACTACGAGTTCGGCGAGGCCGGCCTGTTCGAGCGCAGGCCGCCGCAGAACTACATCACGCACGTGCTGTCTTCCGATTCGCGCAACACGCTGGCCCGGCTCGGCATGGCGCAGCGGAGAGAGGAGCAGTTCATCGAGACCGGCGCGCTTCAGTTCAACCCGGTCGACGTTCCGATCCAGTTCCGCAATGTCGCCAGCACGGTTCGGGTATCGCAGTGCATCTTCCAGTCCGACGCCTTTGACGCTGCTATCGGACCGGGCCCTGCTTGGCGGCAGGACATGCTGCGCGGCTGTCTCGACATCCGCAACCCACGCATTCGCAGCAGCATGCTGCAGCTGGAACAGGAGCTCGCCGCACCGGGATTCGACAGCTTGATCCTGGCCGAGGCGCTCGGCCGCGTCCTGATGGTCGAGATCTCGCGCCACATGCGCTGCGACCATGCGCCGCGCCGACAGGGCGGCAGATTGAGCAACCGCCAGATCGACGGCATCATCGACTATGTCGACGCGCACTGCGGCTCGGGCGCGGTGCCGTCGACGAGGGATTTGGCGGAGCTGTGCGCGATAAGTCCCGGCCACCTGATGCGCAGCTTCCGCAACGCGACGGGGCAGACCCTGCGTGGCTTTATCGAGCAGATCCGGCTCGACAAGGCGCGGCGGCTGCTCGTCCAGAGCGACATGCCGCTCAAGAGCATCGCCGCGGCGACCGGATTTCCGACGCCGAGCCGCTTCTCCGAACGCTTCCGTCGCACGACGGGCGAGCAGCCGAGCCAGTATCGCGCCCGCCATCGGACGGGCGGCCGTTACGCCCGGGACGGCGGCGGGCCGACCGGGCGGCCCCGCTGAACGACGCGACGCGCGGGCAGGCATTGCGGGAGGCGGACCATCCGGCTTTGGCCTGGCGACGGGCGGGGCTCATGGCGGTCACCGGGCGAGCGGACGGGCCGGGCCTCGTCTGCCCCGCCCCGCTCGCGTCCGCCGCCGATGCGATGCTGGCCGCGCTCAAGGCCCTGGTCGCCCGTCCGGAGATGCTGCCGGCGAACGGAGCGCTGCTGCTCGGAGAACGCGCGCGGCTGCTCGGCTTGAGGCGCGGCGGTCGCCGCTCGGCCAACGGAGCGTGCCGCCTGCTCGACGCCAGCGACGGCCGCATCGCTCTCAACCTCGCTCGCGACGAGGACTGGGATCTGATGCCGGCGCTGTTTGAGCGGGAGCAGGTGGCGAGCTGGGAGTCGGTCGGCCGTCTCGTCGCCGCGCGTCCGGCGCGAGACCTCGTCGCGCGGGGTATCGCGCTGGGCCTGCCGATCGCCATCGAGACGACGCCGCCCACCGCGTCCTTGTCCGCGCCGGTACAGTCGGAGGACGCGGCCGCGTCTCCGCCTCGCGGCCGTCCTCTCGTGGTGGAGTTCGCGTCGTTGTGGGCGGGGCCGCTGGCGGGATCGCTGCTTCACATGGCGGGAGCCCGTGTGGTCAAGGTGGAAAGCAGCGC
Source organism: uncultured Sphingomonadaceae bacterium (assembly GCA_964245585.1). Classification (GTDB taxonomy): domain Bacteria; phylum Pseudomonadota; class Alphaproteobacteria; order Sphingomonadales; family Sphingomonadaceae; genus Solisphingomonas. The sequence goes on along the minus strand of CAXTMX010000015.1, from coordinate 17,177 downwards.
CCGACCGGACGGAATGCGTGCCGGACACCGCGGCTTCTACGATCTGCTGAACGCGGGCAAGGAAAGCGTCGCCGTGGACTTCGGCGATCCCCATGCGCTGCGCCAGCTTCGCCGCCTGGTCGATCGCGCCGACATCGTCATCGAAGGCTCGCGGCCGCGCGCGCTGCGCCGCATCGGCATCGACCGGACGGCGATGGTTGCGCGCGGCGGCGTCTGGGTCGGCTTGACGGCGCATAGCGGCCGCGACGGACCCGATCGGGTCGGCTTCGGCGACGACGCGAGCGTCGCAGGCGGCCTCTCGCAGGTCATGGCGCAGGCGTGGGGCGAACCGATGTTCGCGGGCGATGCGATCGCCGATCCGCTGACGGGCTTGGCTGCGGCGCTCGGCGCCTGGGCGGCCTGGTCGCGGGGCGGCGGACGGCTGCTCACCCTCGCTCTGGCGGATACCGTCGCCCGGGCGATCGGACAGGAAGTTGCCGACCCGGCGCTCGCGCGCGAATGGCAAGCGATGGCCGAGCGGGACGCGACGCCGCTCTATCCGCTGCGCCGCCCGGCGCGCAGCGCACGCGCCTCGGGCGCGGACAGCCGCTCGGTCCTGGCGGGCGGCTAAACGCGCCGCCGGAGCGCGATCGCGCGTTCAGCCCGCTTCGGCGTGCGCCTTGAACATGGCGACGACGTCGCCCGACGTCACCGGCCGTTTCGCCTCGCCGGCAGCCAGCGGGGCGGCGCCCCCGCTCGACTTTATGGATATGTCGACCTGCTGCTCGACCGCCTTCCGGCGGAGCGCGGCGACCGTCAGTTCCTCGCGCGGGTTATGCGCGAAGGGATCGAACGTGAAGTCGCGCATCGCGTTGCGGTGCGTGATCCTGTCGATCTGCTCGTCGGTGAGATGGCTGATCGTGTCCCACAGCCGCTCGGGCGCGTAGGGCCACAGCGTGTCGGAATGCGGGTAATCGCATTCGTAGGCGATGTTATCGATGCCGATCTCGTCGACGTTGCGCAGCCCAAAGGCGTCGTCGATGAAGCAGCTGAGGAAATGCCGCTTGAACACGTCGCTCGGCTTGCGGCCCTGGAAGATCGTTTCGGAGTGCGTCCACGCCTTGTGCTGGCCGTGGCTGAAGTCCGCGCGCTCCATCAGATAGGGTATCCAGCCTATGCCGGACTCGGACAGCGCGATGCGAAGCGTCGGATAGCGGTTGAGCGCGGACAGGTTCAGCCAGTCGGCCGCGCCCAAGCTGACGGCCATGGGCATGGTCGCGATCCAGGCCTCGATCGGCGTCTCCATCGAGGGATGGGGCGAGGCATTGCCTTGGCCGATGTGGAGGCAGAGCGTGATGTCGTTCTCGGCCGCGGCCTTGTACATCGGTTCCCAAAAGGGATTGTGGATGCTGGGCAGCCCGCGCGCGGTGGGATTGTCGTTGACCGAGACCGCGTGGCAGCCCTTCGCAGCAAGCCGCTTCAGCTCGGCGACGGTGGCATCCATGTCCCACAGGGGCAGGATGCCGCAGGGGATGAAGCGGCCCGGGTACGCGCCGCACCATTCGTCGACATGCCAGTCGTTGTACGCGCGCAGATGTGTCAGCGCCTGGCCCTTGTCGTCCGCGACGATGAACATCCCGCCGTCGATCCCGGGATAGCTCGCGAAGTTGAGCGATGCGGCCATGCCGTTGACGTTCATGTCCTTGACGCGGGCGTGAACGTCGAAGCAGCCCTCCCGCAGCTGCTCGAACGAGGTCGGCTCCATGCCATACTCCTCCGGCGGACGGCCGACGACCGCGTTCAGCCCGACCGAGGGTATCTTGCGCCCTTGATACTCCCAGACGTTCGTGCCGTCCGCGAGCGTCAGCAGCTTGGGCGCGGTCGCGAGGGCCTGGCCGGACAGCTGCCGGTCGTACATGTCGCCTGGTTCGGTGATATGATCGTCGACGCTGACGATCACCATGTCTTCCATCCGCATGGCCCATCTCCCGGATTGTTCGACGGCCGCGATCCGATTCGCATCGGGCCGAGTGTCGCGTTCTATCGAATTCATGGTATAGCCCTTTGCGCAAAAGGCCAAGCCTCCAAGTATGAAAGATAGACCTCTTTGCCGAGCCGAAAGGGCATCGTCGCGCCGCAGGCTCCCCGGATGCGGCACGCCGCATTCTTTTATCGCCTAATAAAGTTGACTGAATGCCGGTTCCGTGGATGAGTCGGCAGGTGGCCCCTCAGGGCGCCCACACGGAGGATGAGGATAGATCGCATGAGAACGCGTTTCACCGACCTGTTCGGGGTGGAGCATCCCATCATGATGGGCGGGATGATGTGGGTCGGCTACGCCGAGCTGGCGGCTGCCGTGTCCAACGCCGGCGCGCTCGGCACGATCACGGCGCTCACGCAGCCCACGCCGGAGGATCTGACCAAGGAGATCGCCCGCACGCGCGACCTGACCGACAAGCCGTTCGCGGTAAACCTCACGATATTGCCGCGGATGAGCGGCGCTCCCTACTCCGAGTACCGCCGCGCGATCATCGAGAGCGGCGTCCGGATCGTCGAGACCGCCGGCCACAAGCCGCAGGAGCATGTCGACGACCTGCGTGCCCATGGGATCAAGGTGATCCACAAATGCACGTCTGTGCGCCACGCGATGTCGGCCGAGAAAATGCGCGTGGACGCCATTTCGATCGACGGCTTCGAATGCGCCGGCCATCCCGGCGAGGACGACGTCCCCGGCCTGGTGCTGATCCCGGCAGCGGCCGATCGCGTGCGCATCCCGATGATCGCGAGCGGCGGGTTCGGCGACGGCCGCGGCCTCGTCGCGGCGCTCGCGCTCGGCGCGGACGGGATCAACATGGGCACCCGCTTCTGCGCCACCAAGGAAGCGCCGATCCACGAGCGCTGCAAGGACGCGTTCGTCGCCAACGACGAGCGCGACACCAACCTCATCTTCCGCCACCTCCACAACACCGCGCGCGTGGTGAAGACTGCGCTGTCCGACGAGGTGGCGCGCCGGCTCGCGCTGCCCGGCGCCAAGTTCGAGGACGTCGCGGAGATGGTCCGCGGCGCGAAGGGGCGCGAGCTGCTGACCACGGGCGATCTCGACGCCGGACTCTTCTGGGGTGGACAGGTGCAAGGCATCATCCGTGACGTTCCGCCGGTGGCCGAGCTCGTTGCGCGCATCATGGACGAGGCGGACGAGATCATCCGCTCGCGCCTGACCGGCCTTGCGGACGCCGGCGCGTCCGCGGTGCCGGCCCGCGCAGCGGCGCTGACCTGAGGCGGCGGGACGGAGGAGCGACATGCTGGGCGGACCTAGGATCGTCGACGTTGCGGACGTGCCCGAGCAGGAGGTCGTCCGGATCGAGTTCGCCGACGGGCGCGTCGCGTCCATCTTCGAGCGTTTCCTGGAAACCAGTCCGCGCATGTTCAGCTTTTTCAATCGGTGGGATCCCGGCATGATCTCGCTTCGCCACGGCCATCAGGGTGACCATGTCGTCTATGTCCTCGCGGGAGAGGTACGGGTCGGCGAGCGGCTGTGCCGCGCGGGAACGCACATCTTCCTGATGCACGGCGACAGGTTCGGGCCCTGGATCGCCGGAACGGACGGGTGCGAGCTGCTGGGCATCATCGCCGGCAACCCGGCGCCGTTCTGGACGGCGGAGGACATGGCCGAATATCATGCCCTGCTGGAACGGCACGGGGCGAAGTCCGGCGCGGTTCCGCCGCTCAAGCTCCTCCCCGCGTGGATGCCGCAGCAGAGCAACCTGCCAGGGCCGGTGCTCGAGCGAAGCTGACGGGCGATCGCCCGCGCTCCGCCGGGTCAGCAGGTCGCGGGCGCCGTCCGCATGCGAGGACGCGAGCCGGGCGCTGCGGGTTCCTGCGGCGCGCCTGCGAAACACTGTGCGAGCGGCAGCCAGGCGAGCGCGCCGGCGCCTTCGGCGACGAGCGCGGTATCGCTTGGCGCACGGCGTTGCGTGACCACCAGCGCGAAATCGAGCGCCGTGCCGCGCACGCGGCCGCCGCCTTCGCCCGGCCACTCCCACAGATCGCCGCGCGGCCCGGTCAGGATGACGTCCGGCCGCGGCGGAGCGACCCGGCCGCGATTGCGGAACGACCAGGCGAAGGTCCGCACGCCGAGTTCGCAGATGTTGCGGATGCGATCGGCCGTCGGCCGGGCGAGATCCAGCAGATCATATATGTCCTGCCCGTGCGCCCACACTTCCATCTGACGCGCGGACGCCATGGACGTCGGGCTCATGTCCGGCCCGAACCACGACAGACGCGCCTTGGCGTCACGGCCGGCGAGCATCCCGGCCAGGCTCGCATATGTTTCGCGCCAACGGGCCAGCAGCTTGGCAGCCGGCAGATCGCCGAAGCGGGCGCGCGCCTGCTCGCTCAGCGTGACGCCTGCCGCCTGTGCAGAACGAGCCTCGGCCAGCACCGCGCCGAAGCGCGCCGCACTCTCGAGCGCCGCCACGGCGAACCCATCCACCTGATGCAGGTGCATGATCTCGTCCCGCACCGTCCAATCGAAGAAAGCGGTCGGACGGTGCCAGTCGCTTTCGTCCAGGGACGAAACGAGCACGTCCAGATCGCGGCATTCCTCGAGAAACTGCCGGGCGAGTGTCGCGAGCACGGACCGCTACGCCGGCAGCGGGCGCGCCTGGCCGCCCTTGCGCGGCTTCTCGGCCGCCTTGCCCGAGCGGACCGCCTTTCCCGATCCCGCGCCGCGCGCGCCGCCGCCGCCGTCCAACAGCGAATCGTAGACATGATCGAAATGATCTGAGTCGGCGTGCAGCCAATCGATGATGAGGTCGGAGCAGCGGCGGCTTGCGACCCGCGCGATCTCCTCGTCTCCTTCGAGGATGGCGCGCGCCATTTTCAGACGCTGCTCGCGATAGGCGCGCACGCGTTCCGGATGATTGACGAGGACGTCCTCGTCGCGCCGAAGCAGCGGCACGAGATCGTAGAGGATATAGAGGAACAGCATCAGCACGGGATTGCCCGCCAGGATGCCGATCACGCGGCCGAAATCGCGTTCGCTGCGCAGAAAGTCGCGATACGTCTGCTCGTGTGCCTCGGGCGAGGTCAGTTCCTCATGTTCCAGGAACTGGCGAAGCGCGGCGATGGCATCGGCATCACGGTTCGCGGCGGCAAGGCCGGCGATCTCGGTCCGCAGCGGGCGCATCACCTGCAGCACGGTCGCAAGATCGACGTCGCTCGACTTCAGGAACAGCGCCGCCATGCGACTGACCGCCATGCTGTCCGGCAGCCGGGCGAAGTAGCCGCCGCCGACGCCGCGCCGCACGGAAATCAGGTTTTCCTGAAGCACCTGCGCGGACGCCTGGCGCAGCGTCGGCCTGCTCACGCGCAACCGCTCGATCAGATCCTCCTCGGACCCGAGAAACTCGCCCTCCTTGCGAGACATGGAGAAGCGCCGCAGCTTCTCTGCCGCTTGCGCGACGGCGGACGTGGACTTGTGGGGCGACGGCATCATGATATCTCCTGTTCGACACTTCCCTACCCGACATCGCGCCGCCCACAAAGAATGTCCCGATTTGCCTTCAAGGCAAGACGCCGGCGCGATGGCGAGAACGGGACCGTACGCAGAGGCGTGCGCCGTATCCGTTCGCAATCTGCTACGACTCCGGCGCATCGTCGGCGAGAAGCGCCTTGAGCGCCGGTTGATCCACCTTCATCGAGGGCGTGCGCGGGAGATCGGCGACGTGCAGCAGCCGGACCGGCACCTGATAGGGCATGAGCCGATCCTTCAGGTAGCTCTTGAACGAGGCCTCGTCGGGCGGCTCGGCCCCCGACTTGGCGACGTAGGCCGCTACAGGCACTTGGCCGAGCCTGCGGTCCGGCCTGCCGACGACCGCGGCCTCGCGCACGGCCGGATGCGTCTCCATCGCCTTGATCACGTCGTCCGGCAGTATCTTGAACCCGCCGCGGATGATCGCGCCGTCGTGCCGTCCCCTGATCCACAGGAAGCCATCGTCATCGATGCTGGCGAGGTCGGTGGTGCGCACCCACTCGCCCGAGCCGATGTTGCCGCCGCGCAGCGCCAGCAGCCCGGTTTTGCCGGGCAGGGCAGGCGAGCCGCCGTCCGGATCGAGGACGCGCGCTTCAACGCCCTTGTTGAGGCGCCCGACGCTGCCGCGCTTGGCCGACCACCACGTCTCGAAATCGCTCAATGTCCAGCCGGCCACGCCTCCCGCGAACTCGGTCGCGCCGTAGTTCTGGAGGACGGGTATGCCGTAGCGTTCGTGGAAGGCGTCTGCCAGGTCCGGGTCGAGCGGCGCGGTGCCGGTTCGGAAGGCGACCAGGCTGGCGAGATCGCCGCGCGGGATATCGGCGTCCAACAGCATGCGCAACGCGGAGGGCGGCGCGCCCGCCACCTTGGGCCTGTGGCGCACCACCGCATCACGAAAGGCCGCGACCGTGAACTTCTCGATCAGGCAGATCTTCCGCCCGGCGAGTATGTTGTTCATCACGCCGGTGATGCCGGCGATGTGCGCCAGCGGCGCGGTGACGATCTGGACGCCGCTCCGGAGCTTGGCGGTTCCGTCCTCGCGTCCCTTCTCGAACGAAGCCGCGCCGAGCAGAGCCTGCTCGAACTTCTGCGTCGTGAGCGGGATGCGCTTGGGCGTGCCGGTGGTGCCGCTGGACAGCATCTCGATCGCCACTCCGGCGGCATCGCGATTGGTCCAACGCGACGGATCGCCCGCCAGGTCGGGGACGGGCAGGACTTCGGACGCGCCATCTTCGGCCAGCCTGAGGCCGATCGCGCCGATGGCCCCGGCGGCCTCGCGCACCGCCGCGCGATCCCAGTCCGCGTCCAGCGCGACGAGCACCGGCACGGCCGCGCGACGGATATCCTCGGCCAGCTTGTCATCGGGGGCATTCGCGTTGAGCGAGGCGAGGCAGCGGCCGCTCGCGAACAGCGCCAGCAGCACCGGAACGAGCGGCGCCCGGTTGCGCAGCAGCACGCCGACCCGCGTGCCCTGATGCAGCCCGGCCGCCTGGAGCGCCTCGTTCAGGCGTGCCGCGTCGTCGGCCAACTGATGCCAGCTCCACCAGCGACCATCGAATTCGAGTTCCGGCGCGTGAGGATCGATCGTGCATACGGCCGCGATCCAATCGGCGAGGCGCGATGGCGCGGCGGGCACGGTCACCTTGCTCCGCTTCGGTCGCGGCCGGGCCGCCAGGTCGTGCGGCGATCAATCGAGGTTGGCATCATTCACGCGCTCCTAATTGCGTTACCTTTTTAGGGCAACGGGGCGGTTCCGTCCGAGTGCCGTCGGCCCAAACGCGACTATTGCCGCGAGCGGCGAAGAGCTATTCGGCCCGCTCGAAGATGGCGGCCAGGCCCTGGCCGCCGCCGATGCACATCGTCTCCATGCCGTAGCGCGCTTGCCTGCGGCGCATCTCGCGCAGCAGCGTGGCGAGGATGCGCCCGCCGGTAGCGCCAACCGGATGGCCGAGCGAGATGCCGGACCCGTTGACGTTCATCCGCGCGAAGTCCGCCTCGCCGAACCGCCACTCGCGCGTGCACGCCAGCACCTGCGCCGCGAACGCTTCGTTGAGTTCGATCAGATCGATCTGGCCGAGCGTCAGCCCGGCCCTGTCGAGCGCCTTCGCCGCCGCCGGGACGGGGCCGATCCCCATGACTTCCGGGGCGACGCCGGCCGCCGCCCACGACTTCAACGTAGCGAAGGCGCGCAAGCCGTGATGGTCGGCGGCATGACGCGTACAGACGATGCAGGCGGAGCCTCCGTCGTTCTGTCCGCTCGCATTGCCCGCGGTGACGGTCGCGCTGGCGTCGCGCGCGCGCAAGATCGGCTTGAGCTTCTCGAGCGCCGCGATCGTGAGGTCGGGGCGGGGATGCTCGTCGACCGAGATCGTCGTGTCTCCGCCGCGGCCTGTGACCGTTACCGGAATGATCTCGTCGGAGAAGCGTCCCTCGTCCTGAGCCGCCGTCGCGCGGCGATGCGACTCGAGCGCGAGCGCGTCCTGCTCGTCGCGCGGAATGGCATAGTCCCGCCTGAGGTTTTCGGCGGTCTCGATCATTCCCCCTGGCACCGGATGATCCTTGCCGCCGGCCGTCACCCGCCCCCGCGCGAGCGAGTCGTGCAGCATCATGCCGTCGCCACTCGCGCCCCAGCGCGCCCGATGCGTGAAAAACGCCGCATTGCTCATCGACTCGGCGCCCCCGGCGATGACCAGCTCCGCGCCGCCCGTCGCCACCTGCATGACGGCGTACAGCACCGCTTGCAGCCCCGATCCGCAGCGGCGGTCGATCTGGATGCCCGGCGTGGAGATCGGCAGCCCGGCATCGAGCGCGACGACGCGCCCAAGCGCGGGCGCCTCCATGGTGGGATAGCATTGAGCGAAAATGACGTCGTCGACGGCGTCCGCCGGTAATCGGGTGCGGTCGATCAGCCCTGCCACCGCGGCGACGCCCATCTCCGTCGCGCTCTTGTCGCGAAAGACGCCGCCGAACCGCCCCACCGGCGTCCGCACCGGCTCGCATATCACGACTTCCCGCATCAGTACCTCTCAACCGCTCGACGACGCGCACGAAGGTCCGCGCAGAACGAAGACGGCGCTTTTGGCAGCCACGGCGGCGGCATCAACGGCCGACCCATGTTGGAGCACGCTTCTCCACGAAGGCTCTCGGGCCTTCCTTCGCGTCGTCGGTCGCCATCACCACCAGCATCCGCTCGCGCGAGATTCGCCGCAGCTCGGGATCGCTGCGATCGCCCACCGCGCGGGCGATGGCGAGTGCTTCCCTGACCGCGACGGGCGCATTCGCGGCCACGGCGCGTGCGATGTCGAGCGCCGCGTCGATCACCCGGTCGGAGGGAGCGAGTTCGTTGACCATGCCGAAGCGCGCCGCCGTCTCGGCGTCGATGGGCGTTCCGGTGGCGATCATGCCGAGCGCGATGTTGCGCGGCAGTACGCGCGCGATGCGATGCACGCCGCCCGCCGCCGCCATCAGGCCGAGCTTCGCCTCCGGCAGCCCGAAGCGGCTTTCAGGCGATGCGACGATCATGTCGCAAGCGAGGCACAGCTCGCAGGCGCCGCCGAGCGCCGGGCCATCCACGGCGGCGATCCAGGGCTTGGTGCGAACCGCGTCGACCAATCCGGCAAAGCCGCCGTCACCGGGCCTGAGTTCGTGCGCGCGTCCGGCCGCGACGATCTTGAGGTCGCCGCCGGCGCTGAACAGACCCGGAGTGGAGGAGGCAAGCACGACCGCCCTGATCGCCGGATCGGCCTCGATCCGCGCCACGGCGGCGGTCATCGCCCGTGTCGTCTCGACGTCGATCGCATTGCGCGCAGACGGGCGATTGAGCCGCAGCAAAGCAACATGCGCGTCGACGACGTCGAACAGCAGCGAAGCCTGCGTCTCGTCGCTCATCTCGGTCCTCCCCCGCCCGCGATCCTTGCCCTATACGTCGGCGCCGGACAGAAAGGTATCGAGTGAGCGACGATGTGCATGACCTCGTCCCGGCGGGTGGACGGCTCCCGCCCGTGCTCGGCGCCGAAGAGCTGGCAGCTATGTGGCGCGGCGGCGCGGGCGCGGAGCTGTTCGGGCCGGAAAGCGACCTGCCCTACGTCGCCTTCGATCTCAAGCGCGCGGATGCCGCCATCGGCGATTGGCTCGAAACGCTGCCCTGCCCGGTCGTCGGCATCGGCGAGGGCGCGCTGGCCCGATCCTGCGACCTGATCGTCGAGGACGAAGCATGCCTGGCGCGGATCGCCGCCAACGTCGCGCGGGCGCCGTTCGCGGCGATGATCCTCGTCCAGCTGCTGCGGATGAGCGAGACGCTGCCCATACGCGCGGCGCTGCTCGCCGAGAGCCTCGCCTATGCGACGCTCCAGGCCGGGCCCGAGTTCGGGCGCTGGCTCCGGCACGGGCGCCGGCCCCCGCCCGCCGATCCGGCGGCCGGCGAGTCGCCGCTCCGCGTGGCGCGCGAGGGCCGGCGGCTGGGCCTGACCCTGGCATGCCCCTCCAGGCGAAACGTCATGGACGTCGCACTCAGGGACGCGCTCTGCGAGGCGTTGGATCTGGCGCTGCGCGATCCCGAGATCAGGACCGTCGAGATCGCCGCGGAGGGGGCCTGCTTCTCGATCGGCGGCGACGTCAGCGAGTTCGGAACGGTCGACGATCCCGTCCGCGCGCATTGGATTCGCGCGCTGAGGCTGCCTGCGACGCGGCTGCTTGCGGTGCGCGAGAAGGCGGTGGCGCGCGTCAACGGCGCCGTGATCGGCGCGGGAATCGAGCTCGCTGCCTGCGCGGGGCGGGTGATCGGCACGGCCGACAGCTGGTTCCAGCTGCCCGAACTGCGCTACGGCCTGATCCCCGGGGCGGGCGGCACGGTCAGCCTCACGCACCGCATCGGGCGGCAGCGCACCGCCCGCATGGCGCTGTCGATGGAGCGCGTGCCTGCCCGGCGCGCGTTGGAATACGGCCTGATCGACGAGATCGTCCCTTAAAGGCGATTCCGCGGCCTGGACGGGCGACGCGCGGATCAAGCGTGCCGGCCGAAGCTGATCGGCAGCTCGTTCACGCCGCGGACGTTGCTGAGGATGCTGCGGGTCACGCGGTCGGGGAACACCTGCCAGTCGGGAAAGCGGGTGAACAGCTCCTCGAAGAGGATGGTGATCTCACGCATGGCGAGATGGATCCCGAGGCACTTATGGACGCCGTTCCCGAACGCCAGGTTGAGCCGGTCCGGTTCTCGCTCGATCACGAAGGCGTCGGGATCGGGGAAGACCAGGGGATCGCGCGTCGCCGCCGCGGTCAGCAGCATGACCTTGGAGTTCTTCGGAATGGTGACGCCGTGATAGTCGACGTCGCAGTAGGTCGTGCGGCCCTGCAAGTGCGACGGCGGGTCGTGGCGGACGATTTCCAGCGCCGCTTTCGGCAGTAGGCCCAGGTCGCCGCCCAGCTTGCGGCGCTCGTCCGGGAAATTGGCCAGCGCCATCGCGCCGTTCGGTATGGCCTTCGCCACGGTCTCGTGCCCGGCCAGGCCGAGCTCGTTGAATCGGTGCGCGATCGCGTCGTCGCTCATCCGGTGCCTGTCGCCGTGCTCGTCGACCACTTCGGCCTGGATCAGCATGGAGATCGGATCTTCTCGCGGATCGGCTCTTCGATCGGCGACGAGGTCGCGATAGATATCCAGCATCCGCACGATGCTGGCTGCCCAGCTCTGCTGATCGAGCATCTGATCGCGCGCGACCCAGAGGTTGCAGAGACGGTGGACCTCTTCGCGCAGCGTCTCCGGTATGCCGATCAGCTCGCTGATCACGTCGAGAGGCAGGCGGACGGTGACCTCGCTGACGAAGTTCACCTCGCCGCCCGCCGCCTTTTCCGCCGCCTCTTCCAGCAGCGTGACGGCGCGCTGACGGATGAAGGCGTCGAGCTCCGCCATGCGCGACTTGCTGAAGAGCTTGATCATGAGCGCCTTCGCGACGGCGTGATCCTTGCCGTCGAGCAGCAGGATGGCCGGGTTGCCGGCCTCGTAGCCCTCGATCGAGACGCCGCCGAACTGGCCGAAGCGTGCCGTGTCCGCCTGCGCCTTGCTCACGTCGGCGTAGCGCGAGAGAGCCCAGAAGTTCAGCTCCTCCTGATGGAAGACGGGCGCCTCGTCGCGCAGCCTGCGATAGAGCGGGTAGGGATCCTCGGCAAAAGCCATCGAGTAGGGATCGAACACGATCCGCCCGCTGCCGGACGCGTCGACGATATTCTGCGACAACCTTTCTCTCCTCGCGCTATCGGGCGTGGCGATCACTACCCGCGGCTTACAGCGGGTCGCCCCAAACAGCATCCTCTTTTAGCGAACCGATCGCGCAAAACAACGCTTAGGCGATCATCGGGCTTGCGGCATTGATCGCTGCCGCCCTAAGGTTGTAGGGAAGTATGACAAGTCCAGCGTCGGGCAGGGGTCGCCGCACGGCGAAAGCGATTCTGTCCATTAAGTTACCTGATTGAGAGTGTCCGCATGAGCTTTTCGGAGAAGACCGCGATCGTCACCGGTGCGGGAGCCGGCGGGATCGGCGAAAGCATCGCGAAGCTGCTGGCCGCCGAGGGCGCGAGCGTCGTCGTCGCCGAGCTTCGCGAGGAGGCGGGCCAGCGAACGGTTCAGGCCATTCGGGACGCCGGCGGCGAGGCCTCCTACATGCACGTCGACATCGCCTCGCCCGATTCGGCGCTCGCGCTCGCCGACGCGGCCGTCCGGCGCTACGGCCGGCTCGACTATCTGGTGAACAACGCGGCGCTGTTCGGCGGCATGTCGCTGGATCCGCTGATGTCGATCGAGTGGGAAACGCTCAAGAAGCTGATCGACATCAACCTGCTCGGCGGCCTTGCCGTGACACGGGCGGTGGCGCCGCACATGGCGAAGGTCGGCGGCGGCGCGATCTGCACGACAAGCTCTTCCGCGGCCTGGATGCCGGGGGGCCACTACAGCGTGGCGAAACTCGCCACCAACGGGATGATCGTATCGCTCTCGCGCGAGCTGGCGCCGCTCAACATCCGCGTCAACGGCATCGCACCGGGGCCGACCGACACGGAGGCGCTGCAATCGACGACCACGCCCGAGATCATTGACATGATCCTGGCCGGCCAGGCGATCAAGCGGCTGGCCCGGCCGGAAGACCAGGCCGGGGCGGTCCTGTTCCTGCTGTCGGACCAGGCGGCGTTCATCACCGGACAGATCCTGTCGGTCGACGGCGGGTCCACGGTCCGTGTCTGATCCCGATACCGCGTTCCGCGAAGCTCATCGGCAAGCCGATCGTTTCCCGACGACCAGGCTGTTCATCGACGGCGCGATGGCGGCGGCGGAAGGGGGCCGCACCTATCCCAACGTCACGCCCTGGACCGGCGAGAGGATCGGAGAGGCCGCCGATGCCGGCCTAGCGGACCTGGACCTGGCGGTGGCCGCCGCACGCCGCGCTTTCGACGAAACCGAATGGTCGCGCGATCATGCGCGGCGGCTCGACCTGATGGAGCGTTTCCACGACGCGCTCGTCGCGCGCCGCGACGAGATCGGAGCGATCGCCACGGCGGAGGCGGGGTGCACGTCCGCGCAACTCTACACCGCACAACGCGACAAGCCGATCGAGCTGATGGGCGAGACGCTCGAACTCGCGCGCGCCTACGCGTGGGACGAGTATCGCGGATCGGGCGAGTTCTTCGGCATCACCTCGGAGCGTTACGTCTGGCGCGAGGCGATCGGCGTGGTCGGGGCGATAACGCCTTGGAACTTCCCGCTCGCGGTCAACCTCGCCAAAGTGTTTCCCGCGCTCTGCGCTGGCTGCACCGTCGTGCTGAAGCCGGCGCCGGAAACGCCGTATCTGGGCGTGATGCTGGGCCAGGCCGCGAGCGATGCCGAGCTGCCGGCGGGCGTGCTCAACGTCGTCACCAGCAGCAGCAAGGCCGAGATCGGCGAGGCGTTGGTCCGCGATCCGCGCGTCGATCTCATAAGTTTCACGGGCTCGACCGCCGTGGGCAAGCGGATCATGTCGGTCGCGGCCGAGCAGGTGAAGCGCGTGTTCCTCGAACTCGGCGGCAAATCGGCGAGCATCATTCTCGACGACGAGAAGTTCGCGGAGAATGTCGCGTCCGGCGTCTGGGTTCTTTATCATGCCGGCCAGGGCTGCGCCCATCTGACGCGCCTGCTGGTTCCCCGCGCGCGCTACGACGAGGCGGTCGGCATCCTCACGCCGCTGTTCCGCGGATTCCCGTATGGCGATTCCGCCTCGCCCGAACAGGTGATGGGGCCGATCGTGTCTGAGGCGCAGCGCCAGCGGGTCCTCGACCATATCGAGGCAGCCAAGCGTGAGGGTGCGCGCGTCGCCGCCGGCGGCGGCCAGCCGGGTCATCTCCACCCGGGCGGCTTCTTCGTGGAGCCGACGCTGATCGTCGATGTCGACAACGCCATGCGGATCGCGCGCGAGGAGGTGTTCGGGCCGGTTCAGGTCTTGATCCCCTACGACGACGACGAGGACGCGATCCGCCTCGCGAACGATTCGGATTACGGCCTGTCGGGCGCGGTCTACGGAGCGGATTCGGCGCGCGTCGAGCGCATTGCGCGCCGCCTGCGTGTGGGTACGCTGGGCATCAACGGCGGCAACTATCTCGCCGGCACGATGCCGTTCGGCGGTTACAAGCAGTCGGGCATCGGACGCGAGGGCGGCATCGAGGGGTTCGAGGAATATCTCGAAACCAAGGCCGTGGCATTCCGCAGCGGTGATGCCGCGCCTCCCGCGACCGATCGCGCCGGCTAGGCCGGGCATGGCGCGCCGGCCAGCCATGCCCGCCGCACCGCAATCCGGGGGCGGGCGATGACAACGAACTGCGTCATCTCGGGAGTAGGACGGTCCGCCATCGGCCGAAGGCTCGGCCGCAGCGGCCTGTCGCTCACGATCGAGGCGGCGCTGGCCGCGCTCGACGACTGCGGCCTGAACCGGGACGACATCGACGGACTCTCCACGTGGCCCGGCTACATGCCGGAGCTCAAGGGCATGGGACCGGTCGGCATCTCGCAGCTCAAGGAGGCGCTCGGCCTCGAACTCGACTGGTTCTCGGGGGGCATCGAGACCGCGGGCCAGATGGGCGCCTTCGTCAATGCCGTGGCCGCGGTGGAAGCGGGCTTGGCGCGGCACGTCCTCGTCTTCCGCACCGTCACCGAGTCGACGGTGCAGGCCGCCGCGCGTGCCGCGCCGGCGGAGGAGTCCAGGCCGGCGCCCGTTCCCGACGCTTTCCAGTGGCAGATTCCTTTCCTCGCCTTCTCCGCCGTGAACTGGGTGGCGCTCTACGCCGCGGCACATTTCGATCGCTACGGCACGACACGCGAGCAGCTGGCGGAGGTGGCGCTCAACGGCCGCGCCAACGCGCTCCTCAACCCGCTTGCGATGATGCGCGAACCGCTCACCTGCGAGCAGTATCTCGCGAGTCGGATGATCTCGACGCCGCTTTGCCTGCTCGACTGCGACATGCCGATCGACGGATCCACGGCGCTGATCGTGTCGCGCCGGGATGCGGCGCGGGATCTGAAGAGCCCCGTCGTCGCGATAGAAGCGATCGGCTGCGCCATGCGCGGGCGCGACAGCTGGGACCAGTTCGCGGACCTCGCCCGCATCGACAGCCACGACGCTTCGGCCGCCATGATGTGGACGCGTACCGACCTGCGGCCGTCCGACGCCCGCTTCGGCGCCATCTACGACGGCTTCAGCTTCCTGACGCTGGCCTGGCTCGAATCGCTCGGCTTCTGCGATCATGGCGAGGGCGGCGCCTACCTTGCCAGCGGCGCCATCCGGCGCGACGGCGCCTTCCCGATCAACACGGACGGCGGCCAGCTCTCCGGGGCGCGGCTGCACGGCTACGGCTTCTTCTACGAAGCGGTCAAGCAGATCCGGCGCGAGGCGGGCGAGCGGCAACTGGCGGGCAGCACCGACGTCGGCGTGGTGGCGATCGGCGGCGGCGCACAGGCGGCGTGCGCCCTGCTCACGGCAGCGTGACGCCGCCCGCCGGCTGCCTACTGAGCGAAGCTGTACCCGCCGTTCACGGGATAGGTCTGGCCGGTTATCCATGACGCGGCGTCCGATGCCAGGAAGACGCACATCGCTCCGATATCCTCGGGCTGCCCGAAGCGGCGGATCACGTAGCGCGAGAGCTGCGCCTTGGTGCGGTCGGTTTCGAGCCATGCCCGCAGCTCGTCGTCGGGCAGGGGAAGCTCGATCGTGCCCAGCGCGACGTTGTTGACGGTGACGCCGAACCGACCGGCGTCGCGAGCGAGACCGCGCGCGAACCCCGCCGCACCCGCCTTGGCTGCCGAGTAATCGGCCATGCGCGCCTCCCCCGACCGACCGGCGTCGGAGACGATGTTGATGATTCGGCCGGACCCGCGCCCGACCATTCCCGGCAGTACGGCGTGACAGCAGTTCATGACGCCGTAGAGGTTCACGCTGAAGAACCGGTGCCATGTCGCCGGATCGGATTCCCAGAACAGCGGCCAGTTTTCGCCGAAGCCGACAGGTCCGGCGTTGCCGGCATTGTTCACGAGGATATCCAGGCGCCCGAACGCCTCGATGCCGCGCTCCACCGCGGCGCGCACCTGGTCGATCTCGCCGACGTCGGCCCGCACCGCGACGGCCGCCCCGCCCGCTCGCGCAATCTCGTCGGCAACGCCCTGCGCGCGCTCCTCGACATAGTCGTTGACCACCACGCCGGCGCCGTGCTCCGCCATCATGCGCGCGATGCCCCGCCCCACACCCTGGCCCGCTCCCGTCACCATCGCCACCTTGCCGGTGAGGTCGGCCAGATCCTTGCCTTGCGTCATGCCATACCGCTCCCGTTATCGCGCCGGCTCGAACAGCGGCACGTGAATCTCGCCGTGCGCCTCGAACGTGACCCGCACCGCCATGCCGATCTCGACAGCCAGCGGGTCGATGCCGACGATGTTGGTGGTCAGGTTGAGCCCCTCCTGCTCCGTCATCTCGACGATCGCGATGGCGTTGGGGACGGGGAAGGCCGGCCCCAGCGGCTGGTGGTTGACGGTCACGCTCCTGACGATCGCGCGACCCGACACCGGATGCGGCGCGAGCTCCTCGCTCAGGCAGACACGGCAGATCGGCGCGGGCGGATGGACATAGTGTCCGTGCACGCAGCGCAGAAAGCGCAGCCGGCCGTCTGCCCCGGACGTCCAGAAGAAGCGGTTCTCATCGGTGAGAACAGGGAGTGGACGATCTTGCATGGCCCTCTCCACGGGTGCGGGGTCAGCGGGAGGTGGAGCGCAGTTCGAAGACCTGCGCATTGGCGTCGCGGGGCAGATTGGCCATGTGGACGATCGTCCGCGCGGCGGCTTCGTAATCCATCCCCCGGTTGAGCGTCCAGGTCGTGCCTTCCTGAACCTGATATTCGATGAAGCGCTCCAGATTCTCCGGCGGCGCAGTGCCGGCAAGTACGCCGAGCCGCAGCGTCGACGCGCGGATGTCCTCGGCGCGCAGCTCCATCGAGAGTCCGCGTGTGAACGCCTCGATACCGGCCTTGCTCGCCATGTAGGCCGCCAGCATCGGCGCCGGGTACAGCGCGGACTCGGAGGAGATGCTGATGATGTCGCCGCTGCCCGCCGCGCGCAGCAGCGGGATGGCGAGCGAGGCCTGGGTGATGACGTCGGGCGGCGTCAGGA
>CAXTMX010000014.1:40462-42909 GCA_964245585.1 uncultured Sphingomonadaceae bacterium | reverse complement strand
GACCGTGGTGCTCGCATCGTAGGTCGCATCGATCGTCCAGCGCTTGCCGATCGGCAGCGACTGCGACAGGCCGTATTGCGCGAAGCTGCGCGCGCCATTCTCCCCGATCGCCTGCTGGTTGAACGTCGTCGCCAGCTTGGCGCCCGCCCAGGGCGTCAGATCGAAGCCCAATTGCGCAGTGTGCGCGGTGAACTTCGCGCCCTTCGCGATCTCGTAGCTGCCGATGACGCGCACCCCGTCGGTCAGGCGATAAGACAGAGCGATCTGATGGCGCACCGGGAAGTCGACGCTGGCATCGTCGCCGCCGAGCGCGAACTGGGTCTTGCCGCTCACGCCGAGCTTGCGATCGAGGAGCGCGCGGTTGACGCCGAACGACAGCAGGCGGCTGTCCGTGCGCGTGCCGTCGACGCGATCGGACGCGCTCTCCAGCTCCACAAACAGCAGTCCGTCGACCTGGGCATATTCGAGCTTGATGTCGCCCGCGGTGCGCGTGGCCGATCGGGCAAGCGCCTCCTGCCGCCACGCCGATCCGGCCACGCTGAGCCTGTCGCTGAGCTTCAATCGGCCGTCGGCGCCATATTTGCGCGTGCCGCCCTCGCCGATATTCTGCTGGCCGAGGCCGAAGCCCGCATCCTGCTCGCGCACGTAAGCGAGCAGATCGGCCTTGGCGCCGTGATGCTCGGCCTCGACCAGGAAGGCGCGCTCGCCGCCGATCCCCCGCCGCCCGCCGCCCGCCAGCTCGGCGCGCAGCTCGGTGGTGCGGGTGACGCGGGCCTTGAGATCGACGCCGGCGAGCGCGCCGCGGCCTTGCGTCCCGTCGCGCAGGATGGCCGCGCCGAGCTCGATCCGTTCTCCGGCAAGCTTCGCCGCGACGCGTCCGCCCGCGATCAGGCGCCGATCGCCGCCGCCGCCGACCTCGTAATCGACGACGATGAAGATCGGATTGAGCGCGCGATCACGCGTCGGTACCGGCTCGCGGAACCGCAGCGTGCCCGCGTCGGGATCGATGTCGTAGTCGATATGGCGTGTCAGCAGGCGGCTCTCGACGATCTTTTCCGAGCGGAAGCGATCGCGCGTCTCGATCGTGACCTTGTCGCTGTTCGGAATCAGCGCGCCGGCCGACAGGCGATAAGGCCCGCTCAGCCCATTGCCCTGGAGCTCGTCGCGGGCGAAGCGCTGGCCCGAACGCGCGGCGAAGCCGGTGAAGCCGAGGACCTTGCCCTGATAGCCGGCCTTGACGCCGTCGAGCGTGCGGCTGAAGCGCGTCAGCCGCGTGTCGGTCAGCCCGGTCTCGTAATCGCCGAACAAGGCGAAGAAGGCGCGCCGCTCGAGCCGCAGATAGAGCTTGCGGCTGGTCGAGGCGTCATAGGCCTGCGCGCTGCCGTCGCCATAGACGGTGTAATAGCGATCGGGGTCGATCACCGAAAGCAGCCCGCGATCGGGATCGCGCTTGCGCTCGCTGTCATAGGCGATCGTCAGCAGCCACGAGCCTTTGATCCGGCCCTTGGCGTAGAAGCTCAGCTGGCCGTCGGTGACGACCTCGTGGCCGCCGTCCGCACTATGCGACGAGAGCGTGTCGTAGCCGATCGTGCCCGCGCCGAAGCCGACGACGACCCAATCCTGCGCACCTGCGATCAGCCAGGGCCGCAGCTCGTCGCGGCGCGTGACGCCATCCTGCGCGCTGGTGAAGACGATCCGCGCGCCGCCCGCCAGCGTCGTCGGCTGGAGGGCGATGAACGCAAGCCCGTCGTCGCCGACGACGCGCGCGACCGGGTCAGCCCGTTCGAGCCCGGCGAGCTGGCGGCTTGCTTCGAGGTCTGCGGCTTGCGCGGCGCGATAGGGCTGATCGACGTGGAATGAGGCGATCGGCCCGGCGCGTACCGGCCGGCCGTCGCGGTCGGTCAGGCGGACGGCGATCAGCGGCCGGGACAGGCCGTCGGCAATCAGCCGCGACTGCGCCGGGACGAACGCCGCATGCGCCGGTGTGTTGGCGTAATGGACCGTGCGGCGCAGCGTCGCGGCGAGCGTGCCCGATGGATCGAGCACGCGCGCCTCGAGCAGATTGTCGCCGTCGTGGAGCGGTATGCCGGTCCAGCGGCTGACCGCGATCTGGTCGAGCGCGTCGGTGCCGTCGAACGCGAGCGGATCGGCCGCCGTCCCGTCGATCGTAAGTGCGATGCGCTGTCCGGGACGATGCTTGATCACCACGCGCAGCGCCGGTGCGCGAGGATTGTGGTCGGTTCCGGGAAACAGCCAGTCGATTCCGGAAGTCTGGTTCAGCAGCCAATCGGTCTTTGCGCCCGCTGCGGTAGCATCGTCGGCAATCGTGATCGGCGTCGCTTCGGTGATCGCGATGCCGGGTAAGCCGGTGCGGCGCAATTGGAAATCGACGCGCTGGAGACTGCCGCCGCCCGCCTCGACGAAGCGCGAGATCGCGCTGCCGGCGG
>CAXTMX010000014.1:33582-40452 GCA_964245585.1 uncultured Sphingomonadaceae bacterium | reverse complement strand
GCGTGTCGGCGTCGCAAGCGATCGGCGCGAACGCGGCCGAGATGCTGCGCACGTCCAGCTGGACGACATGGCGTCCGCGCCGCACCCCCTCGAAGTGATAGAGGCCGTCGCGGTCGGTGACGACATAGGTCCCGTCCTCCATCAACAGGCGGACGCCCGGCACGCCCTTGCGCGCGCCGGCGAGATCGCCGCAAGCGCCCTCGGTAACGCGTCCGACGATCGTCAGTGCGTCGCTGAACAGCAGCGGCCGGATGCGCACGCTCGCGCTCGCGTCGTTCGTCGCGGCGCCGGCGCCAGGCTGCGCGGACGCAACGTTGATAGCCTCGCCCGTCGGCGTATCTGGACCAACTTCAACGACATAGCGGACATCGCTCGCTTGTCCCGCGAGGAAGGAAATCGTGCTGAAGCGCAGAATCCTGCCGTCGGTCGAAATCGTCGGCTCGGCCGTGCCGCGCGTCGAGCCGGCTTTGTAGCGCAAGCCTGGCGGCAGGCGGTCGGTGATGACGGCGGCATCGATGCTGGTCGCGCCGCGGTTGGTCAGCCGCAGGCGGTACTGGATGAAGTCGCCCGGCGACGCCTCGCGCACCGATGCGTCCTTTTCGAGCAGCAGGCCGCTCGATGCGCGGTCGACCGGGATGTCGATGCGCAGCGGCAACGGTGAGGTAAGTGCGAAAGACTGTCCGTAAGATGCGGAATTGACGATATATTGGCGATCAGGACCAACGGCGAGAGCCGCGGGAGTCACGGCCGAAGGCGCGACATAGCCGGCCGGCGTGACGAAGGTGAGATGGTAATTTCCGGGAGCGGTCAGCGGAAAGCGATACTCGCCCGGCCCGTAATCGTAGCGATTGCCCGCGGCGTCGACGACGTCCTCGCCGCTGATCACCGTCGACGGATAGGCACTGACGCCATCCTCGCCGAACACCTGCGCCGGCTGGCCGGTGGCGTCGTCGACCAGGGTAATGCGCACGCCGTCGACCGCGGCGCCCGTCGCCGAATCGAACACGCGGCCGAAGGGATCGATCAGGATCGTATCGGCGCTGGCCGCCGAATCGGCATCGCCGGCGAAGAAGATCGTGACCGTCGCGCCGCGTGGAATGGTCAGCGCGCAATCATTGTCGGCAGATCGGCTCTGGTTCGAGGCGAAGGCGCCCGCGAAGATGCCGCTGTCCGGGGCGGTTTCGGTGAGCATCAGGAAATCGTCGTCGCCGGTCGAGATCGAGACCGCGATGGTGACGACTTCCCGTGCCGTCGGATCGGCGTTGCCGGTCGGGTCCTCGAGCACCGCGGCGAATTCCGGGCTGCCGAAGTCGTCGTCGCGGCGCAGCCCGGCGTAATCCGCCGCCCCGATCGGGGCGCCGGCGATCTGCTGCGGCGGCCCAGGCATGCAGCGGATCGCGCCGAGATCGTAGTTGGGCGGAAGAACGTAGAAATTGAGCTGCGTCGGCGAGATCGTCGCGCCGAGATCGAGACGGGTGGTGTTGGATGCGATCTGCCGTTCGGCGCCATCCTGGCTGAACGTCATAGTCGCGCGGTTCTCGATGCGCTGCGCCGCCGCGGGCAAGCTGGCGCTCCATCCCATCGCAGCTGCCGCGAGGCAGATCAGGCGCCGCAGGACCGTCATCGCGCCGCCGCCCGCGCGCCCTGCCGGATCAGTTGAGGACGACGCGGAAGCGGGCGGTGGCCGTCGTCGTCGGCAGCACCAGCGGCAACGTGGCGGTGACGCTGGCGCCGTCGGACGATCCGCCGTTGAGGTCGGTCTCGTCGATGCCGGTGGCGTTGTCGTCCTCGGGCGTGCCGTCGAGCACGCACGCGCCGGCGAGCAGCGTGCCGCCGACGAAAATCGAACCGGGCAGATAGGTCGTGTTCGCCGGGATCGTGTCGCCGAGCACGATGTCGGCGGCAGCGCCGGGACCGGCGTTGGTGACGCGCAGGCAATATTCGACGACCGCCCCGGGAACCGCCTTGGGATTGACCAGCAGGTTATACGGATCGCTGACGATGCGCGCGGTCTTGACCAGCGTCACCGCCGCGCCGGCGACATTATACTGATCGAGCGCGGTGCTCCGGCCGTCGCGCAGGCCGTCGAGGATCCCCGCATCGTCCGCGAACACGACGTCGACCGTGGTCGGGGACTCGGCGCCGGCCGTGGCCGTGAGATCGACCCCGAGCGCGGCGGCGCCGCCGCCGGCCGCGGCGACCGCGGTCAGCGAGACGCCGGCGATCGCCGCTACCGGCCCGGTCGCCGGGACGTCAACGACGATGAATACCGTCCGGCTGGTATCAGCCGCGAGCTCGTCGATGTAAGCGACCGTATCGACACCTGCTTCGTAGGTGCCATTGGCATTCGCATCGGCAAACACGCGCACGTTGGCGGCATCGTAATTGTCGATGTTGCCAAACGCGGTGACCGCCAGCGTCGCCTGCTGTGCGGCGATCAGCCGGAAATCCTGCGTCGCGTTGCTGGTGTTGGTGACCGTGAAGGTCGTCACCTGCGCGGCGGCGCCGAAGGTCACTGCGGTGGGGGTGCCGCCGACTTCGGCAACGGTCAGGTTGACCTTGCGATCGACCAGGAAAGTCGCCGTGTTCGAGCTGACCGGAGCCGCCGCGGCGCCGCCGACGGTATAATTGACCGTAGCGGTGTTGTTGATGCTCGTGCCAGCGGTGGTGCCGGCGGCGAAGGCGGTGGCCGGAAGGAGGCAGCTGGCCGCGGTTCCAAGCAGAATGGCACGTACATTCTTGCTGATCATGATGTTACCCTTCGGTTCTGAGGAAATGATGAAATCCGTACGGCTCATTTCAGCACCGCGCGGAACGACACCTGGCCTTGGACGCCGGAGGCGATCGGGCCGGCCACGCGCCAGCGCACGCGCCGCACGTCATCGGGGCTGGCGGCGCGTGCGCCATTTTCGGCGGTAAGCGCGCCGAGCGGACCGAACTTCACGCCATCGACCGACAATTCGGGCGCCGAGGAGCCGGCGGCGGGTGAGCGGTAGGCGACGCCAGGCGGCAGAGGATTGTCGAGCACCAGGCTGGCGACCGGCGCAACGCCGGTGTTGCGATATGTCAGGACGTAGACCAGCCTGTCGCCGGGGATTGCCTTGCGTGCGGTGACCAGCGTGACCGTCGCGGTCCCGTCGGCGGCGAGCGTGCGTCGCTCCTTGAAGATACGGGTGGTCAGCTCGACCGGCGCGGCCGAGGCCGGCGCTGCCAGCGCGACAACGAGCGCCGCGCCCAGCGTGATGCGAAGAATCATGATGCGTCTCCCATTAATTGATCCGGACCTGAAAACTGACCGTGCGGACGGCCGCCGCGTCGGCGTCGCCGAGCGCGACCGCCACCGTGCGCGCGGAGGTGTCGAAAGCGCCGGCGTCGCCGTCGGCGGCGTCGCTCAGCGTACCGCCGTCGAGGCGCAGGCTGCCGGCGACGTAGGTCGTGCCGACGGGCAGCGGATCGACGACGCGCGCGTCGCTCGCGGCGGCGGTGAAGCGCGCTTCGAGCGTGTAGGTGATGATCGAACCGCGTCCGGGCTGGCCGCCGCCGGGCGTCGCGACCGCCTGCGTCTTGACCAGCGTCGCGCCCATGTCGCTGACGATGAGGCGCACCTCGGCGGCGGCGCTCGCGCGTGTGGCACCGACCACCGCGTCGCCCCCGCCGTCGCCGGCGGCGGGGAAGTCGGTGCCGGGGACGCCGCTGCCGGTCGTCGAGGTCGCGGTGAGCGTGATCGCCCCGCTGGCGCCGCGCGGCGCATCGCGCGCGATGTCGCTGAGGACGAAGATGGTGACGCCGGCGCCGGGCGCGAGCGGCGGGCTGGCGCCGCCGTCGGGGACGCGGGTGTCGGATGCGGGATCGAAGCGGCCGTCGCCGTTGGTGTCGAGCCCGATCGCGGAGATCGTCGCGTCGATCCCGGAAATCGCGGCGGCCAGGGTGAAAGCCTCGCGGCCATTGCCCGCATTAGTGAGTACGAACGACGAGACATAACCGACGTCGCCGGGCGCGATCTGCTCGGGCTGCGGCGACGTTGGCGCGAGCCTTACGTCAAGCAATTCGCCGAGACGGGTGTGAACGGTGTTCGACGGCAGCCGCAGCGGCGCGCCGTTGACGATGACGTCGATCTGCGCGGTATTGGCGATATCGCTGCCGGCGGGAGCAGCCCCGGCTGCGCTCGCCGC
Organism: uncultured Sphingomonadaceae bacterium; assembly: GCA_964245585.1. GTDB lineage: Bacteria > Pseudomonadota > Alphaproteobacteria > Sphingomonadales > Sphingomonadaceae > Solisphingomonas. The sequence goes on along the minus strand of CAXTMX010000014.1, from coordinate 36,280 downwards.
GAGCCAGGTCCACGCGAGCGCGCCCGAGAACCGGCGCTTTCTCGCCGCAGCGCAAGCTGGCTTGAGCCGCACGAAAGAAGAAGCTGAGCGCAACCACCGACCCTTGAATGATCAGCGCTCAGGGTAGAGGCGGGGTGCCGCGATTTCGGCTGCTGCGGCCGGCAGCCGATTTGCGCGGATTGCGTAGCAGCACTCGTCCTTTTTTATGGGAGGCGCGCACGAGTTTACCAATCGCACGCCTGCCGGCGCATCATTTTCTGTTTTTTACGTGCCGCAGAAACCGGGAGGAATGCTCGCCAAAGATGTTGTGCGCCGCTAGCTATGGTCCGACGATGGCCTTTGCCACCGCGGGGGAGCGAATGAACGAATACCGTCCGCGCTGCAGCGCACTTTATCTGCCCGCGTCGAACCTGCGCGCGATCGAGAAGGCGCGGGGGCTGGCGTGCGACGTGGTGATCCTCGATCTCGAGGATGCGGTCGCTCCCGAGGCGAAGGACGTGGCGCGCTCGCAGGCGCTCGACGCGGTACGCGCCGGGGGATTTGCCGGCGAGCTGGTCGTCCGCGTCAACGGCCTCGACACACCGTGGGGTACGAGGGATCTCGCCGCGCTCGCTGCGGTTCCCCCGGCGGCCGTGCTTGTCCCGAAGATCGACGACGCCGCCGATATCGTGCGCTATGACCGTGCCCTAGCGCATGCGCCGGAGGCGATGCGCATGTGGGCGATGATCGAGACGGCGCGATCCTTGTTTCGGCTGGGCGAGATCGCGGCGGCGTCGGAGACTTCGCGGCTGTCGCTGCTGGTGATGGGCACCAACGACCTGGCAAAGGACATGGGGGCGATGCTGACTCCGGCTCGAACGCCCTTCCTCGGCGCGCTCGGCCTTGCCATCGCCGCGGCACGCGGATGGGGCATCGGGATATTGGATGGCGTTTATAACGACTTGGAGGACGATGCTGGCTTTACGGCGCAATGCCGCCAGGCGGTCGAGTTTGGCTTTGACGGCAAGACGCTGATCCACCCGCGACAGGTTGCCCCGTGCAACATCGCCTTTTCGCCCTCGCCGGAAGCGTTGGCCGAAGCCCGCGCCATCGTTGACGCATTCGACCAGCCCGAGAATGCCGGCAAAGGCGCGATCCGAATCGACGGCAGAATGGTGGAGCGGCTGCACCTGATCCAAGCGCAACGCAGGCTCGCGATCGCCGCTCAGTCAGCCCAATAAAGCCGGTTTGGATTGTCGATCAATAACTTACGCTGAAACTCTGCCGTCACGGCTAAGCGCGGTACGACGTCGACGAGCTTGCCGTCGTCGGGAATCGCATCCTGCATGTTGGGGTGCGGCCAGTCCGTGCCCCACAGCACGCGATCGGGATAGCGTTCGACGATCGGGCGAACAACCTCGACGAAGTCGTCGAAGGGCGCGCCCTGAACGGATAGCCGTTCGGCGCCCGAAACCTTGGTCCAGACATGCGGATGATCGTCGAGCAGCTGCTTGAACGCGGTGATATCTTTGCCTGCCGGACCCTGGGCAATGTCAGGGCGGCCCAGATGGTCGACCACCACCGTCGTCCGGATCGCGGCGAGGAACGGGGTCAGCTCGTCGAGCAGATCGGCCTCGAAATAGACCACCACGTGCCAGCCAAGCCGGGCGATGCGCTCGGCGGTCGCGAGGAACTGATCCTTGGGCGCGTCGTCGACGAGGCGCTTGAGGAAGTTGAAGCGCACCGCGCGGATGCCGCCGATGTGCAGCCGCTCGAGCTCGGCGTCGCCGACGTCGCCGGCGACGACCGCAACCCCGCGCGCGGCGCCGTTCGAGCGGGCGATGCCGTCGAGCGTCGCATCATTGTTGGTGCCGTGGCACGACGCCTGGACGATCACGTTGCGCGAGAAGCCGAGTCTGTCACGCAATGCGAACAGCATCTCAGGGGTGGCGTCCTCGGGATGATATTTGGCCTTGGGCGAGAAGGGGAAGCGCGCCTCGGGACCGAAGACATGGACGTGCGCGTCGACCGCGCCGGCAGGCGGCCGCCAGCCGGGGGTCGAGGGCGTGTCGGTCCAGCTCTGGATCCTGTTCATCCGAAAATTCGTCCGTCGAACAGCTTGCGCGCGGTCCGCAGCATCGCCGCGGTGACGACTTTGCCGGTGTCGTCGGTCTCGATGATGCAGCTGGTTTCTCCGGTCGGATGCTCGACCGATAGGATTTTGCGCCGGCCGCCGGGCACGACCGCGACCGACGCCGCCGGCGATCCCACGATCAGGCAGGCGGTGGCGACGCTGACCGCGCCGAGCACGCCGATCGAGGCGTGCGCGCGATGCGGGATGAACGAGCGCGCGGTGACCGCACCGCCGTCTCGCGGCGGCGCCACGAGCATCATCTTGGGCACCGATTTCTCGGCGACGTCGCCGAGGTTCATCAAGGGGCCGGCCTTGAGCCGGATCGCCTCGACCCGCGCCTTGAGCTCGGTGGCGGCGTCGAGTGTGTCGCGATCCTCGTAACCGGTCGCGCCGATGTCGCTCGCGCGCATCACGACGCAGGGCATGCCATTGTCGATCAGCGTCGTCGCGATTCCGTCGATCACGTCGGCGGGGTTGCCCGTCGGCAGCAGCGTACCGCAGCTCGAGCCGGCAGTGTCGCGGAATTCGAGCGGGATCGGGGCGGCGGTGCCCGGCACGCCGTCGATCTTCGCGTCACCCTCATAG
>CAXTMX010000014.1:32052-33572 GCA_964245585.1 uncultured Sphingomonadaceae bacterium | reverse complement strand
CAATTCTGCGCGTCGGTGACGATCGCCTGATCGACGAACAGCTGGAGGAAGAGATAATCGACGTCGATCCCAGCGCGTTCCGATCGGGCGACGACCGCGACCTTCGAGGTCAGCGGATCGGCGCCGCCCATCCCGTCGATCTGGCGCGGATCGGGCGAGCCCATCGCGCGCAGCAGGAAAGCGTCGCGCGCAGCGATGTCGTCGGGCAGATCGGACTTGAGGAAATAGCCGCCCTTCGAGGTCCCGCCGCGCATCCACATGCAAGGAACGCCGTCAGACATATTTGAGGCCGAGCTGCTCGAGCTTGCCGCGCATGTCGTAGATGTCGAGGCCTAATTCGCCAGCGGCGAGGCGCTGGCGCTTGGCCTCCTCGGCGGCTTCGCGCTCGCGCGACTGGGCGAGCACGGCTGCGGCATCGGCGCGCTTGACCACGCACACGCCGTCGTCGTCGGCGACGACCACGTCGCCGGCTTCAATCGCGGCGTTTGCGCAGACTATGGGCACGTTGACCGAGCCGAGCGTCACTTTGATCGTGCCTTGCGCGAACACCGCCTTGGACCAGACCGGAAAGCCCATCTGTGTCAGATCGCGCACGTCGCGCACTCCGGCGTCGATCACGAGTCCGCGGCAGCCGCGCGCCATCGCCGAGGTCGCCAGCAGATCGCCGAAATAGCCGTCGAGGCACGGGCTGGTCGGCGCGAGGACGAGGATGTCGCCGGGACGCAACTGCTCGATCGCGACATGGAGCATCCAGTTGTCGCCGGGCGGGGCGGAGATCGTCACGGCCGATCCGGCGATCCGCGCGCCGGGATAAATCGGGCGCATCGAGGCGGCCAGCAGGCCGATCCGGCCTTGGGCTTCGTGGACGGTCGCGACCCCGGCCGCGGCGAGGCCGTCGATCACGTGATGTTCGGCGCGCTCGATATCGCGAACAACGATTCCGGCCATGCTGGTCTCCTCACCGGCGGCATGAGCCAGGACCTGGCGTCGCGCAAATCGAAACTGGGGATTTGCGATAAGTTTTTGCTATAGGATGTGGATGGCGCTCGATCCTCTCAGCCTCAATTTGCGGCATCTCAACGCCGTCGCCGCCGTTGCGGCTTCGGGCAGCGTCAGCGCCGCGGCAGGCAGGGTCAACCTGTCGCAGCCGGCGCTGACCCAGGGTCTCGCCAAGCTTGAGGCGAGCCTCGCTGCCCCACTGTTCACGCGCCGGCCTGGCGGGATGGAGCCCACCGCCGCAGGCCGGCTGGTCGCCGCGCGCGCCGGCGAGGCGTTTGACCATCTCGGCTCGGCGATGCGGTCGTTGCGGCGCGGCGCGGCGGGGTTTGCCCAGCCTGAGCGATTGCTGACCATGGCGCACTTGCGCGCCTTGCTGGCGCTCGCGGACGCCGGCAGTTTTGTCGCCGCGGCGGCGCAGACCAAGGGCTCGCAGCCCGCGCTGCACCGCGCGGTGCGGGACGTCGAGCGGCTGACCGGGGTGCCGCTGGCCGAGCGGCGCGGGCGCGGCGTGGTGCTGACCC
>CAXTMX010000014.1:0-32042 GCA_964245585.1 uncultured Sphingomonadaceae bacterium | reverse complement strand
GGGCGCGCGGGGCGCGCGCATCGGGGATCGCCGAGGTGGATGCGCTTGCGGGCAGGGCCGGGGGCGAGGGGATCGTCATCGGAGCGATGCCGCTGGCGCGCGCGCGCCTGCTGCCCAACGCGATGGCGCGGCTGCACGAGGCGAGTCCGGGCGCGCAGATGGTGGTGATCGAAGGCGCGCATCGCGAATTGATCGATCTGTTGCGCGACGGGCGGATCGACCTCGCTGTAGGGGCGCTGCGCGACCCTTCGCCGGGTCCGGATCTGGTGCAGCGCCCATTGCTGGTCGATCGGCTGGCGATCGTCGCACGCGCCGATCACCCGTTGGCCGTAGCAGGAAACAGCGATGCGGCGTCGCTGATGGCCTATCCGTGGATCGTCGGCGGGCAGGGAGCGCCGTTGCGCCTGCAGTGGGAAGCGTTGTTCGCCGGCGGGCCGCTGCCGCCCGCGCCGATCGATTGCGGATCAGTGATGACCATCCGCGGCCTGCTGCTGGCGGGAGATTATCTGACCCTGCTGTCGCCGGCGCAAATTTGGATGGAGCTGCGCGCCGGGCTGCTCGCGCTGATCGGCGGGCCGCTCGAGCGCAGCGTACGCACGATCGGCCTCACTACGCGCGCCGACTGGCGGCCCACCACCGTGCAGCGGACTTTCATCGATTTCCTGATCGCTGTCGCGCAACATACAATTCCAAAAAGCGAATAGCGCGGTGCGCATTCCGATTGGTGCCCAATGGTCAGCGCGCCTAGCCAAGCGGCATGGCGGACAAACCGGCTGAAATCGTCTTCGTGGGCTTCGGCGAGGCCGGGATGGCGTTTGCCAAGGGACTGGCGGCGGTCGGCTACGATCGCAGGACCGATGATCCGGCCGTGGCAGCGGACAAGCTCGCCGACTTTGCGGCGTCCGGCGCCCGCGGCGCGCGGAGCAATGCCGCTGCCGTCACGGGGGCGGGGCTGATCGTGTCGCTGGTCACGGCGGATCAGGCGCTGGCGGCCGCGGCCGAAACGGCGGCGTCGATCGCGCCGGGGGCATTTTATTGCGACATGAACAGCGTCGCGCCGTCGACCAAGCGCGCCGCGCGCGACGCGATCGAGGCGAGGGGCGGGCGCTATGTCGACGTCGCGGTGATGGCGCCGGTGCATCCGGCGGGGCGCGCGGTGGCGATGCTGGCGAGCGGGCCGCACGCGGCCGATGGTGCTGCGGCGCTCGCGTGCTTCGGCTTCGCGCCGCGCGTGATCGACGGGCCGGTCGGCGCGGCGTCGGCGATCAAGATGATCCGCTCGGTGATGGTCAAGGGTCTCGAAGCGCTGACCACCGAATGCCTCCTCGCGGCGGAGGCAGCGGGCGTCGCCGACGAAGTGTTCGCGTCGCTCGCCGACGGCTGGCCGGGCACCGACTGGGTCGGCAAGGCGGATTACAATCTCGATCGCATGATGGTCCACGGGCTGCGGCGTGCGGCCGAGATGGAGGAAGTAGTCAAGACGCTCGACGGGCTCGGCACCGGCAGCGCGATGGCGCGCGCCACGATCGAGCGGCAACGCGCGATCGGGTCGCTGCACCTTGCCCCGCCGGCGCATCTTGCCGACAAGGTCGCGCTGCTCCTCCAGCCGAGGGCGCAAGCCGCATGATCATCGATTGCCACGGGCATTACACCACCGCGCCTGCCGCGCACGATGCGTGGCGCGAGGCGCAGATCGCGGCGTTTGAGGCGGGGCGGGCGGCGCCGTCCTATCCCGCGATCAGCGACGACGAAATTCGTGGGACAATCGAGGCGAATCAGCTCAAGCTCGTCCAAGAACGCGGCGCCGACATGACGATCTTCAGCCCGCGCGCCTCGACGATGGCGCATCATATCGGCGACGAGGGCGTGAGCCAAGCGTGGACGCGCGCGTGCAACGATCTGATCGCGCGGGTGGTGCGGCTTTATCCCGAGACCTTCATCGGCGTGTGCCAGCTGCCGCAGTCGCCGGGCGTGCCGATCGCGCATTCGATCGTCGAGCTCGAGCGCTGCGTCACCGAATACGGCTTCGTCGGCTGCAACCTCAATCCCGATCCGAGCGGCGGCCATTTCAGCGCGCCGCCGCTGACCGATCGTTCCTGGTATCCGTTCTACGAGAAGATGGTCGAGCTCGACGTGCCGGCGATGGTCCACGTCTCGGGCAGCTGCAACCCGGCGTTCCACGCGACCGGGGCGTACTATATCGCCGCGGACACCACCGCGTTCATGCAATTCATCCAAGGCGATCTGTTCAAGGATTTCCCGACGCTGCGCTTCATCATCCCGCACGGCGGCGGCGCGGTGCCCTATCATTGGGGGCGCTATCGCGGGCTCGCCGACATGCTCAAGCAGCCGCCGCTCGCCACGCATGTGATGAAGAACGTCTATTTCGACACCTGCGTCTATCACCAGCCGGGGATCGACCTGCTCGTCGAGGTGATCGACATCGACAATATCCTGTTCGGATCCGAGATGGTCGGCGCGGTGCGCGGGATCGATCCGCAGACCGGCTTCTATTTCGACGACACCAAGCGCTATGTCGACGCGCTGCCGCTCTCGGACGCGGACAAGGCGAAGATCTTTTCGGGCAATGCGCGCCGCGTCTATCCGCGGCTCGACACGCAATTGAAGGCGCGCGGGCTGTGAGCAATCCGCAGTTCGACGATCCGCACGATCTCGACGATATCCCCGGCACGACCGTGTTCACAGCCAAGCGCGCGCGCCAAGGCTATTGGCTCAACCAGTTCTGCATGAGCCTCATGAAGGCCGACAACCGCGACCGGTTCAAGGCCGACGAGCGCGCCTATCTCGACGAGTGGAAGATGTCCGAGGCGGCCAAGGAAACGGTGCTGGCGCGCGACTTCAATGCAATGATCGCCGAGGGCGGCAATATTTATTTCCTCGCCAAGATCTTCGCCACCGACGGCAAGAGCTTTCAGTGGGCGGCGGCGCGGATGACCGGCGGCAGCCAAGAGGACTATGCCGCGATGATGCTGGCCGGCGGCCGTTCGCCCGAGGGCCTGCGCTCGAAGAAGCCGAGCTGATGGCGCGCATCACTGCCGGTATCTCGACGAGTCACGTCCCCGCGATCGGCGCGGCGATCGATCTCGGCAAGACCGGCGACGACTATTGGGCGCCGGTGTTCGCCGGCTACGAGTTCGCCAAGCAGTTCGTGGAGGAGGAGCGCCCCGACGTCGTCATCCTCGTGTTCAACGACCATGCGACAAGCTTCTCGCTGCAGATGATCCCGACCTTCGCGATCGGTTGCGCCGACGAGTTCCCCCCGGCCGACGAGGGCTGGGGGCCGCGCCCGGTGCCGGTGGTCGAGGGGCATGCCGATCTCGCCGCGCACCTCGCCGAGAGCCTGATCCTCGACGAGTTCGACATGACCATCGTCAACGAGATGGACGTCGACCATGGGCTGACCGTGCCGCTGTCGCTGATGTTCGGCGAGCCCGCGGCATGGCCGGTCAAGGTGATCCCGCTTGCGGTCAACGTCGTCCAGTATCCGCCGCCGACCGGCGCGCGCTGCTGGAAGCTGGGCGAGGCGATCGCGCGCGCGGTGGCGAGCTATCCCGACGATCTCAACGTCCAGATCTGGGGCACAGGCGGGATGAGCCACCAGCTCCAGGGGCCGCGCGCGGGGCTGATCAACCGCGAATTCGACACCGCCTTCCTCGACGATCTCACCGCCGATCCCGATCGGCTGCGCGCGCTGCGCCACATCGATTATCTGCGCGAGGCCGGGTCCGAGGGGATCGAGCTGGTGATGTGGCTGATCATGCGCGGCGCGCTCGGCCCGCACGCCGAGGAACTGCACCGTTTCTACCATGTGCCCGCGTCGAACACCGCGGTCGGCCACATGGTCCTCAAACCTGTCAATGAACGGAGCTTCTCATGAAGATCGCCCTCGCCGGCGCTGGCGCTTTCGGTGAAAAGCATCTCGACGGGCTCAAGCTGATCCAGGGCGTCGAGGTCACCAGCCTGGTCGGCCGGCGGCTCGAGCCGACCCAGGCGGTCGCCGCCAAATACGGCATCGGCCACGCCACCACCGATCTCGCCGACAGCCTAGCGCGCGACGATGTCGACGCGGTGATCCTGTGCACGCCGACGCAGATGCACGCCGGGCAGGCGATCCAGTGCATGAACGCGGGCAAGCATGTCCAGGTCGAGATCCCGCTCGCCGACAGCCTGGCCGACGCCGAGGCGGTGCTGGCCAAGGCGCAGGAGACCGGCCTGACCTGCATGGTCGGCCACACCCGCCGGTTCAATCCGAGCCATCAATATGTCCACAACAAGATCATCGCCGGCGAGATCGCGATCCAGCAGATGGACGTGCAGACCTATTTCTTCCGCCGCAAGAACATGAACGCCAAGGGCCAGCCGCGCTCGTGGACCGATCATCTGCTATGGCACCACGCGGCGCACACGGTCGATCTGTTCGCCTATCAGGCCGGGCCGATCGTCCAGGCCAATGCACTCGAGGGGCCGATCCACCCGGAACTCGGCATCGCAATGGACATGTCGATCCAGCTCAAGGCGGAAAGCGGCGCGATCTGTACGCTGTCGCTGAGCTTCAACAACGACGGGCCGCTTGGCACCTTCTTCCGCTACATCTGCGACAACGGCACCTGGATCGCGCGCTACGACGATCTGGTGACGGGCAAGGAAGAGGCGGTCGACGTGTCCAACGTCGATGTCTCGCTCAACGGCATCGAATTGCAGGATCGCGAATTCGTCGCCGCGATCCGCGAGGGCCGCGAGCCCAATAGCTCGGTCGCGCAGGTGCTGCCCTGCTATCGCGTGCTCGACGCGCTCGAGCGGCAATTGAACTCGGCGTGACGCGGCAGACCCAGGTCGCGATTGTCGGCGCGGGGCCGGCGGGGCTGCTGCTCGGCCACCTGCTGCGCCAGGCCGGGGTGGAGGCGTTGATCGTCGAGCGCCAGACGTGCGCGCATGTCGAAAGCCGCATCCGCGCGGGCGTGCTCGAACGCACGACGACCGATCTGCTCCATCGCCTGGGCGTAAACACGCGGCTCGATGCCGAGGGGCTGCCGCACGGCGGCTTCGCGCTGGCCGACGGCGAGCGGCTGATCCGGATCGACATTGCCGGGCTGACGGGTCACTACGTCACCGTCTACGGCCAGACCGAGCTAACCCGCGACCTGATCGCCGCCGCGCCGGCGCGCGACCTGGAGATCGTGTGGGAGGCGCGCGACGTCGCGTTGCACGACGTTGACGGCGATCGGCCGTTCGTAACCTGGGGCGACGGCGAGCGCGTCGATTGCGACGTCGTCGTCGGCTGCGACGGCTTTCATGGTCCCTCGCGCAGCGCGATGCCGCAAGGCGGACGGCAGACGTTCGAGCGCGCCTATCCGTTCGGCTGGCTCGGCATCCTCGCCGACGTCGCGCCATGCGACCATGAGCTGATCTACGCCAGCCACGATCGCGGCTTCGCGCTGGCGTCGATGCGCTCGCCGACGCGCAGCCGCTACTACGTTCAGGTCCCTCTCGAGGAAAAGCTGGAAGACTGGTCCGACGATCGCATCTGGGATGAGCTCGCGATCCGGCTGGGTCCGCAGGCCGCAGCTGGGATGACGCGCGGCCCTTCGATCGAGAAATCGATCGCGCCGCTGCGCTCGTTCGTGTCGGAGCCGATGCGGCACGGACGGCTGTTCCTCGCTGGCGATAGCGCGCATATCGTGCCGCCGACGGGGGCGAAGGGGCTCAACCTGGCGTCGTCCGACGTTGCTTATCTGTCCGACGCGCTGATCGCCTTCTTAACGCGTGGCGACGAAGCCGGGATCGCGGATTATTCGGAGAAAGCGCTGCGGCGGGTGTGGCAGGCCGAACGGTTCAGCTGGTATCTGACCAAGCTGATGCATCGCTTCCCCGAAGACGGAGCGTTCGAACGGCGGATGCAGATTGCCGAGCTCGATTATATCGCGTCGTCTGAGGCGGCGCGTACTTCGATCGCCGAGAATTATGTGGGGCTGCCGCTTTAGTCCGGCTCCGCGGCGAAATCGGCGCGGGTGTCGAAATCGCGCAATTCCGAGGCCGGAACGCGCAGCTCGACGATCGCGCCGGCGGAGATCAACTCCTTCGTTTTCCGCTGCGGTCGACCGAGGATCTGCTCGGCGCGCGCGACAGGGATCAGCATCGGCGGCGCGCGCCAATCGTCGGTCGCGCTGATCGCCACCCTGTCGTCATCCGCGAGCGTTGCCAAACGTGCGAGATGGCCGCGAGTGATGTTCGGCATGTCGCCCAGAGCGAGCAAAGCGCCATGCGGCGCCAACTCCAATGCGCGCTTGAGACCAAGGCGGACCGATAAGTCCTGACCGGCTTCCGGCTGTACATTCTCCACCAGCGTGAACCCCAAATCTGCAAGCAGCCGATGAAGCGGGCCAGCGCGCGCGGGAACCACTGCCATTTGCTGTTTGAAGGGTAGCGTCACGAGCATCTCGGCCGCATGCGCGACAAGCGGCTTTCCTCGCAGCGGCGCGAGCAGCTTGTCCTCGTCGCCGAACCGCCGCGACAGCCCTGCGCACAGCAGCATGGCAACGGTCTGCTCGATCGCGATCACCGGTCAGTCCGCGGCGAACGCCCGGATCGCGCCGGCGGCGATCGACAAGGCGATCTCGGCTGGGCCGATCGCGCCGATGTCGAGCCCGGCCGGCCCCTCGATGCGCGCCAGCTGGCTGTCGTCGAAGCCGCGCGCGCGCAGCCGATCGAGCCGGCTGGCGTGGCTGCGGCGCGATCCGAGCGACGCGATGTAGCGCGCGGGCGACGCGAGGGCGGCGGCCAGCGCGGCGTCGTCGATCTTGGGATCGTGACTCAGCGTGATCACCGCGGTGGCGCGGTCGGGCGCGCGCGCGGCGATCGCTTCGTCGGGCCAGCGGTCGTCGAGTTCGCAGCCGGGAAAGCGCTCCGGCGTCAGGAAGCGCGCGCGCGGATCGATCACCGTCGCGCGGATGTCGAGCGTCTGCGCCAGCGCCACGAGGGATTGGGCGATCTGTACGGCACCGACGATGAGCATCCGCCGCTGCGGCGCGTAATTGTTGACGAAGCGATCCGGGCCGGGCTCGTCGCCGGCCGACGTTTGGCCGGTCGTGAGATCGGTGCTGAGCGCCATCGCTTGGCCAGCCGATCGCGCCGCGGCGATCGTGTCGAACAGATCGGGGGGGAAGCCGTCCGACCCGATGCGCTGGACCAGCACGGCGATCTCGCCGCCGCACGGCAGGCCGACCTCCCACGCCGCCGCGTCGGCGACGCCAAAGCGCAGCAGGCGAAACCCGCCGTCCGCGATCACTTCCTCCGCCGCGGCGATCACCTCGCCCTCGACGCAGCCGCCCGAGACCGAGCCCTCGAAGCGGCCATCGCCATGGACCAGCATGTGGCTGCCGCGCGGACGCGGCGCCGATCCCCAGGTCGCGATGACGGTGGCGATGGCGACCGGATCGTCGCGCCATTGTGCGGCGATGGCGAAGAAACGGGAGATATCCGACATAGCGGATGACTAGCCGCCGTACCGGATGGCCGCAATCTCATGGTCCGATTTCGTACGACTGCTCAATGGCGGCGAGCGGTGAAGCTCCAGCTCCTGGAGGCGGGCGTCGCCGATCTGATCTTGCTTCGCGGTCGTCGATGGTCGAGACGGTGTCGCGCCGGTAGCGATCCATGAGCAGGGGGAATGTATGCCCAGCGTCGCGATGATTGAAGCCGAGTCTGCCGTCAGGTGAACGAGGGGCAAGTTCTCGTCGAGCGCGATCGCGGCGTCGCCCGGTTCCGCCTGAATCGGCCCGAGGCGCTCCACGCGTTGACGCTCGGCATGTGTGAGGCGATGGGGGATGCGCTCGACGCGTGGCGCGAGGACGAAGCCATCCGGCTCGTCACGATCGACCATGCCGAGGGCCGCGGCTTCTGCGCGGGCGGAGATATTCGTGCGATGTGGGAAAGCGGCCGCGACGACGGCGTCGCCGCGCGCCGCTTCTTCTTCACTGAGTATCGGCTCAACCATCAGCTGTTCACCTACGCGAAGACCGTGGTCGCGTTCATGGACGGGATCACGATGGGCGGCGGGGTCGGTCTCGCGCTGCCTGCGAAATATCGGATCGCCACCGAACGCACGAGGTTTGCGATGCCCGAGACCGCGATCGGGCTGTTTCCCGATGTCGGCGCCGGATGGTATCTGTCGCGGCTGCCGGGGCGGGTGGGGCAGTTCCTCGCGCTGACCGGGGCGCGGCTTGACGGCGCCGAATGTCTCTCGCTCGGCCTGGCGACGCACTATCTGCCGTCAGATTCGCTGGCCGACGTCAAAGCCAGGCTGGACGCCGCACCCGACAATGTCGAGGCGATCCTCGCGGACGCCGCGACCGTGGCGCCACCGGCGCGGATCGAGCGCAACCGCGCGGCGATCGACCGGCTGTTCGCCGCCGATCGTTATGAGGACATCCTCGCCGCGTTCGATGCTGACGACTCCGAATGGGCGCGTAAGGAACGCACGACGCTCGCCGGCAAGTCGCCGCAAGCGTGCAAGGTGGCGCTGCGGCTGCTGGCGCAGGGGCGCGATCACGTCGACTTCGCGAAGGAAATGAAGGTCGAATATGGTCTCGCTAGCCATGTCTGCCAGCGGCATGACCTGATCGAAGGGGTGCGCGCCCTGATCGTCGACAAGGACAATGCGCCGCGCTGGGATCCCGCGACTCCCGAGGGGGTAACCGATCATGTCATCGACCAGATATTCGCCCCGCTTTCCGCCGCCGACGAATGGACGCCGCGGCCCTGACCCTGCTGGAGATCCGATATGGACGGCTATCAAACCCTGCTGGTCGAGCGGCACGACGCCGTCACTCTCGTGCGGATCAATCGGCCGCAAGCGCTCAACGCGCTTAATCAGCAGGTCCTCGCCGATCTGCTCCAGGTCCTTGCCGATTTCGACACCGACCCGGAGCAGCGCTGCGCCGTGCTCACCGGCAGCGAAAAGGCGTTCGCCGCGGGCGCCGACATCAAGGAGATGCAGGCGGCGGGGTTCGCCGAGACTTACGCCGCCAACTTTGGCAAGGATTGGGAGCGCTTCGCCGCGACGCGCAAGCCGATCATTGCCGCGGTCGCCGGCTTCGCGCTCGGCGGCGGCTGCGAAGTGGCGATGATGTGCGATTTCATCATCGCCGCGGACAGCGCGCAGTTTGGCCAGCCCGAGATCAAGCTCGGCGTGATCCCTGGCATGGGCGGATCGCAGCGGCTGACCGCGGCAGTCGGCAAGGCCAAGGCGATGGAGATGTGTCTGACCGGGCGGATGATGGACGCCGCCGAGGCCGAGCGCGCCGGCCTGGTCGCACGCGTCGTGCCGGCCGAAACGCTGATCGACGAGGCGATGAAGACGGCGCGGACGATCGCCGCGCTGCCGCCCCTGGCGGTGATCGCCAACAAGGAAGCGGTCAACGCCTCGCTTGAGCTCGGCCTCGCGCAGGGCATCGCTTTCGAGCGGCGGCTGTTTCACGGCCTGTTCGCCACCGCGGACAAGGCCGAGGGGATGAGCGCGTTCGTCGAGAAGCGCGCCGGGGCGTGGCAGGGGCGCTGAGACCGCCTAGCAATCGAGCGTGGTGTCGCGTTCCCATTGGGTAAGGTGGCGCGCGAAATCGTCCCATTCGGAGCGCTTCAGCTTGAGATAGGCCGGGACGAACGCGCCGAGCGCCTCGCGCAGCACGCTCGATGCCTCGAGCGCGCGCAACGCGTCGAGCAAGTTGAGCGGCAGCCGCTTGACGTCGCTCAGTGTGTGCCCGTCGGTGTACATGTTCATGTCGCGGCGCGGTCCCGGATCGCGGCCGCTGGCGATGCCTTCAAGCCCCGCCGCGAGCACGGCGGCGGGCATCAGATAGGGATTGACCGCGCCGTCGGCCAGGCGAAGCTCGAAGCGGTCGCCCTCGGGCACGCGGATCATATGGGTGCGGTTGTTGCCGGTCCAGGTGACCGAATTGGGCGCCCAGGTCGCGCCGGACAGTGTGCGCGGCGCATTGATCCGCTTGTAGCTGTTGACCGTCGGATTGAGGATCGCGGCAAGCGCATCAGCCGAGTGGATCAGCCCGCCGATGAAGTGGAGCGCAAGCGGGGCGAGGCCGCTCGCAGCCGTCGCGTCCTCGAACGCATTCTCCTGACCCTTCCACAGCGAGACGTGCATGTGGCAGCCGTTGCCGGTGAGATGGACGAACGGCTTGGGCATGAAGGTCGCGCGCAGGCCGTGCTTCTCGGCGATCGCCTTGACCATATACTTAAAAAAGGATTGGCGATCGGCGGTGATCAGCGCGTCGGCATAGAGCCAATTCATCTCGAACTGGCCGTTCGCGTCCTCATGGTCGTTCTGGTACGGCTCCCAGCCGAGCGACAGCATGCAATCGCAGATCTCGGTGATGACGTCGTAGCGCCGCATCAGCGCCTGCTGGTCGTAGCACGGCTTGACCTGGGTGTCGGCGCCGTCGGCGATCGTCGTGCCGTCGGGCGCGATCAGGAAGAATTCGCATTCGACGCCGGTCTTCATCTGCAGGCCCTGCTCCGCGGCGCGCGCGCGCTGCGTGCGCAGCACGTTGCGCGGCGCGTGCGCGACCTCCTTGCCGTCCATCCACAGGTCGGCGGCGAGCCAGCCGACCTCGGGCTTCCACGGCAACTGAATCAGGGTCTCCGGATCGGGCTTCGCGAAAAGGTCGGGGTCGGCCGGAGTCATGTCGAGCCAGGTGGCGAAGCCGGCGAAGCCGGCGCCGGCTTTCTGCATGCCGCCGATCGCGGACGCCGGCACCAGCTTGGCGCGCTGGCTGCCGAACAGATCGGTGTAGGAGATCAAAAAATATTTGATCGACTTCTGCTTGGCGACGTCGGCGAGGTCAATGGTCATCTTCTGTCCCCAGCAATTGAATCAGAAACGCGTCTGCCCCGGTATCCAGTCCGTCCCGGCGAGCGGAACGCGCGCCATCGCCGCCGCCTCGATCGTCAGCGCGACCAAGTCCTCCGGCTCGAGATTGTGCAGATGGCTTTTGCCGCAGGCGCGCGCGATCGTCTGCGCCTCGAGCGTCAGCACCGCGAGATAGTTAGCCAGCCGGCGCCCGGCGGCGACCGGATCGAGCCGCGCGGCGAGCACCGGATCCTGCGTGGTGATGCCCGCCGGGTCGCGGCCCTCCTGCCAATCGTCATAGGCGCCGGCGGTGGTGCCGAGCGCCTGATATTCGGCCTCATGCGCGGGGTCGTTGTCGCCGAGCGCGACCAGCGCCGCGGTGCCGATCGCGACCGCGTCCGCGCCGAGCGCCAGCGCCTTGGCGACGTCCGCGCCGCTGCGTATGCCGCCCGACACGATCAGCTGGACCTTGCGATGCATGCCGAGATCCTGCAGCGCCTGCACCGCCGGGCGGATCGCGGCGAGGATCGGCAAGCCGACATGCTCGATGAACACGTCCTGCGTCGCCGCCGTGCCGCCTTGCATTCCGTCGAGCACGACCACGTCGGCGCCCGATTTCACCGCGAGCGCGATATCATAATAAGGGCGGGTCGCCCCGACCTTGACGTAGATCGGCTTTTCCCAATCGGTGATCTCGCGCAGTTCCTCGATCTTGATCTCGAGATCGTCCGGGCCGGTCCAGTCGGGATGGCGGCACGCCGAGCGCTGGTCGATGCCCTTGGGCAGGGTGCGCATCTCGGCGACGCGATCCGAGATCTTCTGACCGAGCAGCATGCCGCCGCCGCCGGGCTTGGCCCCTTGGCCGATGACGATCTCGATCGCGTCGGCCTTGCGCAGGTCGGCGGGGTTCATGCCGTAGCGCGACGGCAGATATTGGTAGACAAGGATGCTCGATTGGCCGCGTTCTTCGGGCGTCATGCCGCCGTCGCCGGTGGTGGTCGAGGTGCCGGCGAGCGTCGCGCCGCGGCCGAGCGCTTCCTTGGCCTGGGCGGAGAGCGAGCCGAAGCTCATGCCCGCGATCGTGACCGGGGTCTTGAGGTGGATCGGCTTGCTCGCGAAGCGCGTGCCGAGCCAAACGTCGGTCGCGCATTTCTCGCGATAGCCCTCGAGCGGATAGCGCGAGATCGACGCGCCGAGGAACAGCAGGTCGTCGAAATGGGGGAGGGCGCGCTTGGTCCCGGCGCCGCGGATGTCGTAAATGCCGGTCGCCGCCGCGCGGCGGATCTCGGACATCGTGTAGGGATCGAACGTCGCCGACTGGCGCGGCCGCGTCTGGGGGATGTTGGTCAGGTCCATCGCTGTCCTCAGTACGCCGCGGCGTTGTCGACGTGGAAATTGTAGAGCGTGCGCGCCGAGCCGTAGCGCTTGAATTCGTCGACCTCGGCGTCGTCCAGACCCGCGGCATCGAGGAGCCGGCGCAACGCGCTGCGGTGCTCGTCGCGCATCTCCTTCTCGACGCAGTCGGCGCCCAGACTCTTCACTTCGCCGCGGACGAACAGCTTCGCCTCGTAGATCGAATCGCCGAGCGCGTCGCCGGCGTCGCCGAGCACCACCAGCGTGCCCGACTGCGCCATGAAGGCGCTCATCGGGCCGATCGAACCCTTCACGACGATGTCGACTCCCTTCATCGAGATGCCGCAACGCGCCGCTGCATTGCCATCGATCACCAGCAGCCCGCCGTGCGCGGTGGCGCCGGCCGACTGGCTGGCGTCGCCTTTCACATGGACCGTGCCCGACATCATGTTCTCGGCCACGCCGACCCCGGCGTTGCCTTCGATGACCACCGTCGCCTGGCTGTTCATGCCGGCGCAGTAATAGCCGGCGTGGCCCGCGATCTCGACCGTGACCGGCGCATCGAGCCCGGCGGCGAGCGCATGCTGCCCCTCGGGATTTTCGACGCGCCACAGCGTCTCGTTGGTGTTGGCCGCAAGCGCATGAAGCTGGCGGTTGAGCTCGCGCCGGCTGGTCGCGGCGAGATCGACGACCTGCATCAGTGGCGTTCCCAGGCGTAGACGCGCGCCGGCTCGGGCTCGAACACGCGCGCCTGCTCGATTCCAGGAAGGCCGACCAACGCGCGATATTCGGAGCCGAACGCGACGTAGCGATCGGTCTCGGCCATCACCGCGGGCTTGCACGAGATCGGATCGCGCATCACCGCGAAGCCGCTCTCCGTCCCGACGACGAAGGTGTAGAAGCCGTCGAGGTCGTCGAGCCCGGCCTCGAGCGCCTCGGCCAGCGTCGCGCCCTCGCGCATCTTCCAGGTGAGGTAGCCCGCGGCGACTTCGCTGTCGTTGTCGGTGGCGAAGGCGATGCCCTGCGGCTCGAGCATCCGGCGCAGGCTGCGGTGGTTCGACAGCGAGCCGTTGTGGACGAGGCACTGGTCCGCGCCGGTCGAGAAGGGATGCGCGCCGGCGGTGGTCACCGCGCTTTCGGTGGCCATGCGGGTATGGCCGATGGCGTGGGTGCCCGACATGGCGGCGAGGCCGAAGCGCTTTGCCACATCGGCGGGGAGGCCGACCTCCTTGTACAGCTCGATCCGCTCGCCGATCCCGATCACGGCGAGATCGGGGCGCTGGGTGGCGAGCCAGCCGCGCACATGCTCCTCGCGCGCCTTGGGGAAGGACAGGACGAGATGGGTGTCGCGGATCGTGCCGGTCACATCCGGGCCTAGCGCTGCGGCGACGCCGTCGAGCTGCGGGCCGCGCACGGTCAGCTTCAGCCGGTCATCGCCGCCGCCACCATAGACGGCAAAGCCCGCGCTGTCGGGGCCGCGATCGCTCATCACCTCGAGCATGCCGGCGAGCAGCGCACCGAGCCGCGGCTCGAGCGCTTTGTCTTTCAGGAACAATCCGACGATGCCGCACATTCCCGCGTTCCTCCCGAACTGACCGTCCTTTAAAGCGGTCCATTGGAGGAAACAAGATTTCTCCTCAAGAAATTCACGGCTGGCTGCGCGGGTAGACGATGATCGACAGATAGACTGTTTCACCGTCGCTGAGGGTTTCCGGACCGTGCAGGGCGCTGCTGTCGAACAGCAGCGAATCCCCCGGCTTGAGATGATAGGTTTCGGAGCCGTGGCGGTAACGGACATCGCCGCTGAGCATGTAGATGAACTCGACGCCGCTGTGGCGGAAGCTGGTGTGCGGCGCGGCTCGGTCGCGCAGCGTGATCAGATAGGGCTCGACCACGACGTCGCCGCGCAGGACATGGCCGAGCAGCTGATAGACATGGCCGACCTTGGTGCCGCGCCGCTCGATGGTCAGGCCCTGGCCGGTCGGGACATAGGAACAGTCCTGCCGCTCCTCGAACGAGGCGAACAGCGACGACAGCGGCACCTGGAGCACGCCTGAAATCGCTTGCAGCGTGGCGAGCGAGGGCGAGATCCCGCCGTTCTCGATCTTGGACAGCATGCCGTTCGAAATGCCGGACGCGCTCGCCAGATCGGCGACCGACAGATCGTGCTGACGGCGCAGTGCGCGGATCTGGTTGCCGAGCGCGCGCTCGAGACTGCGCTCCGGGGACTGCGGCGCGGCGGAGCCGGTCGCGAGGCCCTGATCCTCGTCTGCGCGGGCGGGCGGCGTGGGCGTGATGGCCATCCCTTTCCTCAATCCCGGAATACCACGGTCTTGGGCCCGTTGGCGAACGCGCGGCCGTCGAGGTGCAGCGCGACCGCCCGGGCGAGCACGCGGCGCTCGATGTCGCGGCCCTTGCGGACGAGATCGTCGGGGCTGTCGGCATGCGAAATGCGCTCGACGTCCTGCTCGATGATCGGCCCTTCGTCGAGATCGGCGGTGACGTAGTGCGCGGTCGCGCCGATCAGCTTGACGCCGCGGGCATGCGCCTGGTGGTAGGGCTTGGCACCCTTGAAGCCGGGCAGGAAGCTGTGGTGGATGTTGATGCAGCGGCCCGACAGGAAGCCGGCGAGATCGTCCGACAGGATCTGCATGTAGCGCGCGAGGACGACGAGCTCGGCCCCGCTGTCCGCGACGATCCGCTTGAGCCGGGCTTCCTGCTGCGTCTTGGTGTCCCGCGCGACCGGCAGAAAATGGAACGGCACATCGCCCAGATCGCTGTTCGAATAAGTCTCGCGCGGATGGTTGGAGACGATCCCGACCACATCCATGCGCAGCTCGCCGATCCGCCAGCGGTAGAGCAGGTCGACGAGGCAATGGTCGAAGCGGGACGCGAGCAGCAGCACGCGGCGGCGCTCGTCGCGCGGCCGGATCGTCCAATCCATGGCATAGCCCTCGGCGATCGGCCGGAAGCTCGCAGTCAGCGCGGCGACGTCGCGGTCGTCGGGCAAACCGAAGGCGATCCGCGTGAAGAAGCGGCCCGTCTCGGTGTCGTCGAACTGATGGGCTTCGAGGATGTTGCCGTTGTAGCGAAACAGCTCGGCGGTGACGCGCGTGACGATGCCCGGCTGGTTGGGGCAGGACAGGGTCAGCAGATAGGATGCGGTCATGCGGGCCTCAGCGCGGCGAGGGTGGCGTCCACCCAGTGGCGGAAGCTGGCGGCATAGCTGCGGAACAGGGCGATGTCATAGCTTGGCGTGTCGTCGACCTGGCGGATGATAACGCCGATGTGCGCGATGACGGTGGTCGCGACCCTTCCCGGCGCGAACGACGACGGGTGGAAATCGATCGCCGCGCCGCGCTGGAGCATGGTCCGCGCGGCGGCGCCGGACAACCGGAAGACGAGGTAGCCGCTCGATTGATCGGAGACCGAGGCGAGCGGGCCGAGCCGGTCGCGCAGCTGGTCGGCCCAATCGGGCGAAGCATCGTCGGCCAGCGCCAGCCAGCTGCCCGGGCCGGTGCCGAGCAGCGTCAGGCCGCCGCCGCTCGTCCAGTGCGGTCCCGCGGGCGGAGCGAAGCCGAGCGCCGCGCCGATTGCCGCCGGCGTGCCCGCCTTGCGCGCCATGACTGCGGCAAGGCCCAGCCCGTCGTGGCGGGTCACGGTCAGCGCATCAGCCACGGACGCGGGCCCCTTCGGGATCGACGAATAGGGGGCTGCATACCTCGGCTTCGAGGTCGCCGCCGCGCACCGGATCGTGCACGACGACCCGCTCGCCGTGCCGCTCCGGGCCGCGGCTCAGCAGCGCGAGCGCGATCGCATGGCCGAGCGTCGGCGAGAATGCCGCGGAAGTGATGTAGCCCTGATCGTTCGCCGCGACGGCTGGGGCGCCGCGCGCCAGCAGATGCGCGCCGGCGCGCAGCCGGGCCGACGGATCGATCGGACGCAGCCCGACCAGCGTCGGCCGGCCCGGATCGACCAGCCCGGGCCGCCGGGCCATGACGCGGCCGATGAAATCCTTCTTGGTCGAGAGCATGCGGCCCATGCCGAGATCGCCGGCGGTGGTTTGCCCGTTGAGCTCGTTGCCGGCGGGATGGCCCTTCTCGATGCGCATCACGCCGAGTGCCTCGGTGCCGTAGGGCACGGCCTCGAAGGCAACGCCGAGGTCGAACAAGGCGCGGACCAGGCGGTCGCCGTGCGCGGCCGGCACGCTCAGCTCGTAGGCCAGCTCGCCCGAGAAGGACAGGCGGAAGATCCGCGCGGGCACGTCGCCCCAGCGGATCTCGGCCGCGGCCATGAACGGGAACGCCTCGTTCGCCAGGTCGATTTCGGGCAGCAGCCGCTGGAGCAGGCCGCGCGAGCGGGGACCGGCGACGGCGTAGGTCGCCCATTGCTCGGTCACCGAGGTCGCCTGCACGTCGAGCTCGGGCCACAGCACCTGCCGGGTATGATCGATATGCTGCATCACGCGCGCGGCGTTGATGGTGGTGGTGGTGACGAAGAAGCGATCTTCGGCGAAGCGTGTCGCCGTGCCATCGTCCATGACGATGCCGTCCTCGCGCAGCATCACGCCATAGCGCGCCTTGCCGACCGGCAGCGTGGAGAAGGTGTTGATGTAGAGCCGGTCGAGCAGGAGGGCGACGTCCGGGCCCTGGACGTCGATCTTGCCCAGGGTCGAGACGTCGCAGACGCCGACGCCGTTCCGCGTGGCATCGACCTCGCGGTTGACCGTCTCCTGCCAATCCTCCCCGGGCCGTGCGAACCATTGGGCGCGCTTCCACTGGCCCGCGTCGACGAACGACGCACCGCGCTCGGCCGCCCAGTCGTGGCTCGCGGTACGCCGTTCCGGGCGGAAATCGCGCTCGCGGTGATGGCCGGCGAAGACGCCGATCGCGACTGGCAGGTAGGGCGCGCGCGACAGGATCGTGCCGGCTTCCGCGATCGTCTTGCCGGTGGCGGCGGCGAGCAAGGCGTGGCCGTTGAGCTGGCTGGTCTTGCCCTGATCGGTCGCCATGCCGAGCGTGGTGTAGCGTTTGAGATGCTCGATCGAGACGAACCCCTCGCGCGCGGCGAGATCGATGTCGGCGTCGGTCACATCGTGCTGGAAATCGACGAACGCCTTGGTCCGGCGCGTGCCGACATGCCACAGCGGGGTGATCCGCGGGGGATCGTCGCTCGCGGTCGGCACCTGCGGCGAGGGCGGGGCGACGCCGAGCGCCTCGCACGCAGCCGTAGCTGCGGCGGCGCCGTCGGCGAGCGCCTCGGCGAGCGTGAGGCGCCCGGCCGCCGCGCCGGCCGGCATCAGGCCCGGCGGGGTCGAGCCGAGCACGAAGCTGTGGATCGCATCCGACCAGACCGGGCGCGCGCCGAGATTGCTGCCGATCCCGATCGCCGGGTTCCATCCGCCGGCCATCGCCACGAGATCGGCGGCGATACGGCGGCTGCGGCCGTCGGCGGTGCGCACGTCGACCGCGCGGACCGGGGCCCCGCGGACGTCGGTGACCATCGCGCCGGCGAGGATTTCGACGCCGGCCTGCCGCACGCGCCCCGCCGCTGCCGGCAGATCGGTGCGCGCGTCGACCACAGCCGCGAGCTCTACGCCGGCCGCGAGCAAGTCCTCAGCCGTCGCCCAGCCGCTGTCCGCGGTGGTGAACACGACCGCCCGGCGGCCGGGGGCGGCGGCGAAGCGGTTGAGATAGGTCGACATCGCCGAAGCCATCATCACGCCGGGCCGATCGTTGCCGCCGAACACCAGCGGCCGCTCGATCGCGCCGGTCGCGAGCACAGCGTGGCGCGCGACAATCTTCCACAAACGCTGCCGTGGACGTCCGGCGGGGGCCTGTGCAAGATGATCGGTCAGCCGCTCGACCGCGCCATATTCGCGGCCGTCGTAGACGCCGAACACGGTGGTGCGCGGCAGCAGCTGGACGTTGGGGAGGGTCCTTAGCTCGGCGGCGGCAGCCGATGCCCAAGTAGAAGCAGGCGCGCCGTCGATCTCGTGCCGCTCCGCCAGCAGCCGCCCGCCCGGCGTGGCGTCCTCGTCGGCGAGGATCACGCGCAGCCCGGCGCGGCCGGCGGTGAGTGCCGCCGCTAAGCCCGCCGCTCCGCCGCCGATCACGAGCAGGTCGCAGAAGCCATGATCGCGGTCGTAGGTGTCGGGATCGGGTTCGGTCGACAATGTGCCGAGGCCCGCGGCGCGGCGGATCAGCGGCTCGTAGACCTTTTCCCAGAAGGCCGCGGGCCACATGAAGGTCTTATAGTAGAAGCCGGCGACGAACAGCGGCGCGGCGAGCTGGTTGACCGCCATCAGGTCGAGCGACAAGCTCGGCCAGCGATTCTGGCTGGTCGCTTCGAGCCCCTCGTAGAGCGAGACCGTGGTGGCGCGGGTGTTGGGCTCGGCTTGCGCGCCCGAGCGCAGCGTGACGAGCGCGTTGGGCTCCGCGCTGCCGGCGGTGAGGATCCCGCGCGGACGGTGGTATTTGAACGAGCGCGCGACCAGCCTTACGTCGTTGGCGACGAGCGCGGAAGCGAGCGTGTCGCCGTCGAAACCCGTCAGCCGGCGGCCGTCGAAGGTGAAGGAGAGCGGGCGGTCGCGATCGATCAGCCCGCCTGTGGCGAGCCGGCTCATGATGGCGCGCCCTTTGCCAATAGCGCAGAGAAAATCTCATGAGTGCGGGTATCGCGCGTCACCACCAGCCAGTTGCGGCAGCCCTGGGCATGATACCAATGCTCGCGCATTTCCCCGGCCGGATTGTCGCGCAGGTAGACATATTCGTAGAAGTCCTCGTCGGCGTTGGGGCGCGTGGGCGACGCATCGCCGCGATAGACGAATTCCTGCGCGTCGCGCTCGCCGCAAAAAGGACAGGGGATGCGCATCGTCGTCTTTCGTCTCAGTGCAGATTGGGTTGGGCGCCGACGCCCTTTTCATCGATCAGATGGCCGGTCTGGAAGCGGTCGAGCCGATAGCCGGCAGCGGTCTCGTGCGGGCGATCGGTGGCGAGCACATGGGCGAAGCACCAGCCCGAGGCCGGGGTCGCCTTGAACCCGCCGTAGCACCAGCCGGCGTTGAGATAGAGGCCGTCGACCGGCGAGCGATCGATGATCGGCGAGCCGTCCATCGTCATGTCGCAGATGCCGCCCCAGCCGCGCAGCAGCCGCGCGCGGCCGATCATCGGCATGATCGCCATGCCGCCCTCGCACACATCCTCGACCACCGGCAGATTGCCGCGGCTGGCATAGCTGTTGTAGCCGTCGATATCGCCGCCGAAGACCAGCCCGCCCTTGTCCGACTGGCTGACGTAGAAATGGCCCGCCCCGAAGGTGATCACGCCCGGCAGGACGGGCTTCAATCCTTCGCTGACGAACGCCTGGAGGACATGGCTCTCGATCGGCAGGCGCAGCCCGGCGAACGCGGCGACACGCGACGAGCTCCCAGCGACCGCCACGCCGACCTTGCCCGCGCGGATCGCGCCCCGGCTCGTCTCGACCCCGGTGACCGCGCCGGCCGCATCGCGCAGGAAGCCGGTGACCTCGCACTGCTGGATGATGTCGACGCCTTGGTCGGACGCGCCGCGCGCGTAGCCCCAGGCGACCGCATCGTGCCGCGCGGTGCCGCCGCGCGGCTGGAGCAGCCCGCCCATGATCGGGAAACGTGCATTGTCGAAGGCGAGGAACGGCGCGAGCTTGCGCACGGCGGCCTGGTCGAGCAGCTCGGCGTCGGCGCCGTGGAGGCGCATCGCGTTGCCGCGTCGCGCGAACGCATCGCGCTGCCCGTCCGAATGGTAGAGGTTGAGCACGCCGCGCTGGCTGACCATCGCATTATAGTTGAGCTCCTGCTCAAGGCCCTCCCACAGCTTCATCGACCATTCGTAGAACGGCTCGTTGCCGAGCAGGCCGTAGTTCGAGCGGATGATGGTGGTGTTGCGGCCGACATTGCCGCCGCCGATCCAGCCTTTCTCGACCACGGCGACGCGGCGGATGCCGTGGTTGCGCGCGAGATAGTGCGCGGTGGCGAGACCATGGCCGCCGCCGCCGACGATGACGATGTCGTAGC
The DNA here is from genome assembly GCA_964245585.1 of uncultured Sphingomonadaceae bacterium. GTDB lineage: Bacteria > Pseudomonadota > Alphaproteobacteria > Sphingomonadales > Sphingomonadaceae > Solisphingomonas. Next base: position 11,760 of record CAXTMX010000014.1, on the reverse strand, counting down.
CGTCGCGCGGGGCGGCGTCGCGCCAGGTCGGCCGCCAGCGGCGGTGGCCGGAGAAGGCGTGGGCGGCGAGGCGGAAGATCGAATTGCGCATGGCGACGGCGAAGGTAAGGGGTGCCGGGACGCGCCGCTTGTCTGTATACGACCGAGTCATGCCGGATCAGGACAATCTTCCCGCAACGCTCGCCGTGCTGCTGATCGAGGATTTCCCGCTGATGGCCTATGCCTCGGTGATCGAGCCGTTCCGCGCCGCCAACGTGCTGGCCGAAAAGCCGCTGTACCGCTGGCTGCACGTGGCGGTGTCGGGCGACGCGGTGCGCGCGTCGAACGGGGCGCAGATCGTCGCCGACCGCCAGGTCGGCGACGCGCTCGACTGCGACATATTGTTCGTCGTCGCGGGCGGCGATCCCGCGCGGTTCGGCGATCGCGCGACGCTCGGCTGGCTGCGGCGGATCGCGGCGACGCCGACGCGGATCGCGGGCGTGTCGGGGGCGCCACTGATCCTCGCGCGGGCCGGTCTGCTCGAGGGGCACCGCGCGACGATCCATTGGGAGCATCTCCCGGCCCTGCGCGCGGAATTCCCGATGCTGTCGCTCGAGCAGGGGCTGTACGTGATCGACCGGCGCCGCATGACCTGTGCCGGCGGCACCGCGGGCATGGACCTCGCGATCGAACTGATCGAGCGCGCGCACGGGCACGCGCTGGCGGCGCAGGTCAGCGAATGGTTCATCCGCACCGAATCGCGTCGCGCGGACAGGTCCCAGCGGACCAGCCTGCGCGAGCGCTACGGGATCTCCGACGATCGGGTGCTGACGACGCTTGCCGAAATGGAGGCGACCGTCGAGGAGCCGCGCTCGCGCGAGGCGCTGGCGGCGCGGGCGGGCGTGTCGCTGCGCCAGCTCGAGCGGCTGTTCACGCGGCACGCGGGCGCCACCGTGTCGGACAGCTATCTCGAGATCCGCTTGGCGCAGGCGGCGAAGCTGCTGCGCAGCACCGGCCTGGCGGTGACCGCGGTCGGCCTCGCCTGCGGCTTTCGCAGCAGCAGCCATTTCTCGCGCGCATTCAAGGCGCGCTTCGGCGTGTCCCCGGGCAGCGCGCGTCGTTGATCGGCAACGCGCGGGCGGACAGGGATCGCATCGCAGTCTGGCGAGTTGACCGACCTGGAGGCGCCCATGCATTTCTCGATCAACGGAAGGCCGATAGAGATATCGGCGGACCCGCGCACGTCGCTGCTCGACCTGCTGCGCGAGCATGTCGGGCTGACCGGAACGAAGAAGGGTTGCGATCAGGGGGCGTGCGGGGCGTGCACGGTGCTGGTCGACGGCGAACGGATCAACTCGTGCCTCGCGCTGGCGGTCCAGTATCAGGGCCGCGCCATCACCACCGTCGAAGGGCTGGCCGACGCGGGCGGTCTCCACCCGCTGCAGCGGGCGTTCATCGACCATGACGGCTTCCAATGCGGCTATTGCACCCCGGGCCAGCTCTGTTCGGCGATCGCGATGGTCGACGAGCTCCGGCGGGGGATACCGAGCGTGGTCACGGCAGATCTGACCGCCGACACGATCGCGCTCGACCATGACGAGCTGCGCGAGCGGATGAGCGGCAATCTGTGCCGCTGCGGCGCGTACAACGGGATCGTCGAAGCGATCCGAGACACTTTCGGTGAGTCCGAGATCGATGCGCGGGAGGCGGCATGACGCCGTTCAGCTATGCCCGCGCCGAGAATGCGCCGGGCGCGATCCAGCTGGCCGGCGCGGGCGCCCATGCCAAATATCTTGGCGGAGGCACCAATCTCGTCGATCTGATGCGCGAGACGATCGAACGACCCGAGACGCTGGTCGATGTGACCGGCCTGTCGCAGGCGATCGAAGCGCGGTCCGACGGAAGCGTGCTGATCGGCGCGGCCGCGAAGAACACCGCTGTGGCCGCGGACCGCACGGTCCGCGAGAATTTCCCGCTGCTCGCCCGCGCGATCCTTGCCGGGGCGAGCGGGCAGATCCGCAACATGGCGACGGTCGGCGGCAATATCCTTCAGCGGACGCGCTGCACCTATTTTTATGACGACGCTGCGCGCTGCAACAAGCGCGTCCCCGGCGCGGGATGCGACGCGGTCGAGGGCTTCAACCGCATCCACGCGATCCTCGGCGCTTCGCAGCACTGCGTCGCGACGCATCCGTCCGACATGTGCGTCGCGCTGGCGGCGCTCGACGCGCGCGTCCATCTCGACGGACCGGGCGGCGAGCGCACGGTGAAGCTGGTCGATCTGCATCGGCTGCCCGGCAACCGGCCTGATGTCGAGACCGGGCTAGAGCCGCACGATCTGATCACCGCGATCGAGCTGCCGCCGCTGGCTTTCGCCACGCGCTCGACCTACCGCAAGGTGCGCGACCGGGCGAGCTACGCCTTCGCGCTGGTGTCGGTCGCCGCTGCGGTCGATGTGGGCGAGGACGGCACGATACGGGACGTGCGGCTCGCGCTCGGCGGGGTGGCGCACAAGCCGTGGCGGGCGTCGACCGCCGAGCAGGCGCTGCGCGGCCGGCCGGCGACCGCCGCGAACTTGCGCGCGGCCGCCGAGGCCGAGCTCGCCGATGCGGTGGGGCTGCGCGACAATGGCTTCAAGATCGAACTGGCCAAGCGCACGATCGTCGCGGTGCTCGATGAACTGATCGGGGAAGCGGCATGAGCATCGTCGACAAGGCGAAGGCGGCGGCGCAGGGCCTCATGCAGGCCGGCATGCAAAAAGCGATCGAGCTCGCGCCCGAGAGCTGGCTGCCGGGCGGCGTGCCCGATCCGCTGTCGACCAAGCACGGGTTGCTCGGCGCGCCGGTATCGCGGCTCGACGGCCCGCTCAAGGTCCAGGGCAAGGCGCGCTTCGCCGCCGAGGTTCCGCTCGACGGCACGGCCTATGCCGCTTTGCTCTACAGCACGGTCGCGCGCGGCCGGATCATCGCGCTCGACACGTCGGCCGCCGAGGCCGCGCCCGGCGTGGTGCTGGTGGTGACCTATCGCAACGCGCCGCGGATGGCGCCGCCGCCGCTGTTCATGACCGCCGAAAAGGCGGCGGGCCCGAGCGACCTGCCGGTGATGCAGGACGAGCAGATCCATTGGAACGGCCAGCCGGTGGCGGTGGTGCTCGCCGACACGCAGGAGCAGGCCGATCATGCGACGTCGCTGATCCGCGTCGGCTATGAGGAGGCGCCGGCGATAACCTCCTTCTCACAGGCCAAGACCGCGGCGTACCGGCCGCCCAATGTGATGGGCGCGCCGACGACGATCGAGATCGGCGATGCTGAGACGGCGCTGGCGGAGGCACCGTTCAGGATCGATCGAAAATACACGACGCCGCGCCATAACCACAATGCGATCGAGCTGCATGCGGCGACGCTGAAGTGGGAGGGCGACCGGCTCATCGTCCATGACGCCTCGCAGCTGGTCAACTCCACCGCCTGGTCGCTCGCCCAGGTGTTCGGGATCGAGGAAGAACAGGTTCGCGTGATCTCGCCCTACGTCGGCGGAGGCTTCGGCGGGAAGTGCATGTGGGACCATCACGTCCTCGCCGCTGCCGCGGCCAAGCTGAGCGGCAGGCCCGTCCGGATCATGCTGTCGCGCGAAGGCGTGTTCCGGATCGTCGGCGGGCGGACCCTGACCGAGCAGCGCGTCGCGCTCGGCGCGAACGCCGACGGCACGCTCGCGGCGGTGATCCATACCGGCGTCGTAGCGAAGACCGCGCACAACAATATGCCCGAGCAGTTCACCTTCTGCACGCGCCACGCCTATGCCGCCGAGACGTTCAAGATCTGGCAGGAGGTGGCGGACATGGACATGCTCGCCAACACCTTCATGCGCGCGCCAGGTGAATCGGTCGGCACCTTCGCGCTCGAATGCGCGATCGACGAGCTGGCCGAGGCGATGTCGCTCGATCCGATCGAATTGCGGCGCCGGATCGAGCCGGAAAAGGATCCGACCTCGGGCATTGAATTCTCCTCGCGCGAACTCGTCGAGGCCTATGCCAAGGGCGCCGCGCGGTTCGGCTGGGACAAGCGCGATCCGAAACCGCGCGCCCGCCGCGACGGCGAATGGCTGATCGGCATGGGTGTGGCCACCGGAACCTATCCATACTACCGCCGCCCCGGCGGCGTCGCGCGGATCCGCCTCACGGCCGACGGGCGCGCGGTCGTCCAGATGGCCAGCCACGAGATGGGCATGGGCACCGCCACGGTGCAGGCGCAGCATGCCGCCCTGCGGCTCGGGCTCGAGCTCGATCAGGTGACGTTCGAATATGGCGACACGTCGCTGCCGCCGGGCACGCTGGCCGGTGGTTCGTCGCAGACGGCGTCGATCGCGGCGAACATCATCGCGGCGCACGAGGCGCTGGTGAAGGAACTGCTCAAGCTCGCGGGCAATGATTCGCCGCTGGCCGGGCTCAAGCCGAACGAGGTCGAGGCGCGCGCCGGCGGGCTGGGCAGGATAGGCGAGCCGGAGCAGTGGGAGAGCTACGTCTCGATCCTTGGGCGCGCGCGACGCGACGAGCTGGTATGCGAAGGCTCCGGGCCGCCCCCGCTCGAGACGATGAAATATTCGATGCATTCGCATTGCGCGCAATTCTGCGAGGTGCGGGTCAGCGCAATTACGGGGGAAACGCGGGTCACGCGCTTCCTCGGCTCGTTCGACTGCGGGCGCATCCTCAACGCCAAGACGGCCGCCAGCCAGTTCCGGGGCGGGATCATCATGGGGCTCGGCCTGGCGCTCACCGAAGAGACGCTGTTCGACGAGCGGTATGGCCGGGTGATGAACCCGAGCCTGGCCGAATATCATGTTCCGGTGCAGATGGACGTGCCCGAGATCGACGTGATGTGGACCGATATTCCCGACCCGCACAGTCCGCTCGGCGCGCGCGGCATCGGCGAGATCGGCATCACCGGGGTCGGCGCGGCGGTCGCCAATGCGGTCTATAACGCGACCGGCAAGCGCATCCGCGACCTACCGATCACGCTGGACAAGCTGCTTTAGAGCTGCAGTCCCTCGGTTTCAGCCAGGCCCGCCATGAGATTGAGGTTCTGCACCGCCGCGCCGGCCGCGCCCTTGCCGAGATTGTCGAGCGCGGCGACCAGCCTGACCTGGCCGGACCGATCGTCGCCGAACGCGAACAGCTCGAGCCGGTCGGTGCCGGCGCAGCGCTCGATCAGCAGCTCGTTGTCGCTCGTATCGCCCAGCGTGACCACGGCGCTGCCGGCATAGGCTTCGGCGAGCGCGCCCCGGATATCGGCGATGCCGCCGGCGAGCAGATCGAGATGGAGCGGGACCTCGACCAGCATTCCGCGATAGGTGCGCGCCACCGCCGGCAGGAAGGCGGGGGCGTGGTCGAGGCCGGCGTGGAGGCGCATCTCGGGCACATGCTTGTGCCCCATGGCCAGGCCGTAGAGCCGGAACGCCGTGACGGCGCCGCCCGGCTGCTCGAAGCGCGCGATCAGCTCCTTGCCGCCGCCCGAATAGCCCGAGGCGGCATTGACCGAGAGCGGCAGATCGGGCGGCAGGATGCCCGCGCGCACGAGCGGGCGGACCAGCGCGAGGAAGCCGGTCGGGTAGCAGCCCGGATTGCTGACGAAGCGCGCCCGCGCCAGCTGCGCGCGCCGATCGTGTTCGAGCTCGGGGAAGCCATAGACCCAGGCAGGATCGGTGCGGTGCGCGGTCGAGGCGTCGATGATCCGGGTCGGCGCATCGCCGATCAGCGCCACCGCTTCGCGCGCGGCGTCATCGGGCAGGCACAGGATGACGATGTCGGCCGAGCGCAGCGCGTCGGCGCGCGAGGCGGCGTCCTTGCGTTGCGCCTCGGGCAGGGCGACGAGCGCGATGTCGCGCCGGCCGGCCAGCCGCTCGCGGATCTCGAGGCCGGTCGTTCCGGCCGCGCCGTCGATGAACAGGCGCACGCTCACGCCGCGAGCCGCCGCCGCGCGACGATCGGCGCGGCATGATCGGACAGGCGCGCGACGACGTCCGCCAGAGGCTCGATCGTCACCGCCATCCCATGGGCGTTGGCGTGCACCAGACGCTCCGCATCGGCCATCAGCCCGACATGGCCGGGAAAGAAGACCAGGTCGCCGCGCTGCAGGCGCGTGTCGGGGGGAATCTCGGTCCCCAGCGCCTCGCGTTGCTGATCGCTGTCGCGCGGCGCGGACCGGCCCGCGGCCGCCAGCGCGAGCTGGACCAGGCCCGAGCAGTCGAGCCCGTCGCCGCTGCGTCCGCCCCAGCGATAAGGCACGCCCACCAGCCGTTCGGCGACCGTCACCGCATCCTCGCCAAGCTCGTCGACGGCCGCCAGATGGCGGCGGTGGACGAAGCCCTGGGCGCAGCGCACGAACTGGCCTTCCGCCGCGCCGGAAAGGCGCACGCCCATCGGCCAACGCGCGACCACGGGTGCCTTGATGTCCGCGGCGGCGAACAGCAAGGCGGCGGGCGCGGAGACGCGGTGGGTGGCCGCGATCGGATCTCCCAGGGCGTCGAACGGCAGATAGCCGACATAATGATCGTGGCGACAATAACCCCACGCCCACTCGCCGGAGACATCGAGCAGCGCGAATTCCTCTCCCATCACCAGCTCGGACACGGCTGACACAGCGGCACCCGTCGCGGAGCGCAACGGCGCCGTCGGCCAGCGGCAGCCGCGGATCGCCGGCGCGGCATAATGGGACGCGAACAGGCTACCGGCGAGCGCCACGTCAGCAATGTCGGGGCGGGCGGCGTGGACGCGACCGTCCAGCAAGACCGACCGCCCGCGAAGATGGAAGCGCGCGCCTTCAGGCGGCGACGAGCTGGGCCCCGCGCTCGTTCTGGCTACCGATGAGGCCACTGAACCCTTCAAGAAACTCGGCCCCCGACGTCGTCCGTTTGACGAAGATGTTGCGACGATCCTTTTCGTCACGCTCGCGCCGCAGATAGCCGAGCGTGCCGAGGGTATTCAAGGCGCGTGTGACGACCGGTTTCGACACCCCTAGCGTGGCTGCAAGGCCGCGCACCGTATGAGGCCCCTGGGTGCGATAGACGAGCAGCAGCAGCGCCATCTGGCGGTTCGTAAGATCGGGTTCTCCCGAGCGGACGTAGCCGACCAGAGTTCTTAACCAGCCGCCGAGAACATCGTTGTCCATCAGCATCATCCCATGTGGGCGTCGCGTTATGACGCTCGAGAAAGAACACACGGGGAGGTGGAAGTTTCCGCTAAATCGTTGTGATCAGGCAAAACGCCCGCGCAGCAGCTGCCACGCGGCCGCCAGCCCGAGCGCCGCGCCGCCCTTCGGCCGGCCGGGTTTCGCGGCCGGATTCCACGCGAACGTATCGAAATGGGCCCAGGGAATCGACGGCGGGACGAATTTCTCGAGGAACAGCGCCGCGGTGATCGCGCCGGCACCGCCCTCGGGCGCGTTGGTGAGATCGGCGACGTCGGATTTGAGCGTGTCGCGATAGCCCGGCCACAGCGGCAGCCGCCACAGCGGATCGGATGTCGCCTCGCCGCCCGCGAGCAATTCGGCCGCGAGCGCGTCGTCGTTGGCGAACAGCGCGGGGAGCTCGGGGCCGAGCGCCACGCGGGCCGCGCCGGTCAAGGTCGCGAAATCGAGGATCAGCGCGGGCGCCAGCTCGACCGCGCGGGTCAGCGCGTCGGCGAGGATCAGGCGCCCTTCGGCGTCGGTATTGCCGATCTCGACCGACAGGCCGTTACGGCTGATCAGGACATCGCCCGGGCGGAAGGCATTGCCCGCGATCGCGTTCTCCACCGCCGGGATCAGCAGATGGAGGCGCATCGGCAGCCGCGCCTGCATCACCAGCTGCGCCAGCGCCAGCGCATGCGCCGCCCCGCCCATGTCCTTCTTCATCAGGCGCATGCCGGCCGACGGCTTGATGTCGAGCCCGCCCGAATCGAAGCAGACGCCTTTTCCGACGATCGCGACGCGCGGATGCTCAGGATTGCCCCACTCGAGCTCGATTAGCCGTGGGCCGTTCGGCGCCTGGGCGGCGCGGCCGACGGCGTGGATCATCGGATATTGCGTGGCCAGCTCGCCGCCGTCGACGACCGTCGCGGTCGCGCCATAGCGCTTGGCCGCCGCCTCGACCGCCGCGGCAAGCTCGGGCGGGCCCATGTCTTCGCTCGGAGTGTCGACGAGATCCCGCACCAGCGCAATTGCCGACGCGAGATGGACCGTCTCTTCGATCCGCGCCGGATCGTCGGTCAGCAGGATGCGCTGCGGCATCGGCTCTGGCGCCTGCTTGTAGCGATCGAAGCGATGGTGCGCGAGCAGCCAGCCCAGCGTACCGGCGGCGGGCCCGCCGTCTATGCGATAGGTGCCGGCCGGCAGACGCGTGGCGGCGGGTGCGAGGTCCCAGGGGCCCGGTCTTTCCGGCGCGCCTAGGGCGGCGCTCCACTCGTTCGACTTGGCGCCGGGCAGGATGACAAGATGTCCCGGCTTCGCCTTGAACTGGGCGGCGGACAGCGCGGCGCGGATGCGCTCCGGCTGTGCGGCGAACCATTGGTCGAACGTTTCCGGGCGAAGCGGATGGATCAGCTGTGCGGGCTGGCCGCGGTCGGCCTGGAGAAGGGTCGCGAAATCGGTCATGTCCTCCTCTACCGCCATTGCCGCGCAGGCGGGAATTCATAAAAACGATAACCGAAGAGCAGGATTCCCGGCCTGCGCGTCATTGAAACGGCCGCAAAGTGATTAAACGGCTACCCCGAACAAATCGTGCTCGTCGGCATCCTCGATCGCCACGCGGACGATGTCGCCTGCGCTCAGCCCCAACGCGTCGCGCAGATGGACCTCGCCGTCGATTTCCGGAGCGTCGGCCTGCGACCGGCCGGTCGCGCCGCCCTCGCCGTCGGCGACATCGACGATCACATCGAGCGTACGGCCGATCTTCGCCGCGAGCTTGGCGGCGGAAATCGCGGCGGTGCGCTCCATCAGCCGCTGGTAGCGCTGTTCCTTGATCTCTTCGGGGACATGATCGGGCAGGGTGTTGGCGGCGGCGCCTTCGACCGGCTCGAAGCGGAACGCGCCGACGCGGTCGAGCTGCGCCTCGTCGAGCCAATCGAGCAGATATTGGAAATCGGCCTCGGTCTCGCCGGGAAAGCCGACGACGAACGACGAGCGCACCGCGATGTCGGGGCAGATCGCGCGCCAGCTGCGCAGCCGCTCGAGCACCTTGGCCTCGTTCGCCGGGCGGCGCATCGCGCGCAGCACGTTGGGCGCGGCATGCTGGAACGGGATGTCGAGATAGGGCAGCACCAGGCCCTCGGCCATCAGCGGAATCACCTGGTCGACGTGCGGATAGGGATAGACGTAATGCAGCCGCACCCACGCGCCGAGCCGGCCCAATTCGCGCGCGAGATCGGTCATGTGCGCGCGGACGGGTCCGCCCTGCCACGTCCAGTCGCTCGCATGACGCAGGTCGAGCCCATAGGCCGAGGTGTCCTGGCTGATCACCAGCAGCTCTCTGGTGCCTGCGGCGACCAGCTTTTCCGCCTCGCGCAGGATCGCGTCGGGGCGGCGGCTGACGAGGTCGCCGCGCAGCGAAGGGATGATGCAGAAGGCGCAGCGATGATTGCAGCCTTCGGAAATCTTGAGATAGCTGTAGTGGCGCGGGGTCAGCTTGAGGTCGCGGTCGGGGACGAGGTCGAGAAAAGGCGAGGGGGGGACGGGCGCCGCGGCGTGCACCGCGCCGACGACCGCCTCATATTGATGCGCGCCGGTCACCGCGAGGACGTTGGGGAAGCGGGCGCGGATCGTCTCGGCTTCCTTGCCCATGCAGCCGGTGACGATGACGCGGCCGTTTTCGGCGATCGCCTCGCCGATCGCCTCGAGGCTTTCTTCCTTGGCGCTGTCGAGAAAGCCGCAGGTGTTGACCAGCACGACATCCGCCCCGGCATAGTCGGGCGACATGGCGTAGCCGTCTGCGCGCAGCTTGGTCAGGATCCGCTCGCTGTCGACGAGGTTCTTGGGACAGCCGAGCGAGACCATGCCGACCTTGGGCGGGGAGGGGAGGATCGTGGCCATGGGATGCGGCCCCATAAGCGCGTTCGGCGGATTTTCCTAGGCCGGCTCAGTTTGGCGTCAGCAGCTCGCCTCCGTCCATATAAGGTTGTAGCGCGGCCGGCACGCGCACCGACCCGTCGGCCTGCTGGCCGTTCTCGAGCACCGCGACGAGCGCGCGGCCGACCGCGAGGCCCGAGCCGTTGAGCGTGTGGACGAAGCGCGTGCCCTTCTCCTCGCCGGCGGGGCGGTAGCGCGCCTCCATCCGCCGCGCCTGGAAATCGCCGCAATTGGAGCAGCTCGAGATTTCGCGATAGCGTCCCTGGCCGGGCAGCCACACCTCGAGATCGTAGGTGCGCCGCGCGGAGAAGCCCATGTCGCCGGTGCACAGCAGCATGCGGCGATAGGGCAGCTCGAGCTTCTCGAGGATGCTCTCGGCGGCGCATGTCATGCGCTCATGCTCGGAGTCCGACGCGTCGGGAGAGGTGATCGAAACCAGTTCGACCTTGTCGAACTGATGCTGGCGGATCATGCCGCGCGTGTCGCGTCCGGCCGCTCCGGCCTCGGAGCGGAAGCACGGCGTCAGCGCGACGAAGCGCAGCGGCAGCTCGGCTTCCTTCAGGATCCGCTCGCGCACCAGATTGGTCAGGCTGACCTCGGCGGTCGGGATCAGCCAGCGCCCGTCGGTGGTGCGGAACAGGTCGTCGGCGAACTTGGGCAGCTGGCCGGTGCCGAACAGCGCCTCGTCGCGCACCAGCAGCGGCGGGGCGATCTCGACATAGCCGTGCTCCCGCGTCTGGACGTCGAGCATGAACTGCCCGAGCGCGCGGTTGAGCCGGGCGATCGGCCCGCGCAGCACCGCGAAGCGCGCGCCCGAGATCGTCGCCGCGGCGGCGAAGTCGAGGCCGAGCGGACCGGCGAAATCGTCATGCTCGCGCGCGGGAAACGCGAGCGCCGGAGGATCGCCGGCGCGCTTGAGCTCGACGTTGCCGGCTTCGTCGGCGCCATCGGGAACGTCGGCGGCCGGAAGATTGGGCAGCGCGGCGAGCGCGTCGCTCAGTTCCCGGCCGAGCTGCTGCTCTTGCTCCTCGAGCGCCGGCAGGCGCAGCTTGAGCGCGGCGACCTCGGCCATCATCGCCGCGGCACCGGCCTCGTCGCCCGTCGCCTTGGCCTGGCCGATCGCCTTCGACGTCTCGTTGCGGCGCGCCTGCGCGAGCTGCGCCTCGGTCGCGGTGGCCCGGCGCCGTTCGTCGCGCGCGAGCCGGCGCGCCGCGCCCGGCGCGGCGCCGCGTCGCGCCCGCGCGGCCTCGAAGGCGGCAGGCTCGTCGCGGAGGTGGCGGATATCGTGCATCGCGCGGCTATGGCGGGGGGCCGGGCGCGGCGCAACCTTCGCGCGACCATCCCATTTCAGGACGGTGCTGAACGCTTGATCCGGACCGCGGCACGACCCATCTGAATCGGGGCGGCGAATGCCGCGCCGACGCATTAGGCTTGGAAGCCCATCGACCAGAGGAGCTATCGTGCATAAATCCGCTTTTTATGTGACCGCCGCCGCGATGCTGATGGCAGCTCCCGCCGCCGCGAAGAGAGAGCCCGCCGCCGCGCCGCAGCCGTCGCCTGCCGCCACCCAGGCTGCGATCGCCGCATCGACGCTCAAGGCCGGTGCGACGGTTTATGATCCCAAGGGCGGCGTGGTCGGGACGATCGAAAGCCTCGACGGCACGTCCGCGGTCCTGGCGACGACCAAGAG
>CAXTMX010000013.1:32936-43660 GCA_964245585.1 uncultured Sphingomonadaceae bacterium | reverse complement strand
CCCACCCCCAACCCCTCCCTGCCAGCAGGGAGGGGGGCTAATGGCGCTCGAACAGGAACAGGCCGTAGCGCATCGCGCCGGTGGCGTAGGCGAGGCGCAGGCGCGGGAGGCTCAGCGCGAAGATGCGGTTGCCGGCGCGTGCGTCGCGCAGGAAGGCGCGGTAGCGGCGGTCGGTGGCGAGGCGCCGGGCGACGCGGGCGAGGATGATGCTCCAGGTGCGCGCGACCACGGCGCTGAGATCGTCGAAACGGGCGACGCGGAAGCCGGCCGCCTCGGCCAGCGCGCGATATTCGCTGGCGCTGCCCATCGAGGGCATGCGGCCTTCGCGGCAGATCGGCTCGAGCAAATGGCGCGCCTCCCAGCGGCCGGGCGTCTCGCGCGTCAGCCACGCCGCGACGACGAGGCGTCCGCCGGGGCGCAGCACGCGGTAGCCTTCCGCGAAGAAGCGGGGCTTGTCGGCGATATGCTCGCTGCTCTCGATCGCGTAGGCGCCATCGAACGCGGCGTCGGGAAAGCCGCTGGCGAGCCAGTCGGCGACGTGGATCGTGACGCTTGCGGCGGCCGGCGCCTCTTCGGCCTGGCGCTGCGACAAGGTCACGCCGGTGACGCGCGCGCCGCGGGCGGCGAAGTGGCGCGCGGTGCCGCCGTAGCCGCAGCCGATGTCGACCAGTTCCTGCCCGGCGGCGATGCCGAGCCGGTCGCCGACGAGGTCGCTCAGCGCCAGCGTCGCCTCGGCCACGCTTTCGCGGCCGGTGCGGAACAGGCCGTGGTGGACATGCTCGCCCCAGATCTCGCGGTAGAAGGGATCGAGCTCGTCATAATGGCCGGCGACCGCCGCCGGCGTCTGGGCGTCGCGCGCGAAGATCATTGGGGGGCGGCGCGCTCGTAGACGAGGCCCTCGCCGAAGCGCGTCAGGCGATAGCCGCGCGGCACGGGCTCGAGCCGCTCGTCCTTGAACTCGGCCTTGCCGAGATCGTTGGCGTCGAAGCGGAAGGCGAGGTCGTTGTCGGCCGGGGTGATCGTCAGGCTGTCGCCGGCGAGGTCGTACATCGCGAGGCCGACGGTCGCCTTGACGATGCGGCGCGGGCCGCCGGCCGGGAGCACGAACAGCCCGTCCCCGCCGGTCGCGTCGATCTCCAGGTCGCCATCGTCGAACTCCATCGCCACGTCGACATGGTCGACCGGCTTGCCGGCGGGGTCGGTCACGCGCACGCGCAGGTCATGCGCGGCGTCGCGGCCGCGCGACAGCAGCACGAACTTCGCCGGGACGATCGCGGGATCGCTGGTCAGCAGCACCGCGCCGCCCGCCTGGCGCCAGCGGCCTTCGCCGGCCTCGTCGAGCGCGCCATAGCTCATCGCGTAGACGAAGCGCCCGTCGGGATCGAGCCGGATCTCCGACGCCATCTCGATATGATGGAGCACGTAGCGTCCGGCGAGCGGCGCCGCTGCGGCCGGCGCAGCGGCCGCGAGCAGCGCGGCGGCGAGGGCGAGGGCGAGGCGCACGCGCGCGTTCAATCGGGGCGGATCACGCCCTTGGTCGACGGATTGGCCGCGATGGTCTTCTTGACCTCCTTCTTCGGCTTGCGCGTTTCCTTGTTGCTCTTCATCTGACCCTTGGCCACGTCTCTCTCCTCTGACTGCCGGAAGCGACGATAGCGCGCTATACAAAAGCGGCAAGTGGAGAGAGGACGGTCGTGCCACAGCTGCCCGAGCGCGCGGACTATGTGATCGTCGGGGGCGGATCGGCGGGATGCGTGCTCGCCAACCGGCTGTCGGCCGATCCGCGCCGGCACGTGCTGCTGATCGAGGCGGGCGTCGATCATGCGCCCGGCGTCGAGCCGGACGCGATCGCCGACAGCTTTCCGCGCGCGGCGACGCCCGACAATCTGTGGCCGGAGATGCTCGTCGAGCGCGTCGCCGGGGAACCGCTGCGGCCGTACGAGCAGGCTCGGGTCATCGGCGGCGGATCGAGCGTGATGGGGATGATCGCGCTGCGCGGCGCGCCCGACGACTATGACGAGTGGCGCGCGGCCGGCGCGATCGGCTGGGGTTGGGACGATGTCCTGCCTTATTTCCGCAAGCTCGAGCGCGATCTCGATTTCGCCGGGCCATTGCATGGCGGCGACGGTCCGGTCCCGATCCGCCGCCACCCGCCCGAAAGCTGGCCGCCGTTCTGCCGCGCGGTGACCGCGGCGCTGGCCGAGCACGGGCTGCCGCCGGTCGCCGATCTCAACGGGGCATTCGAGGACGGGGTCGGCGCGGTGCCGATGAGCAACAGCGCGACGCGGCGCGTGTCGGCGGCGATGGCCTATCTGCCGGTCGAGGTCCGCGCGCGGCCCAACCTGCATATCGCCGGCGGGCGCGAGGTCAGCGCGGTGCTGCTGCGCGACGGGCGCGCCAGCGGCGTGCGGATCGGGCGCGGCGACGGCGCGGAAACGGTCGCGGCGGGCGAGGTGATCCTGGCGGCGGGCGCGATCCACTCGCCCGCGCTGCTGCTGGCGTCGGGGATCGGGCCGGGGGCGGCGCTGGCTGCGGCGGGCATCGCGCCGGCGGTGGACCGCCCCGGGGTCGGCGCCAACCTCCAGAACCATCCGCTGCTGGCGATATCGGCGCATCTGCGTCGCGCCGCGGTGCAGCCGGCCGCGCTGCGGCTGCCGCTCTACAATTGCGTGCGTTTTTCGTCCGAGGTCGAAAGGTGCGTACCGGGCGACATGTTCCTCTCGATCGTCAACAAGACTGCGCTGCATGCGGTCGGCACGCGGATCGGCGGGCTCATGCTCAGCGTCTACAAAAGCTACAGCCGCGGCACCGTGGCGCTCGATCCGGCACGGCCCGGCGGCCGGCCGCGCGTGCGGTTCAACCTGCTGTCGGACCCGCGCGACCTGGCGCGGATGCTGGCCGGGATCAGACTCGCGGCAGAGCTGCTCGCCAGCGCGCCGGTGCGGGCCGTGGCGCGCGACGGCTTCGTGGCGACCAACGGCGCGCTGATCCAGCGGCTGGCGCGCGGCGACCGGCTGAGCGAGGCGATGAGCGCCGCGGCGGCGCTGCTGCTTGACGGACCCGCGGCGCTGCGCCGGCGGCTGATCGCGCGGGCCGGCACGCCGCTTGCGGCGCTGATCGCCGACGAGGCGGCGCTGACCCGCTTCCTGCTCGAATCCACGATGGCGGCGGGGCATGTCTGCGGCACCGCCCGGATCGGCGCGGCCGACGATCCCGCCGCGGTGGTCGACCCGCGGCTGCGGGTGATCGGCGTCGAGCGCCTGCGCGTCGCCGACAATTCGGTGATGCCGACGATCGTGCGCGCCAACACCAACATTCCCGCGATCATGATCGGCGAGAAGGCCGCCGACCTGATCCTGGCCGATTGAGATATTCGCGCGCGCGATTAGGAAGGCCGCGTGAAGATCGACGGGTTCCTGATCGCAATGGCGAGCGCGGTGGCGCTGGCCCTCGCCTGGCCGGCGCTCGGCGCCGCGCAGGGGCCGCTCCATCTGCCGCTGATCACCACGATCGGGATCGCGCTGGTGTTCTTCCTCCACGGCGCGGCGCTGTCGCCGCAGGCGCTCAAGGCGGGGGCGGCGCACTGGCGGCTGCATCTGCTCGTCCAGACGACGACCTTCGCGCTGTTTCCGCTCGTCGGCGGCCTGCTGTGGCTGGGCAGCGCCGCGATCCTGCCCGAAGGGCTGCGGCTCGGCTTCTTCTATCTGTGCGCCTTGCCCTCGACGATCTCGTCGTCGGTGGCGATGACCGCGCTGGCGCGGGGCAATGTCGCGGTGGCGGTGTTCAATGCGACGCTGTCGGGGCTGGTCGGGATGCTGGCGACGCCGCTGCTGATCGGGCTGGTCAGCACGCTCGGCGCGGGCGGACCGTCGGTCGGCGACGCCGTCGTCGACATCGCCACGACGCTGCTGCTGCCGTTCGCCGCCGGGCAATTGTGCCGTGCATGGATCGGGACTTGGGTGGGCGAGCATAAGAAGCTGACGACGTTGCTCGATCGCGGGGTGATCGTGCTGATCGTCTATGCATCCTTTGCCGAATCCGCGGCGTCGGGGATGTGGTCGCGCTTCAGCCTCGCCACGTTCGCGCTGGTCGCCGTGATCGTGGCGCTGCTACTCGCGCTGGCCTTGCTCTATACGCGCGCGCTCAGCCGCTGGCTCGGGCTGAGCCGCGCCGACGAGGCCGCGGCGGTGTTCTGCGGATCGAAGAAGAGCCTCGCCAGCGGCGCGCCGATGGCCAAGATCCTGTTCGTCGGCAATCCCGCGATCGGCATGATCATGCTGCCGCTGCTGCTCTATCATCAGATCCAGCTGATCGTCTGCGCCCAGCTCGCGCGCCGTTACGCCGAGCGCGCCGATGCCGCGATCGACTGATGCATTGTCGCGGAAATGACGGTAGCGACGCGCAATTGCGGGGAGGGAGGGAGCAGGCCGTGGAAGTGTATGATGTCCTGATCGTCGGCGGCGGCCACGGCGGCGCGCATGCGGCGATGACGCTGCGGCAGAGCGGATTCGTGGGGACGATCGCGCTGGTCGGCGACGAGCCCGAGCTGCCCTACGACCGTCCGCCGCTGTCGAAGGACTATCTCGCCGGCGAGAAGCCGTTCGAGCGGCTGACGTTCCGCCCGGCCGAGGCATGGGAGGCGCGCGACGTGACGATGCTGCTCGGCCGGCGCGTCGTCTCGCTCGATCCGGGCGCGCATCAGGTGGCCACCGCGGACGGCGGCGCGATCGGCTACGGCCAGCTGATCTGGTCGGCCGGGGGCGATCCGCGCCGTCTGGGCTGCGGCGGCGCCGACCTGACGGGCGTCCATGGGGTGCGCAACCGCGCCGACGTCGACCGGATGATCGCCGAGCTGCCCGACGTGCGCGAGGTCGTCGTCGTCGGCGGCGGCTATATCGGGCTCGCGGCGGCCGCGGTGCTGACCAAGCTCGGCAAGCACGTCACCGTGCTCGAGGCGCTCGACCGGGTGCTGGCGCGCGTCGCGGGCGAGCCGCTGTCGCGCTTCTACGAGGCCGAGCATCGCGCGCATGGGGTGGACGTCCGGCTCGGGGTGACCGTGGCGGAGGTGGTCGGCGAAAGCGGCCGCGCGGCCGGCGTGCGGCTCGCCGACGGCACGGTGCTGCCGGCGCAGATGGTGATCGTCGGCATCGGCATCATCCCCGCGGTGCAGCCGCTGCTCGACGCGGGCGCTGAGGGCGGCAACGGCGTGCGGGTCGACGCGCAGTGCCGCACGAGCCTGCCCGACGTGTTCGCGGTCGGGGATTGCGCCGAGCACGCCAACGCGTTCGCTGAAGGCGCGCATATCCGGCTCGAATCGGTCCAGAACGCCAACGATCAGGCCTCGGTCGCGGCCAAGACGATCGCCGGCCAGGGCGAGCCCTATCACGCGATCCCCTGGTTCTGGTCGAACCAGTACGACCTGCGGCTCCAGACGGTTGGGCTGTCGCGCGGCTATGACGCGCTGGTCGTGCGCGGCGATCCCGCCGCGCGCAGCTTCTCGATCGTCTATCTGCGGGCCGGCGCGGTGATCGCGCTCGATTGCGTCAACGCGGTGCGCGACTATGTCCAGGGCAAGGCGCTGGTGGCGCAGGCGTTCAAGGCGGATCCGACGCGGTTGGCGGATGCGAGCGTGCCGCTCAAGTCACTGCTCGGCTAAATATCCTCGGTCCGTTCGGGCTGAGCTTGTCGAAGCCCTTTCTTTCCTTTTGGCAGATAGAAAGAAGAAGCCCTTCGACAGGCTCAGGGCGAACGTGATGGATTAATTGTCGGAAATGGATCGAGACCGGCGCAGTCAATGACGGAAGGAAGACGGATGACGAGCGGCGACGGCCCTATCGTGGTGGTGGGGCTGGGGTATGTCGGGCTGCCGCTGGCGGTCGCGCTCGCGCGTCATTTCCCGACGATCGGCGTCGATACCGACCGGGGGCGGATCACCGAGCTGCGCGCCGGGCACGATCGGACGCGCGAGGTTTCGGCCGAGGCGCTGGCGGCGTCGGCGCTGACCTTCTCGACCGACATCGCGCAGGCGCGCGGCGCGGCGATGATCATCGTCACCGTGCCGACCCCGGTCGACGCGACCAACCAGCCCGATCTCGGCCCCGTGCTCGGCGCGACGCGCGCGCTCGCCGGCGTGCTCGCGGCGGGGGCGGGGACGATCGTGGTCTATGAGAGCACGGTCTATCCCGGCGTGACCGAGGAGCTGTGCGGGCCCGAGATCGAGCGGATCAGCGGGCTGCGGCGCGGCACCGACTTCTTCCTCGGCTACAGTCCGGAGCGGATCAACCCCGGCGACCGCGAGCATACGGTCGACAAGATCGTCAAGGTGATCGCGGGCGAGAATCCGGAGGTGGTCGAGCGGCTCGCCGAAGTCTACGGCAGGATCACCAGCGGCGGCACGTTTCGCGCGAGCTCGATCAAGGCGGCCGAGGCGGCCAAGGTGATCGAGAACGCCCAGCGCGACATCAACATCGCCTTCATGAACGAGATCACCCAGATCTTCTCGAAGATCGACCTGTCGGTCTATGACGTGCTCGCGGCGGCGGGGACCAAGTGGAACTTCCTCAAGTTCCAGCCCGGGCTGGTCGGCGGGCACTGCATCGGCGTCGATCCTTATTATCTGAGCCATCTCGCGGTGCGCGTCGGGCAGTTTCCGCGCGTCGTGCTGGCCGGGCGCGCGATCAACGACGGGATGGGCGCGTGGATCGCCGACCGGGTGCACGAGCAGCTGTCCGGGCGGTCGCGCGTGCTCGTGCTCGGGCTGACGTTCAAGGAGAACGTGCCCGACATCCGCAACTCGCGCGTGGTCGACGTGATCCGGCGGCTCGAATGGCTCGGACATGGCGTGACGGTTCACGATCCGCTGGCCGACGCCGACGAGGCCGAGCGGGAATATGGCGTGCGGCTCGATCCTGCGGCGCTCGACGCGCGCTACGACGCGGTCGTGGCGGCGGTGCCGCATGACGAATATCGCGGGCTGGGGGGGGACAAGCTTGCCGCGCTGGTCGGAAGCGAGGGGCTGGTGGCCGATCTCAAGGGGATTTGGCGGGGTGTCCCGGTCAAAGGGCGCTACTGGTCGCTCTGATTCGAGGTGAAAGAGGGGGCAGATAACGCCCTTTTCCCGTTCGCCGAGCTTGTCGAAGCACTTCCCTTCCTTTCCTGAAAAGAGGGCGAGCGCTTCGACAGGCTCAGGGCGAACGGGGGGCAATAAGATGACGCGTTGGAATCACCGCGCCCCGAACCCGGTCAGCATCGTGCGGATCGTGCGGACCAGGATCAGCAGGTCGAGCGAGGGCGAGAAATATTTGATGTAGTAGAAATCGAAGTGGAGCTTGCCGAGCACCTCCTCGACGTTGTGGACATGGCCCTGGTTGACCTGCGCCCAGCCCGAGATGCCGGGGCGCACGATGTGGCGGTAGCGGTAGAACGGCAGCTCGCTCTCGTACCAGCGCGACAGCGGCAGCGCCTCGGGGCGCGGGCCGATCCAGCTCATCTCGCCGCGCACGATGTTGTAGATCTGCGGCAGCTCGTCGAGCCGGTACTTGCGCAGCACCGCGCCGAGCCGGGTGATGCGCCGGTCATTGACGCGGGTGATCGCGCGTTCGATCTCGTCGTCGGGGACCGTCGCGGCGGATGCCGGCTCGTGCCGCATCGTGCGGAACTTGAGCACCGTGAACGGCGCGCCGCGATAGCCGGTGCGCCGCTGGCGGAACAGGGCAGGGCCCGGCGATTCGAGCCTAACGGCGAGCGCGATCAGCGCCACCAGGGGAAGGATCAGCACTCCGGCGACCGCAGCGGCGGCGATGTCGAAGACCTGCTTGATCCGCAGCCAGGCGAGGCCGGGGATCAGCGAGCCGAAATTATTTTCCGACAGATGCTCGATCTGAACCGCGCCGGTCAGCGATTCCTCGATATATTTGCAGTGGTAGACCGGAATGCCGGAAAGCGCGCAGTCGGCCAGGAACCGCTCCCACGCCTCGGGCATATCGGCGCGCAGATCGGCGACGACGCCGTCGAACGCCATGCGCGGCCGGGATGCCTCCGGATCGAACCGGCGCCAGTCGATGCCCGGAATCGCGGCGAGCGCGGGCGCCTGGCCCGCCGGCAGGATGGCGAACACCGGCAGCCGGGCGCGCCGCATCACCAGGATCACCCCGAAATACCAGAGGATCGCGGCGATGAAGCTCATCGTGAACTGGAAGCGGCTGTAATCGAGGCGCGCGAGGAAGAAGATCGCCAGCACCAGGCCGTAAGAGCTCATGAACGACGGCGCGACGTAGAAGCCCGACTGGACGCCCGGGAAGTTCATGAACGACTGGAACAGATAGCCGCCGAGCAGGAAGGCGAGCGCCGTGCCGAGCAGCGCATATTGCTGGCTGAGGCCGAATTCCTCGCTGCCGTAGATCAGCGTGCGCAGCAGCCAGGGGATCGCGACCGTCGCGACCAGGCCGAGCAGCAGCTGGGCGCCCACCGGCGTCCGCCGGGCAGGCGTGAGCCGCGCGCGCTGACGCCGGAGGGGGCTCATCGACTGGCGACTTCGCTGGACAATCAGATCGAACGGCCGACGCGCGGCGCTGCGTCAGACGGCGGCCGGATATTCGGTGGTCGATTCTTCGGCAACGATGAATTCCCGGTCGTCGGCTTCAAGGCGGACGGCTGTTAGCCGACCGGTGCGATAGGCGCCAGTGTCGATGGCGACGCGATTGACATGGGCGGCGGCCGTTTCGACTACCGTGTGGCCGTGCACGACGATGACCCCGTGATCGCTCTGATCATCGAGGAAATCGTGCCGGATCCAGCGCAGATCGTGCGGATCCTGGTCTTCGATCGCGATGCCGGGGCGGATGCCGGCATGGACGAATACATAGCGGCCCAGCGCGAAGCTGTCGTAGAAACTGTCGATAAAGTCGATATGTTCTTGCGGAACCCGCTCGCGCAAGGCGCGATACAGCAAAGCGGGATTGCCGCCGGCCAGCTCGGCCGCGGACAGGCCGTAGCTTTGCGCGCACTCGAACCCGCCGAAGCGCAGCCAATTGTCGAGATAGCTCAGGTCGCCGGCGAGCACCTCGAGGAACGCCTCCTCGTGATTGCCCATCAGGAACATCGGCTTCGCCCAAGGAAAGTTCGCGGTCGATAGAAGATCGAGCACGCCCTTCGATGCGGCGCCGCGATCGATCAGGTCCCCGAGGAAGACGAGATAGGTTTCGGCCGGTGCGCGGGCGGCATTGTCGCGCTCGACCAGGTCGAGCAGCATCGTCAGCAGATCGAGCCGGCCATGGATGTCGCCGACCGCATAGCAGCGCTTCCCCGCCGGCATCGCCGCGACCTGCGGCACGGCGCGCGATTTTCGGAACAGGCCAAGCATCTTCACTATCCAAACGTCCGGTTGCGACGGCCATAGCCCGGTTTCGTCGGCCACGAACGCCATTTCGCCGCCGGCGGCCCTGACATAAGGGTTTGCTCCCGATGCGCAATCGCGACATGTTCGCCGCCATGCGGGCGACTCCCGGAAGCGGCCGCCAGTCGGCGTGGCGCGGATCATCGACGATTCCCTCGGAGCGGCGAGTTATTTAGGCGCGATTAACGATGTTGTTGTCTGCTTATCCGGAACGACACCTTTCCTTAAGCTGTGGCAACTACTCCACACTCGATCTTTCGCTCGGCAAGAACGCGCATTTCGCTGTTGTGTTTCGATTTTGCGGGCGGTAGAGACCGACTCGAAGTTTAAATGAAGGGGTGTCAAATGCGTTTTGGAGCTTTAGCAACGTCGATCGCTGCGATGGGAATGGCCATCGCTCCTGTCGCCGCGCAGGCGGCCCAGGTGGCCGGGACGGTCGCGGCCGGTACCGGCGAAGTCTTCGTCGCGCGCGACGGCGGCTTGCTTCGCGCCACCCCGAACATGGCGCTCTATTCGGGCGATCGCGTCGTGACCCGCGCCGGCGGCACAGCCAAGATCGCGCTCAACTCGGGTTGCAGCCAGCTCGTCGGCGCTTCGTCGATGACCACGGTCGGCACCGCCGGCTGCGGCGCGGTCAAGAGCTTCGACGCGGGCCGTGCCGGCTATGCCGGGCGCAGCAGCGCCGCGACGAGCGGGGTCTCCTACTTCCTGATCGCCGCCGCCATCGGCGCGGCCGGCCTCGGCATCTATTACGGCACCAAGAACCACAAGCGCCGCGGCAGCCCGTGAGCTGATCGGCTCTTTTGAAGAAAAAAAGCCCGCCGCTTGATTGTGGCGGGCTTTTTTTTGGGATGCGGCGAATCGTGGTGATGGTGGAGCGTGGCGGTTGGCGCCGGGTTGCGAGTGAGCCGGGCCGGATGCTTTCGCCAGCTGCGATCGATCTTATGGCAATCGCGCTAAATCAGTTGGGCCGCCCTTCCCCTTCCCACCCGCCAGCATCAAGGCTTCGGCGGACGGGCCCCTTCCCTCTCCCGGCGGGAGAGGGAGGGAGCGGCGCAGCCGCGGAAGGGCGAGGATAACCATCTTCCTCAATCGGCGCATAGTGGCGACGCTGCTCGCGCTTCTCGCGTCGCTGGCTCCGCTCGGCGCGGCGGGTCGATCGATCGGGCGAGCCGCGACCCCCGAAGCACAGGCCGCGGTCCGCTATATCGTCGGCGAGGATCTGCGGATCGCGACGATCGCCTACCGATTGAACGCGGCCAGCCTGCCGCTCTGCGCGCGCCATGGCCACGACGCCGGCTTCGTCGTCCACGCCCTCGACCAGTATCAG
>CAXTMX010000013.1:0-32846 GCA_964245585.1 uncultured Sphingomonadaceae bacterium | reverse complement strand
TGGCGACGCGGTCCGCGGCCCGCGCCGCGCGGCAGCTATGCGACCGTCGCGCTGGCGCTCGACCTGATCGACCGGGCCGCCGCCGACGGGGTGATCCGATTGAGCCTCGTGCGGGCGGGCCGCCCGCTCGAAGTCGCGATCCGCGCGACGCCCGCGTGCGCGGTAAGGGTGCAATTGCAGCCCTCGGCCGAGCTGAACAGCTGGGCGGACGATCGCTACGCGACCATCACCACGGCGCTGGCGCGCTACGCCGGGAGCGACGACGAGCTCGCGCTGGTGATGGGCCACGAGCTGGCGCATGCCTATCTCGGGCATCAGGCGCTGCTCGATCGACGCAGCGTCGCGCGGTCGCTGCTCGGTCCGCTCGGCAGCCCGCCGGGGCTGGTGCTCGAGACCGAGCGCCAGGCCGATTATCTCGGCCTCTACATCGCCGCCCGCGCGGGCTACGACCTCAGCCGCGCCGCCGATTTCTGGCAACGCTTCCGCGCCGACCACGGCGGATCGGATTTCCTGATGCGCACGCATCCGCGCGGCCGCGACAGCGCGCGCGCGGGGGCGGCGACGGTGGCTGAGATTGCCCGCAAGCGCAGCGCCGGACGGGAGCTGCTGCCCGAGCCGGACGTCCTGCGCGGCAAGCCATAGCCGGCGACGCACCGGCGCTCGGTTGACGCGAGCCGGCGAGGCGGTATCAGCGCGCATGAATTGGGTCGAGTTCAAGTTCGAGATCGAGCGCGTCGTCGGACTCGATAAGGACGCGCTGCACGTCTATGGCGCGCTGGTCATCCAGGTCGCGGCGGCGCTGCTGCTGCGCCGCTCGCTGGCGGCCAAGCTGCCGTGGCTGGCGGTGCTCGGGGCGGTGCTGATCAACGAATGGCTCGACCTGCACGTCGAGGTCTGGCCCGATCACTGGCAGCAGTATCGCGCGAGCATCCATGACGTGCTCAACACGATGATATTGCCGACGGTTCTGATGGCGATCGTGCGCTACGCGCCGAGGCTCTGCGGCGCCCGCGACGGCACGGCCTGATCTCGACTAAGACGAACCCGCCCAATCCTGCGCCCACGCCTGGTACATCAGCACCGACCATAAAGCCCCGGTCCAGTCATGCGTGCCGCGCATATGTTGGTCCCAGCGGCGGCGAATCGCATCGCGATCGAAGGCCGGCTCCCGCGCGAGCGCATCGACCGACAGCAGGTCGTCGGCCCAGGCGCGCAACGGCCCGCGCAGCCAAGCGCCGACGGGCACGGCGAACCCGGCCTTGGGCCGCTCGATCAGCGCACGCGGCACGTGCTTGTAGAGGATCTGGCGGAGGACCCATTTGCCTTCGCCATCGCGGATTTTGTGGGCGAGCGGCGTGCGCCACGCCTGCTCGACGACGCGGTGATCGAGGAACGGCACGCGGGTCTCGAGGCTCGTCGCCATCGCCGCGCGATCGACTTTGGCGAGAATGTCGTCGGGCAGATAGGAGATCATGTCCCAGTACATCATCTGCTCTTCGGCCGAGCCGGCGTTCGTCCGGCTCTCCTGCACTGCGGGGCGCAACCGGCTCGGGCTCATGACGGGATTCTCGCCGTGCCATTCCTCGCTCGACGCGGAATAGATGTCCCGATTGGTCAGCGCGGTGCGGAGCATGCGGGCATATTTATGCGCCTTGTTGCCGAGCATCGGGCGGCGTGCGAACGGCAGGCGGCCAAGCCGATCCCACGTTCCGGGCGGCACGGCGGCGATGGCCGCCCCGGCGAGATCGCGCAGCACCGCGGGCACCGCCGCCGTCCGTTCCCACACCCGCCGCGAAACCAGATAGCGGTTGTAGCCGCCGAACAGTTCGTCGCCGGCGTCGCCAGACAGCGCGACGGTCACCGCCTGGCGGGCCAGCCGGCTGACGAGGAAGGTGGGGATCTGCGAGGAATCGGCGAACGGCTCGTCGTAGATCCGCGACAGCGCGGGGATGATCGCGCGCGAATCCGCCGCGGTGACATAGAGTTCGGTATGATCCGTCGCGAGATGCGCGGCGACCGCCTTGGCGTGAGGCGCTTCGTCGAAGCCGGCCTGGTCGAAGCCGATCGTGAAGGTCCTGACGTCGGCGCCGACGACCTTGCGCATCAACGCGACGATCGCGGACGAGTCGACCCCACCGGAGAGGAACGCGCCGACCGGAACGTCCGCCACCGACTGGAGGCGAACCGCGTCGATCAGCCTAGCCTCGAGCTGCTCGATCGCGTCCTCGGCGCCGAGCCGCGGATCGCCGCCCGCCTCGACCAGCGCCTCGAGCGACCAATATCTGCGGCAGGACAGACCAGGCATATCGAGCGGCGCGCGTGGCGCCTCGGCCGGCGGTGCGCCGAGCGCCGCGCGATCGAGGGTGACGATCGTCGCCGGCTCGACCTTGAAGATATGCCTAAGGATCGACCAGGGCGCTGGCACGTAATTGTGGCGCAGGTAGAGCGCCAGGACATCGGGATCGACCGCATTGGCGAAGCCGGGCGCGCGGCGCAGCGCCGTCAGCTCGGAACCGAACACGATCGCGTCGCCGCTCCAGCCGTAATAGAGCGGCTTTTCGCCGATGCGGTCGCGCGCGAGGCTCAGCGACCGCGTCTGGCGATCCCACAGTCCGAGCGCGAACATGCCGACCGACCGCGTCAGCGCGGCGTCGAGCCCCCAGCGGGCGACGGCCTCGAGCAGCGTCTCGGTGTCCGAATGGCCGCGCCAGGCGATCGCCTCGGACCGTTCGAGTTCGCGACGGATGTCGGCGTGATTGTAGATCTCGCCGTTGAAAGTGAGGACGTAGCGGCCGCAGCGCGAAGGCATCGGCTGGTGGCCGGCTGCGGACAGATCGATGATCGACAGGCGGCGATGACCGAGGCCGATGCCGGCATCGGCGTCGATCCACACGCCGGCATCGTCGGGGCCGCGGTGGCGCAGCGCATCGGCCATCGCGCGCACTTGGGGCTCAGCCACGCGCACACGGGTGAGGATGCCGGCAATGCCACACATTCAGGCGGTCTCCCGTGACCCGCCACCGCGGCTGGCCCGTGCGATGCCTTCAATCGATCCGGGGCGATTTGTCCACCGGTGATGCTTCGGTTCTCCCGGAACCGGCCACTGCCGCCTTGCGCCACCCCGCTGCCGCGATAAGGGAAGGAATGTTCCGCCGGCTCAAGACGACGATTCGAGACCTGATTCCGTCCAAACATCAGGTCTTCCTCAAATATTGGTATAGCTTCGCCCGCGGCTACCTTGAGCAAGAGATGGAACTGCTCGGTCTCATGGTCCGCGCGGGCGACCATGTCGTCGATGTCGGGGGAAATTGGGGGGCCTATGCCTATCGGCTGGCGCGGCTCGGGGCGCGCGTCGAGGTATTCGAGCCCAACCCGGCGTGCAGCCGCGTGCTCAAAACCTGGTCGTCGAGGCGCCCGGGCGTGACCGTCCATTCCCTGGCCCTGTCTTCGCAGGCCGGAACGGTGCCGCTGTCCATCCCGGTCGACGACGAAGGCGTCGAGCATGACGCCTCGGCATCGGTCGACGGCCGTATGACGGATGGTGCCAGGATCGAGACGGTGGCGATGAAGCCGCTCGACAGCTACGCGTTCGCCGACGTGCAGCTGATCAAGATCGACGTCGAGGGCCATGAATATAGCGTGCTCGAGGGTGCGAAGGCGACGCTGCGCGCATCGCACCCGGCACTGCTGGTCGAGATCGAACAGCGCCATCTCGCGCGGCCGATCGGCGAGGTCTTCGCGCTCGTCGTCGACCAGGGCTATCGTGGCTTCTTCTTACAGGACGGCAAGCTTGTCCCGCTGCAACAGTTCGACGTCGAGCGCGACCAGGCGATCGGCGATCTGGGCGGCGGGCACGGCGCGTACCACAACAATTTCCTGTTCCTCCATGCCGAACGGCTCGATCGCGGCGACTATGCCGCGCTCGTCGGACAATGGATGGCGTGATGCGTATCTGCGTCGTCACGCCGCGGTGGGCGATCGCGGGAGTGCCGCTGGCGCAGCTGCGGTTCGCCCGAAGTCTGGCGAAGCAAGGTCATCAGGTCGACCTTATCATCGGCCGGCGCGATCTCGACCTGACCATCCCCGAGACGCCCGAGATCAATCTGATCGTTTTGCAGCGCAAGCAGGTCCGGGGCATGCTTGTGCCGCTGGTCCGCTATCTGCGGACGGTAGAGCCGGACGTGGTCTTCTCGGCCGAGGATCATTTGAATGGCGTGGTGCTGCTGGCGGCAATACTGAGCAGCTCGCGGGCCAAGATCAGCGGCTCCTCGCGCGTGTCGCCGTTCGACAGCTATTCGAACAAGCCGTTCACCCGCAAATGGTTCGCCAAGCAGCTGATGCGCGCGGTGATGTGGCGCGCCGACGCGCTGACCTGCGTCTCGCAGGACATGGTGGGGCAATATCGCACGATCTTCCCCCGCGGCCCGCATGTGTGCGTGTACAACATCATCGACGACGACGCGTCGCGCAGCCGGATGGCCGAGCCCGTCGATCATGATTGGTTCGTCCGCAAAGAGGTGCCGTTGATCGTGGCCGCGGGGACGCTGACCGGGCGCAAGGGCTTCATCGATCTGATTCGCGCGATGAAGATCCTGCACGACCGGGGTCACCGGGCGCGGCTAGCGATATTCGGCGAGGGGTATCGGCGCCCCGAGCTGGAGACGGCGGTGGCGGAAGGGGGCCTGCAGGACTGGGTGTGGCTGCCTGGCCGGCTCGCCAATCCGCTCAAATATTTCGCGCAGGCGGACATATCGGTGCTGTCCTCCTATGCCGAAGGCCTGCCGAACGTGCTGGTCGAAACGATGATGTGCGGCTGCACGCCGGTCGCCACCGACTGCCCGACGGGGCCGCGCGAAGTGTTGCAGGAAGGCCGCTACGGCTATCTCGTGCCGATGCACGATCCGGCCGGGCTCGCGACAGGGATCGCTCAGGCGATGGAACGGCCAATAGCTAGGGAAAGGCTGGCGGAGGCCGTGCTTCCGTTCGAGGAGCGGGCGGTTATCAGGCGCCATTTCGAGGTGCTCGGGATAACCGAGCCGGCGTAGGGAGCAGGGCTGTTGCGCGTCGGTTTGAATGCCACCTGCTTCAACGACAGGCCATCGGGGGCGCGACAGCGATTCTGCGGGATTTATGGCGAACTGATCCGCCGGTGCCGCGATACCGAGTTTGTCGTCTATGAGCCGGCCGACTGCCGCGTGGCGGAGTGGTTCGTCGGCGCTCCCAATGTCACGGCCAGGCGCACGCCGATCCCGAGTTCCGGGCGGCTGCGCCGCGCGCTGCGCGGGCTTGGCTATTGGCGCAAGGCGCTCGCGGCGGATCGGCTGGACCTGTTCGAGGCGTTCAACCTGCCGCTGGTCAAGGCGCCGCATTGCCCCACGCTGCTGACGCTCCACGACCTGCGGCCTGTCCGCCGCGACGTGCCGCCGGTAGCGCGGCTGGGTTATGCCGCCATCCTGCGCCACGCCCTCGCGCAGGCCGCGCATGTGATCGCGGTATCGCACACCGTCGAGCGCGAGATCCTGGAGTTTCGGCCCGGCACGCCGGTGTCGACGATCTACAATGGCGTCGACATCGCGGCGTTGCGCGCCGCGCCGACCGGAGGATCGGACCTTGCCCGCTGGGCGCTGATCGAGCGCTTCGTGCTGTCGATCGGCCATCTCGAGCCGCGGAAGAATCACCTCGCCTTGATCGATGCCATCGGCCGGCTGCGCGACCAGGGGCTGCGCGTTCCGCTGGTCATCGCCGGCAACGACGCCGGCCAGGGCGCCGCCATAAGGGAGGCGATTCGACGGCTGGATCTCGCGGATCGGATCGAGATCGTGGAAGGTGCCACCGACGAGCAATTGCGCCTGCTTTATCGGCGCAGCGCTTTTGTCGTGTTTCCCTCGCTGTATGAGGGGTTCGGCATCCCGATCCTCGAGGCGATGGCGCTGGCGCGCGCCGTGCTGCTGAGCGACCTTCCGGTCTTCCGCGAGATCACCGAAGACCGCGGCATCTATTTCCCGCCGGCCGACAGCGCGGCGATGGCGGCCGCGATCGCGACGCTCTGGACCGATCCCGCGGCCTGCGATCGGCTGGTGGACTATGGCGACGAGCGAGTAACGGCGTTCGGCTTTCTCGCGCTCGCGGGCGAGCTTGAGCAGCTCTACGGTCGCTTCACCGCGCCGGCGCGACGTCCATGATCCGGGCCAGCCGGGTGCACGCCGCAGCGAACGAATGATGCTCCTCGTAGAGACGGCGGACGTGCGGGTCGAAGCGCGGGAGCCGCGCCGCGTGCGCTCGCTCGATCGCGGCGACGAACTGGTCGGCGGTGCGGCATTGCCAGCCGACCTCGGCCGCGACCTCCTCATAGCCTGAAAAGGCTTCCTCGCTGCCGATGACCTTCTTGCCGTACATCATCGCCTCGGCGACCTTGGTCTTCATGCCCGATCCATCGAAGATCGGCGCGACCACGGCGTAAGCGGAGCGATACCAGCGGTCGAGATCTTCGACCGCGCCGACGATCTCGACCTTGGCGGCGGCATCGATCTTGTCGGCAAGTTGCTCCATCCCGCGACCGACCACGCAGGTCTTGATCGCCAGGCGTGGCGCGACATGGCGGGCGAACCAGCCTATTCCGAGCAGATTCGCGTAGAAGGCGCCGCCGACGAACAGCAGATAATCCGATCCGGCCGGCGCGTTCCGATCCGCCCGCTGCGGCGCAACGCCCTCATCCAGCGCGAGCGGCGCGACCTGCCCCGGCGGGCCGCCGTAGATCTTCCGGCGCAGTCGATCGTCGCGCGCGCTGAGGAAGATCAGCACGTCGCTGTGCCGGACGGCGGCGCGCTCGGCGAGATAATTCGCGATCAGCACGGCCAAGGCTCGCGGGCTCTTGCGCGAGCGGAGGGCGCCCCAGAAGAAGCGCGCCTCGACGTTATGAAAGAAGGTGTAGACTTTCACGTGCGGCGCGCGCCGCTTGAGCCCGGCCGCGATCCGCCCGAGATTCGATCCGTCGACGAACAGCTTGTCGATCCCCTCCCGCTCGACGATTTCGGCGACGCGCGCGACCGCAGATGGTGTCGCGCCGTCGATATAGCCGCGCAGGCTGCCGAAGACATTGCCCGCCAAGCGCATCGTCGAAGCGCCGAGCCGGCAGCAATGGAAGCCCTCGTCGAACAGGTGCATGAGGCAGCGCTGGTTGAGCCGGTAAAGCAGCTCGCGTCCGCCGCCCGGGGCATCCTCGTCCAATCGAGTGACGAGCAGGACCCGTTCGTTCGTCCCCCGCGTCATCCTAATCCCCAGCCGACCGGACGTCCGCCCTATTCGACCGGAGTCGCATTCGCAATCGGCGGTGGGGCCTCGCTGCGGTGCCGCTGGACCTAGGGCGATCGGATTGGCATGACGAATCATGGCAGCAGCGCCTCAAATCCGCTTCACCGTCGTCATGCCATTGTACAACAAGAGCGCGTTCATCCGGCGAACCCTCGAGTCCGTGCTGGCGCAAGATCACGCCTCATTCGAGGTGGTGATCGTCGACGACGGATCGACCGACGGCAGCTGCGACAGGATCGCCGACCTGCTGAGCCCGAGCGTACGCATCGTCCGCCAGGACAATGCTGGCCCGGGGGCGGCGCGCAACCGGGGCTTTGCGGAGGCGGCCGGGGAGTGGGTGGCGCTGATCGACGCGGATGATCTCTGGCGGCCAAATCATCTCGCGGTGCTCGCTACCATCATCGCGGCTTGCCCGGCCAGCGACGTCGTCGCAACGACGTCACGGCATCGCCATGCCGACGCAGCGGACGACCATCCCGCGCCATCGGCCGTCGGCGCGATCAGGCAGATCGATTATTTCCGCGATGTCGGGGAGAATGTCATGCACACCTCCAGCATCGCCATCCGCCGATCGGCGTTCCTGCAGACCGCGGGCTTCGGCACCTTTTGCCCGGGCGAGGACGAGGAATTCTGGGCGAGGCTGGCCCTGGATCACCGTTTCGCCGTCAGCGACGCGGTGACGTCTTTCTATATTCGCGCCAACGACGGCATCATGGACCGGCACGAGCAAGCGGACCGGCACGATAATGAAACCGAAGCCTCGCCTACGATCGCCATGTTGGAACAGGCGTTGCGCGATCCGTGCTATGCGCGACGACAAGACGACATTCGCGGCTATATCACGCGGATCCGCCTGCGTGACGCGCGCATTTTTCTCTATCGCGGGAAACCTCGCGCGGCACGCGAATGCCTGCGATCGGTCGCCGGAGGCGGCTTGCTATCGAAGGCATACTGGGTTTTAAGCCGGACACCCGCACCGCTGTCGAAACGGCTGATCCGCCTCTTCTCCATGGCGAAAAAGTATCTCCATGCATAGCGTTACGGTCGTCATTCCTACCTACAAGAGGCGCGAGCGCGTTGGGCAGGCGATCGAATCCGCCTTGGCGCAGCCGGGTGTGCGGTGCCAGGTGATCGTGGTGATCGACGACCTGTGCATGGAGACGCGCGCCCTTGCTGAATCCTATGGCGACCGGGTGGAGGTGATCTTCAACGAGCGCAACCGGGGGGCATCCTTTTCGCGCAACCAGGGCCTGGCCCGGACGACCACGCGCTTCGTGATGTTTCTCGACAGCGACGATCATGTCGAAGGACCGCTGTTGTCGGGCCTGTGCGATGCGATGGCGAAGAATGCGGCCGACGTCGGCTTCGGGCCGACGATCGGCTATAATGAGATTAGCGGTCAACGCAGCGTCTACCCCGCGCTGCCGAATCGAAGAGAAGAGGCGTTCGCGGAATGGCTGCTCGGGCATCGCTACGTGCCGCCATGCAGCGTGCTTTGGAACGCGTCGTTCCTCAGGTCGATCGAGGGCTGGGATGAGGAATTGGATCGCAACGATGACGCAGAGATTTCACTTCGCGCGCTGATCATGGGCGCAATCACCTGCTTTTCGCAGCAGGGTGCCGGCGTCTACGTGCATCACGGCGACCCTAACCGGATATCCCGCAGCAAGAATTACGAATCGAACCTGCGCTGCATCCAGAAGCTTCTTGAGCGCGACGGCACCGCCATTCCGCGCGCCACGGTGGAGCGTGTGTCCGCCGTGGCACTGTACGAGATCGCCCGCCTGGCCTTCCAGATCGGCAACGTCACGCTCGGCGAGAAAGCGCTTACCCTGTCGCGCCGGTATGGCTTCACCGGCCACCGCGGGCCGGCGCTGTCGCGCGCGCTGAGCAACGTTGTCGGGTTAAGGAACACGCAGCGGATACGCTCCTTGCTTGTCTCCGCCGACGCAGACCGCCATTAGCTCCCCGCCGCGCGACGACATCGGCGCGTGTCCTGTGCATGAGGATAAGCCAGTGCCATCTGTCAGGGGCCGATTGAGCCTGGCTTATCGCTGGACGCGGCGTCGCCTGATGGGAGAGCGGCTGTTTCGTCGGTGGCTGTTTCACAAAGTGTATGCGGACAAGAGCTGGGGCGGCGACGGGATCTCGCGCTTCTACTCGGGGGAAGGGTCAAGGGGAGAAGTCGCCTCGGTCTATATCGACCGCATGGCGGCTGTCCTCCAGCAATATCGCGCCGAGCTGGGGCGCCCGCTTCAAATCGTCGACCTGGGATGCGGGGACTTTGCAGTGGGTAAGGCCCTTGTGGCGCAGGTGCCCGACGCGCGCTACGTCGGCTGCGACATCGTCCCGGCACTGGTAGCGCACAACAATGCCTCCTACGGGGACGATCGCGTTCGATTCCGGCATCTCGATATTGTCTCCGATCCGTTGCCGGAGGGGGATGTGTGCCTAGCCCGGCAGGTGTTGCAGCATCTTTCCAACGACGAGATCTCGCGTTTTCTCGCCGCTGCGAAAAGATATCCTCGTCTCTATGTCACCGAAGGCCAGCCGGAAACACGCGTCGGACCCGTCAATCCCGACAAGGCGACCGGCTCCGCCGTGCGATTCGATTGGGCGACGGGACGGGGTGGGGGAGTGGAGCTCGATCTACCTCCTTTCAACCTCAAAACGCAGGAGGTGTTTCGCGTGAGCATACCCTCCCACGAAATCATCGTCACCCAGCGCGTTTTCATCTAGCGTGAAGAGTGTTCGACGCTCGGCGCCGGCAGGAGACCACTACTTTGCGAGATACGATTGCAATGAACAAATCCGTGAAAACCGTGCTGAGGAAGTCGCAAAGCCTGCGCGGGCTGCGACAAGATATGATCAGGGTGCGGGATCAGTATCTGCGGGGGCGCACATCGGCGATCAGGCGTTATCTCGCGGGTACCAAAGTTCCCGCGCTCCATCTTGGCGCCAGCCATCATGACTTTCCCGGTTGGCTCAACACGGATGTCGAGCCGGCGACGCGCAGCACCGTCTACCTCGATGCGACGGCGGCCTTCCCGCTGCCCGACGACAGCTTCCAGTACATCTACGCCGAACATATGATCGAGCATATCAGCCGGGCGGACGGCCTCGGCATGCTGCGCGAGTGCCGGCGCGTGCTAAAGCCAGGCGGAGTCCTGCGCCTGACCACGCCCGACCTGAGCTTTTTGATGACGCTCTACGACGAGCCTGCAAATGACGGTCGCGCTTATATCCAGTGGATCGGGGAAAGATATCTGCCGAGGGACGAAAAGCCCACCGCCGCGCTGGTCATCAACAACGCGTTCCGGGCTTGGGGCCATCAATTCCTGTACAACGCTGAAACGCTGACGGCAGACCTGCGGAAAAGCGGCTTCGCAGAGGTCAAGCAGGTCGCATACAACGCGTCGGACCATGACATGCTGCGTGGGATCGAGCGGCACGGCGTCAACGTAGGCAACGAGGACATGGTCAAGCTCGAAACCATGATCTTCGAAGCATGCTGACGACGCTTCCCGGCCCTGTGCAGGGGGCGGTCATCCCGAAGATCATCCACCAAACCTACCACAGCCGTACATTGCCGCAGGAATTCCAGCAAAATGTGAGAAAGTTACAGGATATCAATCCAGGTTGGGAATATCGATTCTACGATGATGGCGACATTCGGGAATTCATTATCTCAAGCTATGGAGTAAAGATCTGGTCCCGATTTGATAGCATCAGCGCCTATTATGGCGCGTCGCGCGCCGATCTATTTCGCTATCTTCTAATGTATAAGCTTGGAGGGGTGTATCTCGACATCAAGAGTGCTTGTCTCCGGCCCCTCGACGAGGTTTTACTGCACGATGACCGATATATATTGTCCAAGTGGAGGAATCAGGTCTACGAGGTCCATGAAGGCTGGGGGCTGGTCGACGAATTGGCGGAAATTCCACGCGGCGAGTTTCAGCAGTGGCACATCATTTGCGTGCCGGGGCATCCGTTCCTCGCGGCCGTGATCGAGCGCGTGCTCCGCAATATCGCTGCCTACCGTCCTTGGCGGGACGGCGTCGGGCAGATGGGGGTCTTGCGGCTGACCGGACCTGTTCCTTACACGCTGGCGATTCAGCCTTTGCTGTCGGCTTATCCTCACCGGTTGGTGGAAAGCGAGGAGGAGCTTGGGCTGCAATATAGCGTGGTGGACAATTTCGCGCATCACCATTTGTTCAAGCATCATTATACGCAGCTTTCCCGATCCGTTGTCGACCTGCGCGGGGTGAGACGCCCGTTGGCGGAGTTGTATGTTTTCGCGAGAGAGTTCAAACAACGCTACCTTACTCGCCGCCGCAACCCGCCGCCGGTGTCGGCAGAGGTCCGGGCGGCGGGAAGAGAGGCCGATCGGCAGGATGGCTGAGGATCGGCCTCGATTGACGCTCTTCCCATCAGAAGCTAGCGCGCGATGATGAATTCCGCTCCTGTTCTAGATCCTCTTGTTCCGGCGTCTGGCGGGACGGAGGTTTTCGTTCATCATCCCGTGATCGTCATCGGCATACCCTGTTACAATGAAGAGCGGTTCCTCGGCCGCGCGATCGCATCGCTGCAGGCGCAGACCTGGACCGATTTCGCCGTGCTGATCGCGGATAACGCCTCGACGGACCGCAGCGGGGAGATCGCGGCCGCGGCGGCGGCCAATGATCAGCGGTTCCATTATCATCGCCACGAGCGCAATCGCGGATCGGCTGCCAATTTCAACTTCACGCTCGAGGCAAGCGACAGCCCGTTAATGATGTGGCTCGGTGCGCACGATTTCATCGCTCCGACCTTCCTCGAACGCCACGTCACGGCAATGCGCGCCGATCCCCGTTTAAGCGTATCCTACTCATATGCCGCCTGGGTCGACGAGGACGGCAAGGTCTTCCGGGTCACCAAGAGCGAGGGGATGGACCGGGTGCCAGATATCCCGCTGGTCCGCGCCGTCCTCACCGCGCGGCAGATCGATGACTATTGCACCGAAATGTATCAGGTTCTGCGGCGCCGGCTGCTCCGTACTCCGCTCAAGGACGTCTGGGGATGCGATCTGATCCTGCTGGCGGACCTGGCTTATCGCGGCCCGTTTCACTGCGTGCCGGAAGAGCTCTATTTCTGCCTGCGCGAGCCTGATGAGGTCCGGGTCGAGAGCCGCATGAAACGGTTGACGGGAAAAGATGTGCCCGAAGACGTCGAAGGTTTCATCGAGGCGTTTCTCGCGCATCTCAAGCGGATCGCACCGCGCGATCCGCTGAGGCCGCTCCTGTCGATCCTCGCGCGCGGGCTGTTGGAGAAGCGGTTCACCCCCCATCGGACAGGCATTGCCGCGCATGCCCTGAAATCGTTGGGATCGGTGAAGCAATGGTGGCGCACCTTGGCGCATCGCGCATAAGCCAGCTGGACGACGCATTCCCGCGTCCTTCGCTGAGATCGCGCGTGGTTTCACATGTACCACGGTTTGCCGAACTTGCGGAGAGCTGATCAGGAAATGACGTTCCGTTGACCAAGATCGCCCATCCGTCGCACCTTCAACGACTCCTCGGCTTGTTTTCGCGGCGCCGGCGCGCGCAGTTCGTCGCGGTGTTCCTCTTTACGCTGGTTGGCGCCGCCGCCGAATTGGTGGGTATCGGGGCGGTGCTTCCCTTTTTGCAGCTCGTTGCCGCGCCTGCTTCGCTGGCGGGATCACCGGCTGTTGCGCGGGCGCTGTCCTTCATCGGCGGGCAGAGCGTCTTGGACTTGATAGTGCCGGCCGGCGTCCTGCTGGTCGCGACCGCGGCCTTGTCCTCCGGGGCCCGGATAGTGCTTACCTGGATCACCTCGCGATTCACGGCAGGCCTGACCCACGACCTCTCGATGATGGTGTTCTCACGAATGATCCGACAACCGTACGGAACCTTCATCCGGCGCAATAGCGCGGAAGTGCTCGCGGGCTTGGATAAGGTGACCTACATCGGCGGTTATGTGCTGAACCCGATGCTGCAGGCGTTGTCGTCGGCCGTGATCGGAGCGGGGATCATCGTGCTCTTGCTGGTGGTCGATCCGGTCGCGGCGACGATCGCCGCGGTGACGATGGGCGTCTCCTACGCGATCATCGCCGCGTTCAGCCGCCCAACGCTGGTGCGCATGGGCGGGCGATTGGCCCGTCTAAGCACCGCGCATTTCCAGGTCGCGCAGGAAAGCCTGGGCGGAGTCCGCGACATCATTCTCGATCGTTCCCACGCGGCGTTCGAGAAGCAGTTTCGCGATGTCGACGCGGAAGCGCGCGGGCTTGCCGCGCGCATCACGTTCATCTCCGCATCGCCCCGCTATCTGATCGAGGGCTTGGCGATCGTGCTGATCGCCATGCTGGCGGT
Source organism: uncultured Sphingomonadaceae bacterium (assembly GCA_964245585.1). Lineage (GTDB taxonomy): Bacteria > Pseudomonadota > Alphaproteobacteria > Sphingomonadales > Sphingomonadaceae > Solisphingomonas. The sequence goes on along the minus strand of CAXTMX010000013.1, from coordinate 19,167 downwards.
CTATTATACCTACCGCCCCGGAGGCGTGATCGGGGCAATCCCGATCTTGGGAGCGCTTGTCCTGGGTGCGCAGCGGCTGCTGCCGCTACTGCAGGCCATCAATGTGGCGTGGGTGCAATATGCCAGCACCTCGGGGCTTTTGACGGATATAATCGCCTTGCTCGACGCTCCTGCCCTCGCGGCGCTGCCGCGGCCCGCCGATGAGAAGGTCTCGCCTTTCCAGAACGAGATTGAACTTCGTGGCGTGGGATTCGACTATAATTCGGAGGTGCGCGCGCTGATCGACGTCGATCTCGTCATTCCCAAGGGCGCGCGTGTCGGCTTCATCGGAAAAACCGGGAGCGGGAAAAGCACGTTGCTCGATCTGATCATGGGATTGCTCGAGCCCACGGCGGGTGCTCTCCTGGTGGACGGGGTGCGGTTGGACGATGTCGCCATGCAAAACTGGCAGGCGCAGATTGCGCATGTACCGCAAGCCATTTTCCTCGCCGACGCCTCCATCGCCGCGAACATCGCCTTCGGCGCTGCCGATATCGACATCGAGCGGGTGCGCGACGCCGCGCGCCGCGCGAACATCGACACGTTTATCGACACGCTCGCAGACGGCTATCAGACCAAGGTCGGCGAGCGCGGCGTCCGCCTGTCCGGCGGCCAGCGCCAGCGGATCGGCATCGCCCGCGCGTTGTACAAGCGTGCTACCGTCCTCGTCCTCGACGAGGCGACCAGCGCGCTCGACGACGAGACCGAGACGGCAGTAATGGACGGGATCGAGCGACTGGACAGGACGCTCACGGTGCTGCTTATCGCCCATCGCCTGACCACGGTCAGGATGTGCGACAACGTCGTCCGGTTGAACGAAGGGCGTATCGTGCAGGTCGGCAGCTACGCGCAGATCGTGGCGGGCGAGCCATGAGCGTGTTCCCAGCGCATGATGGCGAGGTTCTGGTCCGGCATCCCGTGCTCGTGATCGGGGTACCCTGCTTCAACGAGGAACGGTTCATCGAAGCTGCGCTCGAATCGCTGCGTCGCCAGACATGGTCCGACTTCGCGGTCCTCATTTCCGACAACGGCTCGTCCGATCGCACCGAGCAGATCGCCCGCGATTTCGCCGCGCGCGATCCGCGCTTCCATTATCATCGTCAGGCCGGCAACATCGGCTCGGCCGCAAACTTCAATTTCACGCGCCAAGCCACCGACAGCCCTTATCTGATGTGGCACGGGGCGCATGACCTGGTTGCCCCAACCTATCTCGCCGAAAATCTCGGTGCGTTGCTCGCCGATCCGGGATTGAGCCTATCGTCGGCCTATTCGGCCTGGATCGACGAGAGCGGCGACGTCCAGAAAATCACCCGCGGGTGGATGAACCGCTACAAACATTTTCCGCTGCTCCGGTACGTCATGGCGCCACGGACGAACGACTGGTGTGGTGAGATCAACAATGTCATCCGGCGCGACGCTCTCGACGGCATCGCGTTTTCCGAAGTCGGCGCGATCGACATCGTCATCCTGGCGCACCTCGCCTATCGCGGCCGCGTCCATTACGTGCCGGAGCCTCTTTTCCTGCGACGGGTGATCCAGCGCCGGAGCGACGACTATATGAAGCGGCTTACCGGCAAGGCCGGTATTCCGGAAAGCTACGGGCCTTACATCGACGTGATCGCCGATCATCTGCGCGTCGTGGCGCCGCGACACCCGCTGCGCCCGCTTGCCGCCTGGCTGATGCGCGCATGGCTCCGGCGTCGGCATGGCATCAAGGCGGAGCGGGCAGCCGCCGCGATCAAATAGATGAAGAGAGATTGGCCCACGATCGCGCTATCGCCGCGTGGAATGACGGCGACTGAAGATCGGATCTGGCAGCGACATCGCGGTGGAAACGCTGCAGCACGCTTAGCCGCGCGTCGGGGCGTCCGATCTCGGTGACTGGGCCGAAGGGGGTGGAAGAGTCGATGAGCGTCTTGCGCGCGGCATTCACGACGAAGCGCGGCGTGCCGGCGCTGCTCAGGGTGAATTGGCAGATCAGCGACGATCGGCCGTTGCTGGCGGTTACGCGCATCGCCTGTTCCGCCGCGCTTCGCGGAATGGCTTCCCGCTCCACCGTCGCGCCGGGCATCAGCGCTTCGATCATCGCGAGGTAGTGAATGAAATAATAGCCGAGCGCGCCGCCGCCTTGATCGCGCGCGTTCTTCCACGATCGGATATGCGGCGATTGACGATGCGACCAGCGGAGCTGAGCGGAAGCGCCTCCGGCAATCCGATCGGCGAGCGCGTCGTACCAATCGCAATAGAGCAAGGTATAAGGCACGGCATAGGCTTGCCCTCGCGCGCTAAGAAGCGCGTGAAGCTGGCCCGCCTCATCGGGCGATGCCGCGATCGGCTTCTCGATGACTAGCCTCTTCTTCGCGCCGGTTTCAGCCAAGTGCCTGGCCAGCGCCGCGTTTTCGGCCGGTCGGCGCGCCAATACGACCGTGCTTGCGAGTACGAGCGCCTGCGGTTCGTCATCGACCCATTCGATCCGCTCGACGAGCGGCGCGAGTTCGGACCGCCCCTGCGCTATTTCGCGATAGCGCGCCAGCGTCGCAACCGGCGCTCCCGCGCCCGCCAGGGCGGCGACATGTCCGTAAAGCCCGAAACCGCCGCCGAGAACCAGGATCACCCAAACACCGGCAGGATTTCGCCCTGATAGCCCCGCGCGCGCATATAGCGTTCGATCTCTGCCTGGATATGCCACGCGAAATTGACGAGCACGGGCGCATCCATGCGGTCGCGGAAGAATTCTTCCTCGTCGCGAATTTCGATGCGGGTGCCCGGCACATAGTGCCCGATCTTGGCGGAAGCCGAGCGCTCGTAGGTGACGTCGATCAGGCGCTCGTCCAGCCCGAAGACGTGGACGAGGATCGCCGCGCGGCCTGGAAAGGCCTTGGCGGGAAGCGGCCCATGCTCGGCGACGAGGGCTTCCAGGCGGTTGCGCACCGACTCGCGCGCGGCCGCGATGCGGGGCGCCATGGTGCGTATGCCTTCGAGGAAGCCGCTTTCATCGATATCGGGTTCGGCAGCCTGAATGCCGTTGCCGATGACGACGCGGATATTGCCATTGTAGCGGTTGGGGAATTCGACGCGCTCGATCTGCCGCCCAAGCTTGCGGGCGATATGGACGAACGATCGGTAGGAATAGGTGCGAGGATGTTCGTGATAGAAAGTGTCGAACTGATCCAGATCGATCACGGCGCCAAGATAGTGGTTTTCGATCACCAGGCGGGTGGCGGGCCCCATCAGCCGCTTCAGATTGGTAATCAGCTCGTCCAGATTTTCGATGTGGGCGAAGACATTGGTGAAGCTGACGACGTCGGGCGAAGCGTGGCCGGCAAGGTAGGCGTCGACCGCGTTCGCGTCGAAGAAACCATGATCAACCCAATCAACCCGCGATTTCGCATCGGCCGCGGCGCCGGTCGGCTCGATGCCGGCGGTGTTCGCGCCATGTTCCTTAAAGATGCTGAGCAGGCTGCCGTCGTTGCAGCCGATGTCGAGCACGGTCTTACCCGCCAGGCTGCCGCCATGCGCCACCATCGTCTCGACCAGTTCGCGCATGCCGGAAAGCACGTCCTGGGTCAGGGCGGCGCGATAGTGGTACGTCTGAGGAAACAGCACGCGCTTCTCGACCTGCGCCGCCTGGTGAATCGTGATGCAATGGGGGCAGCCGACCAGACGTAGCGGATACGCCGTCGGGTGCGCATCATTGCCGATCGGTACGAGGTCGTCGCACATCGGCTGATCGCCGAGATCGAGCAGCGGCACGAGATCGGTCGCGTCGCAAACTTCGCATGTCGTGATCTGGTTGATGATGGTCATGCTTGTCTTTCGGGGGCAAGAGGCGGGGACGAATGGATGAGCGGCTTGGCCTGCCAGGCCGCCGCGTCATAATGTCGGATCTGCGCGAGGCATAGCGCGCGCGCGTCTTCGCCCTGCTGCCATCGGCCGTACCAGCCGGCGGTCCACTCCATCGTATCTTCCTGATCGAGCAGCGGATGCCAGCCGATTGAGCGCGCCGCAAGCGCAGGATCGATCGACAACAGCGTCATCTCGCGCGGGTGCGTTCCGACGTCGCGTATCCAAGGAGTCGAGCAGCCGAGCGCCGCCCCGATCTTCTCGGCGACCTCCGCGACCGATGCGGGCCGACCGGGCAATGGCCCGAAATTGAGCGCCCGGGGTACGTCGCGGCCCAGAGCTAGCGCTTCGGCGAAGCGCAAATAACCAAAGGTGGGCTCGAGCACATGCTGCCATGGCCTTGTCGCGTCTGGATAACGCAAGACCAGGGGTACGGCATCCTGCGCTGCGCGCCATACGTCCGGAACCAGTCGATCTGCCGACCAGTCGCCTCCGCCGATCACGTTGCCGGCGCGCGCGGTGGCGACGGGAATGCCCGCCGCATCGAAGAAGGAGGCGGCGTAGCTGCGCACGAGCAGCTCTGCGGCCGCTTTGGATGCGGAATAGGGATCATGCCCCCCCAGCGGATCGCTCTCGACGAACGCGCGACCGCTGTTGGCATTCTCGTAGACCTTGTCGGTCGTGATCACCAGCACCGCCTCAAGCCCGCGACTTTCGCGCAGTGCATCGAGCAGATGGACCGTGCCCATCGTGTTGGTGGCGATCGTGCCGACCGGATCGGCGTAGCTTTGCCGCACCAGTGGCTGAGCGGCGAGGTGAAGCACGATCTGTGGCCGTGCCGTGGCGATCGTTTGCGCGAGCGCGTCCCGATCGGCGAGATCGGCGATCGTCTCTCCGGCGAGCGTGCCGTCGCCGACTTGTTCCCACAGATTGGGGTGGGTCGCCGGCGCAAGTGCCAGCCCGTGCACCTCGGCACCAAGATGATGAAGCCACAATGCGGTCCACGCGCCTTTGAAGCCCGTGTGCCCAGTCAACAACACCCTGCGGCCGCGCCAAAAGCCGTCGTCGGTCGCATCTCGCACTTTTGTCATCTGCGAGCCGATTACAGCTTTGAACCATCGAGGCAATGCACCGGCTGCACGAAAAGGCTTCGTCGACGTCGTCCGTCTTGCGACTTTTCATTCCGGCCCGATCCGGTCTACGGCGTCGCGATGCAGACGATCAGGGCTTTGGTACGACGCGGACTTCGCCGGCTGGGCCTCGAGAAGATCCATCATCCGTCGTTCGTCGATCTGCTGCTGCGCGAGGGCATCGAGACCGTGCTCGATGTCGGGGCGAACACCGGCCATTACGGCGGCGAGCTGCGCGAGCGCGGCTATCGGGGGCGGATCGTCTCCTTCGAGCCGATCGCCGCGGTGTTCGATCAGCTCGAACGACGCAGTCGCGGCGACGCGTTGTGGGATGCCCACCGGCTCGGCATTGGCGACGTCGACGGGAGTGCCACGATCTCGGTTGCCGAAGCCACGGTGTTCAGCTCGTTCAAGCCGCCGAGCGATTATACCGCGGGCAAATTCGAAGGGGCGCGGGAGGAACGGCAAGAAGTCGTTCCGGTGGTGCGCCTCGACAGCTTCCTCGACCAGCATCCCGAATATGCCTCAAAATCCTTCCTGAAGATCGACGCGCAGGGGTTCGAGAAGGAGGTGCTCATCGGCGCGGGCAACCTGCTCGATGATTTCATCGGGATCCAGCTCGAATTGCCGCTGCGCGCGCTGTATCAGGGGCAGGATACCCTGATCCCGATGATCGAATGGATCGGCGAACGCGGTTTCGAGATCGCGATGGCGAAGGAAAATGGCTTCGATTGGCAGACCGTCAGGCTGCTCGAGCTCGATGTCCTGTTCGTGAAGAAGCGCTAAGCGGCGCGGGTCACCTTTACCACGTCTTCCAGGGCGGATTCGCGCCGGCCCACAAGGCTTCCAGCTGCGTACGGTCGCGCAGCGTGTCCATCGGCTGCCAGAAGCCGTCATGCGGGAAGGCGCCCAGCTGGCCATCGGCCGCCAGACCGGCCAGCGGCGCGCCCTCCCATGCCGTGGCGTCATCCTCGATGCGATCGATCACCTTGGGGTCGAGGACGAAGAAGCCGCCGTTGATCCGCCCGCCGTCGCCGGCCGGCTTTTCCTCGAAACGCACCACGCGGTCGCCCTCGATGATCGTCGCGCCATAGCGCCCCGGCGGGCGCACCGTGGTGACGGTGGCGTCGAGGCCATGGGCGCGATGGAAGGCGACCAGCGCGGTCAGATCGACGTCCGACACGCCGTCACCATAGGTCATGCAGAAGGGCTCGCCGGGCGTCAGCAGATGCCGGACCCGCTTGAGCCGCCCGCCGGTCATCGTCTCGGCGCCGGTATCGACCAAGGTGACCTTCCAGTCGGGCACCACGTCGCGCCGATCGAACGCGATCGAGCCGGCTGCCAAGTCGACCGTCAGGTCAGATCTGTGCAGCACGAAATTCGCGAAATATTCCTTGATGTAATAGCCCTTGTAGCCGAGGCAGACGATGAAATCGCGCAGGCCGTGGCGATTGTACATCATCATGATGTGCCACAGGATCGGATTGCCGCCGATCTCCACCATCGGCTTCGGACGAAGCTGGGTCTCCTCGGACAGGCGCGAGCCAAATCCGCCCGCCAACAGAACCACCTTCATGGAAGTTTCCCCCCGGCCAGACGCCGCGGAGGGGCGCCCTGTGCCACCCGCCTGTTGCTGCGGATCCTCTCATTGTCAATTATCCTGCGCGCGCGGGCTGCCCGTTGCGTGAGGCGGCGGATCGGCTGCGAGATTGCGTCCGCTTGATCCTGTGAATAGGAGGACGGCTATCCTCAGAACCTAACCGACGGATGCCATGCTGGTATATTGGGCGATGCTAATCATTCCCGGCATGCTGTCGCTGGCCGGGAACAAGCCGGGGGATATGGAGCGATCGAGCCTTCGGATCGGCTTCGTCTTGGTGCTCATCGCCTTCTCGATCATCATCGGGCTGCGCTTCGAGACGGGGGGCGACTGGTTCAATTACCAGGTGATGCTCGACGACATCGGCGCGGCTGACTTCAGATCCTCCTTTTCGATGACCGACCCGGGATTCGGCGTAATCACCTGGATTTCCGCGCAGCTCGGTCTCGGCCTCAACGGACCGACGACATTCTGCGGTGCCGTGCTGATGTACGGCGTGGTCCGGTTTTCGCGGGATCTGCCCGATCCTTGGGTCGCGATCATGGCCGCGGTTCCCTATCTCCTGATCGTCGTCGGAATGGGCTATATCCGCCAGGGAGCGGCGATCGGCTTCATCCTTCTTGCCTTACGGCAGTTCGAGCGAGGCAACATATTTTCTTTCTTGCTGAGGGTCGGCCTTGCGCTGCTCTTTCACGTATCGGCGCTTTGTATTCTTCCGATAGCCGGAATAGCTCTTCTGAAACGAAGGAAGGCTCTTCTCGTTCCTCTTACCTTGCTCGGTGTAGTCGCCTATATCTTCTTGCTGCAGGACCGGTTTGACGGACTTTATTCTGGCTATGTGGAGTCGAATTACGACTCTTCGGGAACATTTATTCGTTTGATAATGAACGCGTTACCAAGTGTATTATACTTGGTATACGGCGGATCATTCACTATATCGGTTGTTTCTCGTCAGCTGTGGTACATATTATCGATAGTATCTATCGCTATGGTTCCAATGTTATTTATCTTGTCATCCAGTACGGCGCTGGACAGGATTGGATTATATTTTATTCCTATACAATTATATGTTTTTGGCCATCTTGCTGTCGCCATAGGTGAGGATGAAAAGGGAGAAAGACTGATTAGGTTCTTGATATTCTTATATTACGGAGCTGTGCTGTTCACATGGCTCAATTATGCTGATAATTCCTATTATTGGATTCCCTATAAATTTCTTTTGCTGTCCTAGCTTGGCCGTCCGTCGCATCATCATCAGTGCGAACGCAGCATGGAACCTCAGCAATTTCCGTGCCGGTCTGCTCCGCGGCTTGATGGCCAAGGGATATGAGGTGCTTGCAGCGGCGCCGCCCGACACGGCAGCCGAGAAACAGCTCGCTGCATTGGGTTGTCGCTTCGCTTCCGTCCCGATCGACAGCCAGGGGATTTCGCCGCTGCGCGATCTGGCGACCTTCGCCGCTTATCTGCGGCTGTTCCGACGCGAGCGGCCGGCGGTCTATCTCGGCTATACGATCAAGCCCAACAGCTATGGGGCATTGGCCGCGCGGCTCTGCGGGATCCCGTCGATCAACAATATCTCCGGCCTGGGCACGGCCTTCATCCGGCGGAGCTGGCTGACCGCCGCCGCGAGGATATTGTACCGCATCGGGCTCGCGCGCGCACATACCGTCTTCTTCCAGAACGAGACCGACCGCCAGCTGTTCGTGACGGCGCGGATCGTCCGCCCCGATCAGGCGCTGCTGCTGCCCGGATCGGGCATCGATGGAGAGCGGTTCGCCGCGGCCCCGGCGCGCAACGGAGGGGCACGCGGCGAGATCGTCTTCCTGCTGATCGCGCGCCTCGTCCGCGACAAGGGCGTTTACGAATATGTCGAGGCGGCGCGCCTGGCGCGCGCGCGCGATCCGCGCATCCGCTGCCGCATCCTCGGCTTCCTCGACGTGGCCAACCGCACCGCGATCGATCGGGCGACGGTCGATGCCTGGGCCGCCGAGGGGGCGATCGACTATCTCGGCGCGGTCGACGATGTGCGGCCTTCGATCGTCGATGCGGATTGCGTCGTGCTGCCGTCGTATCGCGAGGGAACGTCCCGTGTCCTGCTCGAAGCCGCGGCGATGGCCCGGCCGCTTGTCGCGACCGACGTGCCGGGATGCCGCGAGGTGGTCGATGCGGGGCGCAGCGGCCTGCTCTGCGCGCCGCGCGACGCACCGTCATTGGCCCAAGCGATGCTCGCGATGGCCGCGCTCGATGATACCGCGCGGGCGGCGATGGGCACGGCCGGGCGCGAGAAAGTATTGCGCGAGTTCGACGAGCAGTTCGTCGTGCAGCGCTATCTCGACCGTATCGCGGACGCCTTGAACGGCTGACCGGATCAGTCCGCCCGCGTATGGCGTCCGACGTTGCCGGGGGTCTTGCCCTTCGCCGCGACGCGCGGTGTCGGCACCGCCAGCAATCCGGCGGCCAAGCCGACGACCGCCGCGATCGCCGCGGTTCTGATCGGATAATCGACCAGGCCGTGGACGATCACGACGCCGATCATCACCGATGCGGCGCGCGCGAGCGAGCCGGGAGCGGTTTGCCCGGACCAGACGTCCCTGGCGCGGCGGCCGTACCACAGCAACCAGGCGATCAGCAGGACCAGTCCGGGCAGGCCGGCCTCGAGCGCCAGTTCGGCATAATCGTCATGCGCGTGGTTGACGGAGGTGATCAAGATCGTCTCCTGGCTCTCATAGCCGGCGTAGACGGGGACGAAGGTGCCGAGGCCGGTGCCGAACGGCAGATGATCGAGCGCCGCCTTGAAGGTGAGCAGGTTGGTGGTGTGGCGCGTCACCGGATCCTTCACGCTGAGCGTCTTTTCCATCAGGCGGCCGCCGAGAGGGCCGGCGAACGCAGCCGCCATGATCAGCGCGGCACCGAGGGCGCCGAACGCAATGTACCTGCCCTTGAGCGGCTTCCGTATCTCGTGCCGCCAGAGCATGAAGCTGGCGAGCAGGACCGGGAGCAGCATGCTGAGCCCGGCCAGCGAGCGATTGAGGACCAGGCCGAAGCAGACGAACAGGCCGACCCCGATCAGCATCGAGCGGCGGCCCTTCACGCCGCGGCGGCGGGAGCCGTCTTCGCGGGCGGCGAGCGCGGCGACGCCGGGCAGCGTGATGAGGAACAGCGTGGCGAGGTGATTGCTGTTGGCGAAGAAGCCGACCGCCTTATTGGGATTGGTGATCTCATAGAAATAAAAGGGCGAGCTCTCCCCGCCGCTGATCTGCAGCGCGCCGACCAGCGTCGACAGGATGGTCACGAGGATCAGCACGAGGATCGTGGCAGTGCGCGATCGACCCGAGGCGTGGATCGTCGCCACCGCCATCGCCAGCGGCGGCAGCAGCGACAAGCCGACCGCGATGGTGGCGTTGGCGTCGAGCGACAGGGGTAAAGCGGGCGCAGCCATGCCAAGCAGGCGATATCCGGCGGCGACATCGGCACGACCCGGAAGATAGGTCCAGACTCCGGCGGGCAAGGGGACCAGCTGGCACAGCACCAGCACGATCGTCGCGCCGACCAGCAAGGTGAAGCCGCGGGTGCCGACCAGCTGCGCCCCGCGCGGCGCGCGCCACAGCGCGAAGCCCGCGAGCAGGACCAGCGCGAGGATCTGCAGGAAGGCGTTGGCGATGACGCCGGCCGCGCTGGCGCCGCCGAGCAGCAGGCACAACAACAGATAGGCCGGGGCGATCGCGTCGGCGGGCTTGATGCGGATCATCGGCGCTTCACCGATATGGCGCCGAACTCGCCGCTGATCTGGGCACTGGTCTCTCCGGGTTTGCCGATCAAGGTCAGGGTCTGCGCTTTACATTGTGCGGGGAGGGAGAAGGTCGCGCGCCGGATCGTAGCGGCCTCGCTCAGCGAGGTGAATTCGATCGTCGCAACGACGCTGGCGGCGGGAAGGCAGGCCAGCTCCCAGACGAAGCTGCCGCCCAACGCGCTCGAGGTCTCGCCCGCGGCGGCGATCGACAGCATATAGTCGCCGGGCGGCAGCAGCAAAGTTTGCCCGGCGATCGCCGTGCGCGAGTCACCGAAGAAACTTGCGGAAAGCGCGGTTCCGGGCGGCACGCGCGCGCTGTCGACCATTTCCGCGGCCACGCCGCCACCGGGGAAAAGCTGCCAGTTGAACGGCGGCGGGCCGGGCAGATGGCGGAAATTGCCGTCGTAGACGGACGAAACATTCTCGATCGCGTTCGCCGGCAGGAAATTGATCCAGGCGAGATAGGCCCGTTCATAGTCCTGCTTGGCGATGAGGCCGGCGAGAAACGATCGCTGCTCGTCCGATTGCCGCGGAGTAGGCTCCGCCGCCGAGGCGCGCACCACTTCGAACAGCAGCGAAGGATCCGCCCCCTGCCGGGCGACGAACTGGATGAAGCCCGTGCGCCAGGGCGGGTTCGCCGCCAGGGCGCGCTGGATGACCGGGCGGGCCTTGGCATCGGAAGCGAGTAGGAACAGCGCCTGCATCAGGCGATCGGCCCGCTCTCCGTCGATCGGCAGGCGCAGCACGGCCGCGATCTTGCCGATCGCCTCGTCGATCCGGCCGGTGCGGACATATTCCTCGATCAGGAAGACGTAGGCCGCGGTGAGGCGCGGGTCGCGGCGATTGGCCTCCTCCATCTGGCGGATCGCCAAGGCGCGCCGGCCGCGGTCGCGACTTTCCAGCGCGGCGGCGAAAAACGGTTCTGCAGCCAGCGATGGATTGACCGCCGCTGCGAACGGGCCCGCCGACCCCCGGCTCGCCGGAGCCGGATCGCGTCTCGGCGCGCCGGTCGCCGGCGGCCGCAGCGACAAGGCGGGAGCAGGCGTGTTTTCGGCCACCACCAGCAGTGCCGCGTTGCGCAGGACGAGCCCTGCCAGCACCGCGATGAGCGGGAGGATGAGGACGGGACGCGACCAGACGGTCCGCGCAGCCGACGGGCCGTCCGTCATGTCAGGACGACAATTCTATCATCTTCCGGTCGCCACTGCCGTACGAATAGGCTTCGCTGCCGTAACCATAGCCGTAGCTGCCCAGGCGCTCGCTATATTTGGTCAGCACGGCGCCGATCAGCCGGGTGTTGGCCGCGCGCAGGCGATTGACCGTGCCGACGACGACGGCCCGGCGCACGGCGCCGGCCTCGCAGATGACGATCGTGCCGTCGACGACCGCGCTGAGCAGGGGCGCGTCCGCCAGACCGAGCACCGGCGGGCCGTCGACGATCACCAGATCGAACAGCTGGACGAGCTCGGCGAGGATCTCGGCCATGCGCGGGCCGCTGAGCAACTCGGCCGGATTGGGCGGGATCGGACCGCCCGGCATGACGAACAGATTCTCCGCGCCGGTCGGGTGGATCGTGCCCGTCTGCGAGACCGGTCCGCCGGTCAGCAAAGTGGAAAGGCCGATCGAATCGCTGGCGTTGACCCGGAAGGTCGGCTTGCGCAGATCGGCGTCGACCAGCAGCACCGCTTTCCCGAGCCGGGCGAAGCCTTGGGCTAAGGCGAGCGAGGTGCTCGATTTGCCTTCCGCGGCGCGCGAGCTGGTGACGAGCAGGGTCCGCGGCAGCCCGTGCTCGGTCGCGAACTGGAGCGACGTGCGCACCGACGAATAGGCTTCCGCCACGGTCGAGCGCGGGTCTCCCAGCAAGGCGACGAAATTCTCGCTCTTGCCGGCCTTCGGAATCGTGCCGAGCGGGGTAAGCTTGAGCTTGTCGCGGACGTCGTCGGGCGTGGCGATGGTGTCGTCGATGAATTCGATCGCGAACGCCGCCCCCAGGCCGAGCAACAGACCGGCGATCAGGCCCATCGCGAGATTTACCAGCAGCCGCGGCTTGAACGGCGCTCCCGGCGTCTCGGCGCGATCGACGATCGCCACGAGATTCTCGCCGATGCCGCCGGCGATGCCGACCTCCTTGAAGCGCTGGAGCAGCCCGTCATAGAGTGTGCGGTTGGTGTCCACCTCGCGCTGAAGGATGTTGTACTGGATGCTGCGCCCGCGCAGATCGAGGACAGAGGTCTTGAGGCCATTGACCCGCGCTTGCAGATCGCGTTCGCGCGCAAGCGCAGCCTCATAGTCCGAACGCAATGCGCCGGAGACGGTGCCCGATTCACGCGCGAGATCGGCCTTGGCCGCGTCGATCCTGATCTTGAGGCGCTGCATCGACGGGAAGTCGGGACGGTAGACATTGAGGTTCTCGTCATATTGCGCTTGCAGGTCAGCGAGCTTGGTCCGCAATCCGATGGCGGTGGGATTTTGCAGCATCTCGGTTGTGGTGCGGTTATTCTGCGCCTGGCGGTAGCGCTGCTCGGCCATGATGCGGTCGGTCTGGGCGTTCGAAAGCGCGCTGTTGAGCGCGACCAGCGTCGACGCGGTCAGCGATCCGCCCGAACTGTCGCCCGAGCCTTCCTTGCCTTCCCCGCCGCCGCCGAGCGAGATGATGCCCTCGCGCTTGGCATAGGCGACGATCTGCCGCTCGCTGTCCTCAAGGCGCTGTTTGACCGTGGCGATGCGCTTCTGGAGAAAATCGCGCGCATAGGCCGTCGTCTCGTACCGGCGCTCGAGGTTCGACGCGATGAAATTGTCGGCGAAGCCATTGGCGACATTGGCCGCCAGGGCCGGGTCCGCACTTTCGAAGCTGATCGACACCAGCCGGCTGTTCTTGACCGGATCGACGTGCATGTTGCCGGTGAGTGCGCCGACCGCCTGCTTCTCCCGCACCGCCCGGGGGGCATCCTTGTCGACGAACAGCGGGTTGCTCGCCAGATTCATCTGGCGCGCGACGCGTTCGGCCAATGAGCGGCTGCGCATCAACCCATATTGGGTCGTCATGTAGTCGGAATCATTGACCTTGACCGGCTGGACATTGCCGACCTCGATGATCTGCGCCTGCTCCCGATTGATCTCGAGCACGACCGTGCCACGGTAGATCGGCGTAGTCAGCAAGGTGGTCGCAATGGCGACGGCGAGGCCCGCGGCAGCCAGGCCGATGATCAGCCACCGCCACTTGAGCAGGATCCGCCAGATTTCGGAGACGGACAGATTTAGTCCCTCCGTCGCGCCGAGCGCGCCAGGCAGCGCGACGGCGCCGCCGTGCTGCGGCTGGATGGACCATTCCCGTCGGTCGGATGCGGGCGGCGCGAGGAAATTTTCGTTCAAGGCGAGCCTGTCCTGTCGCTTGATTTCAAAAAATGATCGCTCTGATCCGAGCGGGCGTCAGAGCGGGCCAAACAAGGCGAGCAGCGGAAGCGACTGGAGGATATCGCGCAGGCCCTTCCTGACCGTCGATCCATCCACCACGATCACGTCGTTGCCGTACAGCTTGGGATCGGGCTGGGTCCCGGCGCGAACGGCGGAGAGATTGAAGGCCGCGGCCTGGCGCTTGCCGTCGATCGTCCGGAACACCACGACGCGCCCCGGATTGGCGTTTTCATCGACTCCGCGCGCCATTGCGATCGCTTGCAGCAGCGAGCTTCCGCCGGTGATCGGAAAGATGCCGGGATTCCTGACCGAACCCTCGACGGTGATCCGCTCGCTGACCGCTTCCTTGACCGTCACCTGGACCTCGGGCGAGCGCAAATAGCGTGCGTCATATTTTTGGCGGATGCGTTCGGCGAGCTCACGAGCGGTCAAGCCCTGCGCGATGACATCGCCGATCAGCGGCAGCGTGATGGCGCCGGTCGGGTCGACCTGATGATCCCCCGACAAGTCGGGAACCTGGAACACGGTAACGACGACCGTATCGAGCGGGCCGAGACGATAACCTTCGCTGATCGCCGATGCTTTGGGCACGTCGGGGGGTCCGAAGTTCGTCGGATTTTTCGGCAGGTCGGCGCGGGGCCCCGTAGCGCAGGCGGCCACGAGCAGCATCAGGACGGCAGGTCCTACACGGCCGAGGCGCTTGACTATTCCGAGCAACGACAATCAACTACCCTTCCGACGTCGAATGGAGCGGAGGCGCGCGGGGAAAGCGCGGCCGCCATCCGGCATTCCGCGGCTTGTGCCGAAATGACCGGCAAAGAGCAAGGCTCCTATGCCCTGGCCGTTCTCGGCAAGCGTTGCTCCGCGACGATTGAACGGTGCCGTCAGCGTCCCTATTTCGGCGCTTATTGAGGACGAATCATGCCTGATGAAACCGCAACGCTCGCCGCCGGCTGCTTCTGGTGCGTCGAGGCCGTATTCGATGAGGTCGCCGGCGTCAGGTCGGTCGAAAGCGGCTATATCGGCGGGGGCGTGGTCAACCCGACCTATCGGCAGGTGTGCGGCGGCGACACCGGGCATGCCGAGGCGATCAGGATCCGGTTCGATCCCGCGCTGATCTCGTACGACGACATCCTCGATATCTTCTTTCACGTGCATGATGCGACGCAGCTCAATCGTCAGGGCAATGACATCGGGACGCAATACCGGTCCGCGATCTTTCCGCATTCGGCCGCGCAGGAGACCGCCGCGCGCGCGGCGATCGCGCGGGCGCAGAAGGACAGCGGCCGGCCGATCGTCACCACCATCGAGCCGCTCGCCACATGGTATCCGGCCGAGGATTATCATCAAGAATATTTCACGCGCGAAGGATCGAGCAATCCCTATTGCATGGCAATCGTCGCCCCCAAGCTGCAGAAGTTCCGCAAGAGCTACGCGGCGCGGCTCAAGGCCTGAGTCCGCCGGGCCGCCCGAGAAGGGGGAGCGATCCCATGTCCGTGCCCGAACCTCCGTCAGGCGAGGACAACTTCTCTCGTCGATCGTTCGTGCTGGCGACTGCGTCCGCGGTGGCACTAGGTGTAGCGGCTGATCCCGCGCATGGCGGCGCCCCCAGGCGGGGCGATCTGCGGCAGATGTTCGAGGGACAGCGATCCGGCACGTTCCGCTGGAGCGATCGCGATCAATCGCGCGGCGTTGCCGCCGATCCGCTACAGGCGCTTTACCTTCCCCCGCCCAGCGACGCGACCGGGCGGTCCGGCGCGTGGGTCCGGCGGACCCGCGGCGAAGTGCGGCCAGAGTGGTTCGGTGCAGAGGGCGACGGCGTCACCAACGACAGCGCGGCGATGGCGGCACTGGCGCGGTTCGTGACCGCGGCCGGCGGCGGTGAGGTCGTCTTCAGGAAGACCGTCTATATCGTCGGAGCGCAGGCGCGCGGCTCCGGGGACAATGGCTATGCTTTTCCGCCGTCGCTGCTGCTCGAATTTCGCGATTGCACCCGCCCGCTGAGGATCGAGGGCAATGGCGCGTGCC
The DNA here is from genome assembly GCA_964245585.1 of uncultured Sphingomonadaceae bacterium. Taxonomy (GTDB): domain Bacteria; phylum Pseudomonadota; class Alphaproteobacteria; order Sphingomonadales; family Sphingomonadaceae; genus Solisphingomonas. Next base: position 3,323 of record CAXTMX010000013.1, on the reverse strand, counting down.
TGCGCTGCGCCCCCGGCCTGCGGTACGGCACATTCGATCCTGAGACGGGCGCTGCGACCCACCACCCCTTGCCCTTCCTGGGAGGCAAGGAGCTCGCCACGCCTTACGGCTACATGCTGCACGTGTCGTTTTGCACCGGCCGCGTCGAGATCAGAAATCTCGAGCTGGACGGCAGCCTCGGGTCGCTGCTGATCGGCGGCCCTTACGGCGATACCGGCTATCAGGTTCCGGCCGTCGGGATCGAGCTCAGAGATAATCAGGGGGACGAGATCCTTACCAATCTCCACCTCCATCATCACGCGCAGGACGGCCTGTCGATCAACGGCGTCGGTGCGCAGACGCCGCGCAAGGGGCGCAGCGTGATCACCGACGTGCGCTGCGAATATAACGGCCGGCAGGGGTGCAGCCTGGTCGGCGGGCTCGGCTATCGCTTCGTTCGGTCACGCTTTTCGCATACGGGCCGGGTGGCGATCGGCAGTGCGCCCGGTGCCGGGGTCGACCTCGAGGCGGAGGCGGACAAGCTCATCCGCGATGTCTCGTTCGTCTCCTGCACTTTTGCGGACAATATCGGGTGCGGCCTCGTCGCGGACAACGGGGATACCGCGAAAATATCGTTCGACGACTGCCTGTTCGTGGGCACCACCAACTGGTCGGTCTGGCCCAACAAGCCCGACATGCTTTTCTCCCGCTGCCGGTTCGCCGGGGCGATCGTCAAATGCTATGGCGACGACGGCACGCATGCGACGCGCTTCGTCGAGTGCACCTTCGTCGACGATCCGGCGCTGTCGCCGACCGGCAAGCTCTATTTCGGCGACAATCCGACCTGGCCCGCCGGCGACCTGCCGTTCAGCTATAATGTGCGCTTCGTCCGCAGCCGCTTTCAGCTGACGCATGACGCGGTGCTGCCTTGGACCGACGGGGTGATATTCGAGGATTGCACGATGACCCAAAGGGCGCCGGCCGCGAGCCATCCGCGCGGCCGCTATGTTGGGACCAACCTGATCACCGGAAACGCCGACCTGGGCGGTTCGACCATCGATGGCCGGCTGACCGTCAACGGGATCGTGAGAAATTAAGCTCAATGCGCCGCGCGCTGCAATCGATCGTTGATCGCCACACCCAGCGCCCGATGCGGGATCGGGGCGACCGCGATCGATCGCGCGGGGCTCGCGTCCGCGCGGTGGAGCGCGTCGAACAGGCGGGCGGCGGCTTCGATCAGGTCCCCCTTGTCCGATAGATTCTCGTCGCCGGCGATGGCGCCGAAGCCGATCAGCCATTCGCCGTCGCGGCGCTCGGTCGCGTCGCGGCGGAGCGGCTTGGCAGGAGCATAATGCGACGCCAGCTGGCCTGGGGCTTCGATGGCGGAGGTCGGGGTCGCGTCGATCGGCAGGCCGGCGGCATCGGCCAGCTGTTCGGCAGCGATCGGGCCTGCCCGCAGCAACCGCAGCCGATCGCGCTCGACCGCCACGATCGTCGATTCGAGACCGTGCGCGGTCGGGCCGTCGTCGAGCACCAGCGCGATCTGCCCGCCCAATGATTGCGCGACATGCACCGCACGGGTCGGGCTCAGCCGGCCGCTGGCGTTGGCCGAGGGCGCGGCAAGCGGCTTGCCGGTCGCGGCCAGCAGCGCGCGCATCGCCCGATGCGCCGGCGCGCGGACCGCCAGCGTGGTCAGGCCGGCGCTGGTCAGACGCGAGACTGGGGCATCGGCGCGCAGCGGCAGCACCATCGTCAGCGGGCCCGGCCAAAAGGCGGCGGCGAGGCGTTCGGCCGCGGCGCTCACCGCGACCAGCGCGCGCGCCTCGGCGAGCCCGAGCACATGGACGATCAGCGGATTGAAGCTCGGCCGTCCTTTGGCGGCATAGATCCGCGCGACGGCGGCGCCGTCGGTCGCGTCGGCGGCCAGGCCGTAGACCGTCTCGGTCGGCACCGCGACGGGCTTTCCCGCGAGGATCAAAGCGGCCGCCTGGGCGATCGCCTCCGGACAGTAGGGCCGGATTTCAGTATCGGATCGGGTCACCGGCAGGCGCTATAACCCTAAGGTGGACGGCGCAAGCGGAGGGCGGCGCGCGGTCCTGAGCGCCTCGCCCGACAATCTCCTTTCCAAACGGCCACCCTCGGCTAGTGTCGTCGCCACGGTAACGTCTCGAGGAGCTCCCATGGCTTTAACCAGCGCTGTCCACGACGAGCGCCAGTGGCTTGGCCATCCGCGCGGGCTGTTCGTGCTGTTTTTCGCCGAGATGTGGGAGCGTTTCTCTTATTACGGCATGCGCGCCATCCTGGTCTTCTATCTGACCAAGCATTTCCTGTTCGGCAAGGATCCGGCCTACGCGATCTACGGCGCCTACACCTCGCTGGTGCTGATCACGCCGGTGATCGGCGGCTATCTCGCCGACCGCTACCTCGGAGCGCGCAAAGCCGTGTTCGCCGGCGGTCTGTTTATCGCCGCCGGCCATCTGCTTATCGGCCTCGTCGAGGGGCCCGAGGGCGTGCACGGGCGATATCTCAACGGCTTTTACCTCGGCCTTGCGTCGATCATCGTCGGCACCGGCTTCCTCAAGGCGAACATCTCCGTCCTGGTCGGCCAGCTCTACCGGCGCGACGATACCCGGCGCGACGGCGCTTATTCGATCTTCTACATGGGGATCAATCTCGGCGGATGGCTCGGCCCGCTGCTCGTCGGCTATCTCGGCGAGCGGCAAGGCTGGTCGTGGGGCTTCGGCGCGGCGGGCATCGGCATGCTCGCCGGGCTGGTCGTGTTCATCCTGTTCCGGCGCGATCTCCACGACGCGGGGGCGCCGCCCGATTCTGCGCTGCTGCGCGGGCGCACCGCCGTCGGCCTGTCGCGCGAATGGCTGATCTATCTCGGCGCCGCCGCAGCGGTCGGCGTCGCCTGGGCGTTGCTGCGCGACGGCGATCTGGTCGGCGGACTGCTGATTGCGTTTGCCGCGCTGGTCGTCGCATTCATCCTCTACCGCGCGGTCTTTACGCTGCCGGCGCGCGACCGGGATCGGATTTTCGCCGCGCTGTATCTGATCGCGCTCTGTCCCCTGTTCTGGGCGCTGTTCGAGCAGGCCGGCTCCTCGCTCAACGTCTTCACCGACGAGCGCGTCGATCGCCATCTGTTCGGCTGGGAGATGCCGGCATCGTGGTTCCAGTCGGTCAATTCGTTCTGGATCGTCACGCTCGCGCCGCTGTTCGCCGCGCTCTGGACGTGGCTGGGCAAACGCGGGCTCGAGCCGAGCGCGCCGCTCAAGTTCGCGCTTGGCCTGATCCAGATCGGTCTCGGTTTTCTGGTGCTGGTCGCCGGGGCCGGGCGGGAC
>CAXTMX010000012.1:0-43840 GCA_964245585.1 uncultured Sphingomonadaceae bacterium | reverse complement strand
GTCGATGTCCGGCGCCGGGCCGAAGATCTCGTGGATCACCACCACCGCCCGCGTCGCCCCGGCGGGCAGCACCGCGTACGCGGGCGTCGGCGGGTCACGGTGCGCTTCGTCGCCGGGAATGCCGCGACGCTGCGGATCGACGCCGATAGCTGCCGCCTGGCTCCATGCGGTTGATGAAGCCGAGCGGCCCGCAATCCCGTGCGCGGCCAAGCGGCCGGTCATCGATCGGCCGCGGGAGCCGCCTCTCGACGCTCAGTGAGCCCCGATTATAGCGTTTTCAGACACGAACGGAGCATCGCCGGCTGCCGACGGCGTTGCCGCGCGCCCGCTCCGATGAGCCCAAATCCAACGATCATCATCGCCCAGCTCGACGTTTCGGGAACCGCAGTGACGCTCAGGTTCGAGAACTTGAAACCGTCGGTCCCCACCGGGGTGGTGAAGTCCGCCGAAACGATCATCAGGTTGCCCGAGAGGCCGTTCGGGTTGACCGAGCGCGCCGCCTTGGAATTGTTGTCGAGCTCGCTGAAGCTTGATGGAGAAAATAAGGCGGTGACCGCGGCGGCGGTCAGCGGCGTGCCATAAGGCATGGCGTAGTTGAGGATCGACACGGCCGCATCATTGTCCGTCGAACCGTCGATCGCGAACGGCGTGAAGATCGCGGTTCCGGGTAGGACGGTCCGGTCGAAATTCAGAACGATGAAATCGAACGTGCCCTTGTTGTCGATGGTGTGGAGATTGTTGGCCGTTCCGTTGCCATCTCCGCCGTTTGCCACGGTTCCCGGCGCGGTGACGCCGAGGCCGCTGCTGTAGGCGCCGAGATTGGCCGCCGAGACGATGCCCCCCGCGGTCCGCGTCCAGGCGGTGACCGACACCTTGTAGTTTCCCGTCACCGACGTGAACACGGTTGCTCCCGGGACCCCTTGAAGCGAGGTGTTGCCCGTGAGATTGAAGGTCACCGCGGCCGCCGGCGTCGCCGCCACCAAGGTCAGCGCGCTCAATGCCGCAAAAACAAATTTCTTCATTCGACGTGTCCCCCGCTCAGGCAGCCGGTCGCGGCTGTTGATCCGTCACCGACGCAAAGAGCAGGCCAACCGAATATTTCCTCCGTCGAAACAATCGCCTGAATAGTTAATGGGCTTCCTACAGAGATGCTTAATGTCAAATAAACCGACAGGACGCCAAAGCGCTGCGCACTTCCTTCGGCCGGGGAGCGGGCCCAAACTGATCGCTCGTCGCCTTCACCCTTCCCCCTCGCCGCGGCGAGGGGGAAGGGTGAGGGCGGTCGGCGCCCACGATCATCGGTCTGACAAGGCCGCGAGATCATCTCGTGCCCGAGCGGTCCTGGCGTAGGCGGTTTTCCGCCCGCGAGGATAGGGCCAAGCTTGTCCGGTCGGACAGAGCAATCGCCCGCCCCAACCGCTACACCGCTCCCGTCTCCCAACCTCAGAAGGCGTTGCGATGGACCATCACCCTTACGGTGGCCAACAGGATCGAAAGATCGCGCAGGACGCTCCAGCCGTTGAGATATTCGAGATCGGCGTGGAGGCGCTTGACCAGATCCTCGCGGCGATGGGTTGCGCCGCGAAAGCCGCGGATCTGGGCGAGGCCCGTCAGCCCCGGCTTGCACGCATGCCGATCGAGGTAGCGCGGGTCGACCTCCCAGAACAGCTGGTCGCCGGCGAGCGAGCCGAGGGCATGGGGCCGCGGCCCGACAAAGCTCATCTCGCCGTGCAAAATGTTGATCAGCTGCGGCAGCTCGTCGATGCTGGTCGCGCGGATGAGCCGGCCGACGCGCGTGACGCGATCATCGCCGCGCGCGGTGGATCGGGTGCCGTCGCTATCGCAATCATCGCTATGCATGCTGCGGAACTTGAACACGTCGAACAGGCGGTTTTTATAGCCGACGCGTTGCTGGCGGAAGAACACTTTGCCGGGGCTGTCGAGCTTGATCGCAAGCGCGACCGTTGCCAGCAACGGCGCCAGGAAGATCAGGGCAATGCCTGCCAACGCCACGTCCAGCAGCCGCTTGGTGATTTGGTCGCGCACCCGCAGCGGGCCGGTCGACACCAGCATGGTCATGACGCCGGCAAAGCGGGTCGCGCTGACCCCCCCGAGCGCGTCGAGCTCGGGCACGACGATCTCACCGCGGATATTGACGCCCTTGAGCGCCAGCGCCCACGCCTCGCGCCGCTCGACCGTGGCGGCCACGACCGCTTCGTCGGCGTCGTGCAGTATGCGCGCGAGGCGATCGAGCAGGATCGGCTCGATCACGATCGGCGAAAGCCCGACCGCGGCGGCATCGACCTGCGTCACCCCCGGTGGGCAGGCGATCTCCAATCCGTCGACGATCAGCACGCGGCCCATCGGCACGCCCGCGAAGACCGCGTCGGTCCACTGCCCGACCGCGGCACGGCCCAGCGGCAGCAGCACCGTCGACAGCAGCAGTACGCTGGTCAGCATGATGCGCGAGATATCCGTCGACGTCTTGAGATAGAAGCTGACGAACAGGATCGTGGCGATCGCGAGATAGAAGGCCGCAAGCAATGCGCCGACCCCTTCGCGCCAATTGCCCAGCGCGGTCGCCTGATAGGCGCGGCTGTTGATCGCCGTCGCCAGCGTCAAGGGCATCAGCACGACGAAGAGTGTCCAGCCCTGATGATGGTCGATCGCGCCGAAGCGCAATGCGTTTGCCCCGGCCACGCCCAGTCCGATCATCAGCGAATCGACGAGCGCGAGGACGAGATAGGCGCGGGCGCGCAGGGTCCGGCGCGACACGGGCAGCGGGCGATCGAATGCTCTGGCCGCTCCGTCGCGTGTGCGCGATCCGAATAATTGAGCCGTCAACACGCCCTCCGCGATCCCAGCCTGAGTGCGGCAGACTAACGAAAAACGCCGCGACTTTGAGGACTTGTTTGGCGCCTCGTCGCAGCGCTTTGAACCGTTTTGAGACAAGGCGTTACCATATGCGGTAAACGCCAGCCGGACAAGCTGCGAGCAACCTTGCGCGTTTACACTTCGTAAAGCGCCGCATCCTAACCAGATGCAGACCCGTCTCAGAGGAAGCCCGATGGCCGCAGCCCGCGCGTATCGCACGACGCCCGAACGAGAGGAAACTCCTGCCGGGCTCGAAGTCGCGGGCGACGCCGTATCCGGCGGTCATCCCGCCGTCCTGGTGCTGCAGGCCTCGCTGGCCGAGGCATTCGACCCGCGCGTGGTGGATCGCGGCCGGCCGGACGTCAAATTCATCCATCCGCTGCGGCTCGCCGTGATCGGCGTTCTGGCGCTGCTCGCCTGGGCGCCGGTCGCAGCGGTCGCCGCGGCCTTGCTCGCCTAAGCAATCGCGCGCTCGACGGCGGCTATTGCCGGGCGCCGCCGCCGATCGCCGTGGCGACGCTCCTTAGAACACCCGCTCGTGGACGAACAGCGCATCGTCCGGTTCGATCGGATCATCGAGGCCGACCTTTTTAAGCTGCTTGCCCGCCCGGTAGATCGAGATGTTGCGCTGCGAACCGGCCAGCGTCGGGCCGCCGGCCCGGATCATCGCCTGGCGCACGGTCATGCCGGTCTTCATCTCGAACGTTCCGGGCCCGTTGACCTGCCCATAGACATATACCAGCGGCGAGGTCGGCACGAATAGCGTGTCGCCCGGCATCATCGGCGTCGCGTTGCTCCACTCGCCCTCCAGCGACGAGCCGAGCACGCGATGCTCGGTCCCGTCGGACCGGCGGAGGATCGCATAATCGGCGCCGCCGGCGCGCGCGCCGCCCGAGCGGGCGAGCATCATGCCGACGGTGGTCGCCCGATCGAGCGGATAGACCCCCGGGTTGGCGACCTGCCCGAACACCGTCACCGAATTGCTGACATATTGCGTCACGTCGACGCTCACCACGGGCTTCACCAGATAGCCGCCGCTGCGCAGCTGCGCCGCGATGTCGTTGGAGAATTCGCGCGCGGTGCGGTCGCGCGCGGTGATCGCGCCGATATAGGGCAGGGTGATCGTCCCGTCTTCCTTGATGCGCGTCTTCGTGACCGAATTCGTCGCGCCGTAGATCGTCACTTCGACCTCGTCGTTGGTGCCCAGGCGATATCCCTCGCCGGGCGACATCGCGACCATTCCGGTCGGCGCCGGCATTTGCGCGATCGCCGGCACCGCCGCGATCGCCATGGCCAGTGTCACAATCCTGCGGATCCCCATAGCTTGTGCCCTCATCATCAAAAACGCGCGCCGACCGACGCAGAAAAGATCGTGGTCTGATAATCGTAGAGCCGATTGGCGCTGTCGCGCCAGAGGTGCCTGACGCCCGCGGTGAAGCGCAGCCGGGTCAGCGCATCGAGCGAATAGCTCGCCGCTACCTGCGTCACCCGGTCGCGGCCGATCGGGGAGGTGGCGTTGAGAATGTCCTCGCCGCGAAAGCTGCGATGGGTGCGCTGCGCCTCGAGGTTCACCGCGCTCGGCGCCGACAACCGCCAGCCAAGCCCGAGACGATAGTCTTCGACGGTGACGTAGGTCGCGCTGACCCCGCCTTCGTTGGTGACGTTGCGCGCCGCGGATGCGGTGACGGTGAACCTCGGGCTCGGCGCATAAACCACCGTTGCGTCGTACGACAGGCCCGAGGTCGAGCGTACCCCGGCACGGTGCGGGTCGGCCTTGAAATAGCCTCCGCTCAGCTGCAGTTGGAGCCGCGGCGATACCGCGCGTGACAGGCCGACGTTGATCGAATTGACGTCGGTGCGATCGTCGATGCCGGTCACGCGCCGGATCTCCGGCCGCCTGCTGGTCTGATGCCCGACGGTGACGCTCACGACGCCCAGACTCGGCTTGGCGTAGCTGAGGCCACCGTTCACGGCGATGGTGGTATAATCGAAGATCGCGAGATCGTCGCTCGTCTGTTTGATGTAGCTCGCGCCCACCACCGGCGAAAAGCCCACCGCCCGCGGACAGCTGAAGTTGCCGCTATAACCCTGCTGACGGGATTTGGCGTTGATCGTCTGGGTCAGGTCCGACTGGTCGAAGCGAAACTGGCGGTACGAGGCGCCGAGACCCAAGGTACAGCGGCCGCCGATCGGCACCGCCGCCGAGCTGCCGAGGTTGATCCGCGGCTGGTTGAGCGATTTGAAGCGGGTGTTGAAATCATAGCCGGCCTGGCCCGACAAGGTGAACCGGGTCGCGCCGATCAGCCGGTTGATCACCACGTCGATCCCCGGGGTGACGCGGCCGTTGCCGACATTGCCGTTTCTCGAGCCATTGCTGTATGGCACCGTATTGGTCTCGTAGGCGGCGGTGACGCTCGGCAGGATGATGAAGCGCTGCTCGTTGCCGGCGACGGCCTGCGCATAAGGCGTGCGCAGCAGCCGCGGCGGGCTGATCTGGGCCTGGGCGGACGCGCAGCCGAACGCCATCGGCGCGATCATCGTCGACGCACGCATCAGCGACTTGACGCACGATTTCAGGCGAACGTCTCCACCAAGTCCCGCACGGCGGGCACGATAGAGGTCCGCGCGTCCCGTCAGCGACCGATCGTTCCCCAAAATCTACCCCGACATCATATCCAAGCGTCATAGCGCCGCCGTCAATCTTACGGAGCCGGTCGGGCACTTGCAACCAACTCCTGCTGCGCCGCAGCGACCCGATACCCGCTTGCCGTCAACAGCAACCCGGAAAAAATCGCAGCGCTGTCTCACTGCCGGACGATCGGATGTGCAAAAGCGCTGGATCGCGCATGCTCGATATCGCAGGAAATAAACCATGAATCTGCTCTGGGCGATCGCCGTCTATCTGCTTGCGTTGTTCGGCGTGATCGCTGCGCTGCGGCTGGCGATCCACCTCGTTCCGCAATTGCCTCGCGCAGTGTTGCGGGACGAAGCATCGCGCAACCATACGATCGACGGCCTGCGTGGCATTGCCGCGATGACGGTGATGATCCACCACGCTCTGCTGTCGCATGGGTTTGCGTTGAAGCTCGCTCCCGGCGCGCCGCCCGGCGAGCGGCTGTTCAATCACTTCGTGCTCCAGCTGGGCTCGATCCCGGTCACATTGTTCTTCATGATCACCGCCTTCCTGTTCTGCGGGCGACTGGTACGCCGACGAGGCGCGCTCGACGTCAAGGGGCTGGTGCGCGGCCGATTGTGGCGGATCGTCCCGCTCTATCTGTTTTTGATCGTGATCCTGATCGAGATCGCCTTTTTCGAGAGCGGCGGCCGCCTGCTCGTCCCGCCGGCGCTGTTCGCGCGGCAGCTGGGCGAGGCGTTGTCGTTTAATTTCTTTCCGTTGACCAGATTGAACGCGATGGCGGACCCGATGTCGGTGATCGGGCCGATCTGGACGCTGCGTTACGAATGGATGTTCTACGCGGCGCTGCCGTTTCTCGCTTTCGCGCAGCGGCGCACCGGATCGGTGCTCGCGCTCTACGCCGGCTTGTTCGCGATCAGCTATTTCGGCTCCTACTTCTTCTATCCCTTTATCGGCGGCCTCGTCGCCTATCAGCTTGCCCAGTTCCGCAGCCCGCGGGTGATGCTCGTCTGGCAGGTGCTGGCGGTCATCGGCCTGCTCGCCGACATCGCGCTCTATGACGCCAGTCGCGGCTCGCGCCAGACGCTGCTGCTGATCCCGCTGTTCGTCGCGATCGTCCAGGGCCACCGCTGGATGGCCTTGCTGGGCCGGCGCGAGCTGCGTTTCCTCGGCGAGATCAGCTATTCGATTTATCTGATGCACGGGACCGTGCTGTATGTCGGCATCAAATGGATCATCGGTGCCGATCGCTTCGCGGCTCTGCCGGCACTCGAATTCGTCGCCACGACGGCGGCGATGGGCGCCGCCTTGATCGCGGTGGCGACGTGCACGTTCTTGCTCGTCGAGCGCCCGACGATGCATTGGGGCGCACGCCGTCGCGCGCGGCCGCAAGCACACCCTGGTACCTCTGATTCGGATCGATTCGGCCGACGATATCTCCGAACCGGAGACGCCTGACCGCGACCGACGCGGGCCGCGCGCTAAGCTGCGCGCATGAGGCGGACATGAAGTTGCGGGGGTCAGGGACCGGTGCGGGGACTTCTCATCGGTCTGCTTCGTCGATCGTCGTCAGCAGCCTTACGGCTTGGCTCTGCCGGATAATCGCGCGTCCACCGCGGCAAACAAATGCCGCGACCGTGCGCGACGCTACGACCGCGGCGGCGGTGCCCGGTGCCTGCACGATATGCGGCGGCTCGGTCGAACAGCCGGCCATGGCGACATGCGATGCCTGCGACGAGCAGCGCTATTGGTAGCTGCCGCGCCGCCTAATAACGCCTTCGGCTTCGGCTTCGGCTTCGGCTTCGGCTTCGGCTTCGGCTTCGCGCTTTCGGTGGCTATCGCATCTTCGCAACTTCACGTTTCGCGGGGGAGCGTCATTCCAATCCCGGCTCCCGACGACCTACCCGTAAGTGCTCAGCCCGAGCCGGAGGGAGGCAAGCTCCCTCCGGCGCAAACATTTGCCGCCAGCATTTGGTGACCGGCGACATCAGCGCCCGCGATGGCCGCGCGGAATATGCGGATGGGCGATGCGGCCCGGTCGGAAGCCGGCGGCGCGGGTAACGTCGACCGAACGGCTGACCTGGCCGTTCGCGCGGGTCTGGACGACGTCGCGGTTGTACAGCGTCTTGCCCTGGCCGTTGGCCACGTTCTGGTTGGCCGTGTAGCCGTTGGCGGTGCGCTCGCGCGCGCCGCTATAGTTGAGCGTCCCGCCGTTCCGACCGGTCGCCGTGCCGGTGGCGGTGTACCCGGTCTCGGTCTTGGTGCGCTCATATTCGAAGCTGCGCGTCTTGCCGTTGAACCCCGTAGTGCTGCCGGAGGCTGTGACGCCGTCCCCGGTCCGCGCGCGGTCGTAGCTGCGCGTCGCCGTGGCGCCGTCGCTCTCGCGCGTGACGCTGGTGTCGCGCGACAGCGTACCTGCCTCGCGATCGCGTACGGTGGTGCGGGTGGCATCGTATTTCGGGCCGTCGACGGTGACGGTGCGGGTGACGGGCTCGGCGAGCGCCGGGGTCGCCAGCAGCGCGGCGACGAGCGGCAGGGCCAAAGTGATCTTCATGGCAAATCTCCTCGAACGGAAGCGAAAGAAGCGTCGCTTCCTGCCTCCCTAACGGACGATCCGCCGGTACCCTTCGCGATCGCTCAGCGCCGGCGCTGACGGCGAAGCTCCTGGCGTAGCGCCCGCAGACGGCGCAGCTCACCGAAGCGCCGCAGCCGCTCGTACCGGGCCTGCGGCGCGGGCGCCTCGGCAGCGGGACCATTCGCGTCCGGTGAGGCGATCGACGCCGAAGTCTCCGGCCCCGGTGCCTCGACAGAAGCGGGCGGCGGCAGCTCCAGCCCCTCGCGTTTCGCGATCCTCGCCGTGCGTACCTCGGCGATACGCTCGGCGATCGCGGCGCGGATCGCCGGCCGTTCGAGCAATCGGGGCGGCTCGGTCATCGCCGCGCCGGGCGGCGGAAGCGCGACAGCGCCATCGGCTGCCAGACGGCGTTCGATCGCGCGAACCGCAATCGCGCGCCGAACCGCGCGGCGGATCACGACCCGCCGTTCGCCGGGGGGCAGGCTCGCCAGCCGCTCGCCGAGCGGCGCAGCGCGCATTGGCAGATGCGGCGGTTCGAGAGCTGGGGTCGGGGGCACGTCGTCGATCGCGATGTCGGGTGGCACCGCCGGCAACGCGGCGTGCGGTTTCGTGACGGGGGCATGATGCTTCACGACCGTGACCGGCGGCGCAACGCGCGGCGCCGGCGAGAGCATCGCGACCACTTCGGGCAGCCGGATTCCGGCGCGTTCGAGCAACGTCGCAGCGACGGCGGTGGTGCCCAGCACCAGCGCCAGCCCGCCGGCAACGGCGCGGCGCGTCCACGGCCCGCGACGATCGCGACGCGACGGCCGGGAGGCCGGCAACGAGGGCGTCGCACCCGCTGCTGCAACGATGCGATCGGCAAACGTCGTGGACGGCGGCGGCACCTCATAGCGGTCGAGCGCCTTCGCGAAGGCTGGATCGATCTGGAGAGCTGGGTCGGTCATGTCGCCTTCTCCATCTCGCCGGCGAGCAGGCCGCGCTCGACGAATGCGGCGCGCAGCGCCGATCGCGCCCGCACCAGCAGAGACTCGAACGCCTTGATGTTCATGTCCATCGCCTGCGCCGCCATCAGATTCGAAAGCTCCTCATAATAGGTCAGCACGATCGCTGCCCGCTGGCGCTCGGGGAGCGCCTGGACGCAGGCCGCGGTCGCCGCGCGCAGACGCTCGGTATCGAGCGCGGCATCCGCGCCCGGCGTCTCGTCGGTCCGCTCGGGCACGGCCTCCGAGCTGACGAAGCGCCGCCGCCGCAGCCGATCGAAGCACAGGTTCATCGCCACCCGCGTCAGCCAGCCGCCGATCGCGGAGCCGCCCGGCCGCCACCGGGCGGCATGCTCCCACAGGCGCAGCAATGCCTCCTGCGCGACATCCTCCGCCTCGGCGGGGTCGCCGATCATGCGGTAGGCGAGGCGCCGCAGACGCACCGCGTGCCCGTCGACCAGCGAACGGAACGCGATCGCGTCGCGACCGGCGACGCGCGCCATCAGCGCGGCCTCGTCGAGGTCGCCGGTCCGTTCGGCCGTGGTTGCCGAGGCCATCAGCAATAGTGTCGCCTTCGCTTGTCGCCCGTCCTCGCTATCACGCGCGCGTTCAGATTTCCCTTCGCAGGCCGCGAAGGATTTTTGAGGGTCACACGTTAAGCCGCCAAAGTCCTGTAGAGGGAGGTCAATGTGCGCCTGCTTGCCGCCAGCATCGTCACCGTATTTTCAGCCCAGCCCGCGTACGCCGGGCAGCCGGTCGCGGATGCGCCCTGGACGCTCGCCCTGAGCGGCGGCATCAACGGCTTCGACCACGACAAGGCGCGCGCATTCGGCAGCCTCTCGCTCGATCGTGACCTGGGCAACCTGTCGCTCGGAATAGCCGCATCGGTCGTCGACAGCAGGCAAGAGGGCATCGTCGGCGGGAACCTCCCCTCCACGACCCATCAGCTCAGCCTGTCGGCGGGCTATGCATTCGGGGCGCTGACAGTCGATGGCTATGGTGCAGTCGGCTGGCGCCGCTTCGCGACCGAGCGTTTCTCCCGTCCGTCCGGCGCCGGCGCGTCGCTCTCGTCGCACGGGCGCAGCGTCGGCGCCGGCGCGACCCTGACCTACGATCTGCCGGTCGGCGCCACGACGTTCCTGTCTCCGTTCGCCTCGCTCGACTACAGCCGGGTCGATATCGCGAGGATCGCGACGGTTCCCGCGGGGACGTTTGTGCGCAGGCAGCGCGAGAAGGGGTTCACCGGCGGAATCGGGATGACGCTGGCGCATGCGTTCGGCGGGCGCGCGCGGCACAATTTCGCATTATACGTCGCCGCATTCGCCACTTCGAACGATGCGGCGAGCACCGCCGGCACCGGTCCCAACGCCGGATCGCAGCGGTTTCTGGAAGGTGCCGGGATCAGGGATCGCTGGATGGAAGCGGGACCGAGCGCTTCCTTTGCATTTTCCGAGACGTTCCACTTGGATTTAGCCGCGGCACGCACGTTCGGATTGAGGTCCAGCGATGGCACGACAGTGTCCGCTGCCTTGCGCAAGAGCTTCTAGCGACCAGAAGCAGACGTCGCAATGCCTCTTTGTTCACTCCTGGCGTGAGAATGCCACGCTGAAGATGCTCGACGAACTGTAGCCGACGCGCTGCGCGATCTCACCCACGCTGACGCCGCCATCGCGCAACAGGTACAGTGCGGCCTCCCGTGCCTGAACTGCCTGCGCGAAATATCTTCCTGTCCTTCGTCAGCCTCGCATAAGGTTCACGCCGACGGCCGAACGGAGGATTGCTATGTCGATCAAAATACGCATCGCCTTGGGAATGGCTACGCTTGCGACGCCGGTCGCCGCTTTGGCGCAGAATGCTCAGCCGCTTCGCCCCGACCAGCAGGCGTTCCGCGCGCTCTATCAAGAGATGGTCGAGACCGATACGAGCATCACGACGGGAAGCTGCACGGATCTCGCTGGGAAGATCGCCGCTCGCTTCAAGGCAGCCGGCTTCGCCGACAACCAGGTCACGACCTTTTCGGTGCCCGAACATCCCAAGGAGGGTGGGGTCGTCGTCCTCTATCCGGGCACTTCGACGGCCGTGAAGCCAATGCTGCTCCTTGGGCATATCGACGTCGTGGTGGCCAGGCGGGAGGATTGGACGCGCGATCCCTACAAGCTGGTCGAGGAGAACGGCTACTTTTGGGGCCGTGGTACCTCGGACATGAAGGCTATGGACGCGATCTGGGTCGACAGCCTCATCCGCTTCAAGCAGCAGGGCTACAAGCCCAAGCGAACGATCAAGCTCGCGCTGACCTGCGGCGAGGAGACAAGCACGGCCTTCAACGGCGCCGGCTGGCTCGCGACAAACAGGCCCGATCTGATCTCGGCCGAGTTCGCCCTCAACGAAGGCGGTGGCGGCCGCACCGACGGACATGGCAAGCTTGTCATCTCGACGCTGCACGTCGGCGAGAAAACCGCGATCAATTACCGCATCGAGGCGACCAATCCCGGCGGCCACAGCTCCGCGCCGACAAAGGACAACGCGATCTACGAACTCGCCGACGCGCTCGGCAAGATCCGCGCCTATGATTTCCCGGTGATGATGACCGATACGACGCGCGCCTACTTCCGTATCGCAGGAAAGGCGCGGGGCGACGAGATGGGCCGCGCCATGATCGCGGTCGCCGGCGACTCCCAGGACAGCGCGGCGATCGCCGTCGTCGACACGGACAAGAGCTATCACTCGATGCTGCGCACCACCTGCGTCGCCACATTGCTCGACGGCGGCCACGCCAACAACGCGCTGCCTCAGCGCGCAGGCGCCAACATCAACTGCCGCATCTTCCCTGGTGTTTCCCCGAATGCGGTGCGTGATCAGCTCGCCGCGGTGATCGGAGACCCGCGCATGACCGTGAAGCAAACCGACAGCCGTGGTCCGCTTGCCAAGCCGGTGCCTCTCGATCCGAAAATCGTCGGTCCCGCCGAAAAGCTGCTCGCGAAATATTATCCTGGCGTGCCGCTGACGCCGATGATGTCGACGGGCGCTACCGACGGCATCTTCCTCGAGGCGATCGGGATCCCGGTGTACGGCCCGCCCGGCACCTACGGCGATCCTGACGGCAACGGCACTCATGGCCTGAACGAGCGCGCTATCGTCAAGGCGGTGTACTCGGGGCGCGACTACCTCTTCGACCTTATAAAGGCTTATGCAGGATAGGGCCGCTTCGATTGCACCGCCGACCAAAACTGGCCGCTGGGTATCGTGTTGGGCGGCCGTAAATCAGACGATCGTAAGGCGACATTTTGTCCACCCCCACTTGCCCAGCCGACACTCAGCCCCTAGCCAGATTTCCTAGCGAGGGATCTACCGGTGCGCTTCGACGGCACGACGACATATATAGCGACCGACGACCTCAAGGTGGCGGTCAACGCGGCCGCCACGCTGCGCCGGCCGTTGCTGGTCAAAGGTGAACCCGGCACCGGCAAGACCGTGCTGGCGCTGGAGGTCGCATCCGCGATCGGCGCGCCGCTGATCGAATGGCACGTCAAGTCCACCACCAAGGCGCGCCAGGGCCTCTACGAATATGATGCGGTGGCGCGGCTGCGCGACGGTCAGCTCGGCGATCCGCGGGTGCACGACATCGCCAACTACATCCGCCGCGGCAAGCTGTGGGAGGCATTCACCGCGCCCGAGCTTCCCGTGCTGCTGATCGACGAGATCGACAAGGCCGACATCGAGTTCCCGAACGACCTGCTCCAGGAATTGGATCGCATGTCGTTCGACGTCTACGAGACCGGCGAAACGATCACCGCGCCGCAGCGGCCGATCGTCGTCATCACCTCGAACAACGAGAAGGAGCTGCCCGACGCGTTCCTGCGCCGCTGCTTCTTCCATTATATCCGCTTTCCCGAACGGGAGACGATGGAGGCGATCGTCGACGTTCACTTCCCCGGCATCCAGCAGCGGCTGGTCGCCAAGGCGCTCGACATCTTCTACGAGCTGCGCGAGGTGCCGGGCCTCAAGAAGAAGCCGTCGACGAGCGAGCTGATCGATTGGCTCAAGCTGCTGCTGCACGAGGATATGCCGCTCGAGGTGCTCCAGTCGCGCGATGCGAAAACGGCGATCCCGCCGCTCCACGGCGCGCTGCTCAAGAACGAGCAGGATGTCATGCTGTTCGAGCGGCTCGCCTTCCTGTCGCGGCGCCAAGGTGGATGAACGGCGCAGCACCGCCGCGGCGATAAGGGCCTGATGTTCATCTCCTTCCTCGATGCGTTGCGCGCCGCCGGCATCCCTGCCTCGCTCAAGGAGCATTTGACGCTGCTCGAAGCGCTCGACCGCGACGTGATCGCCATGCAGGCGGACGAATTCTATTATCTGGCCCGCACCACGCTGCTGAAGGACGAGAGCCTCGTCGACCGCTTCGACCAGGTGTTCGCCAGAACCTTTCGCGGACTTGTGACGAGCGTGGGCACAGCCGAGGTGCCGATCCCAGAGGAATGGCTCAAGGCGATCGCCGAGAAATTCCTCGGCGCCGAGGAGATGGAGCGGATCAAGGCGCTCGGTTCGTGGGACGAGATCATGGAAACGCTCAAGCAGCGTCTCGCCGAGCAGTACGGGCGCCACCAGGGCGGCAGCAAATGGATCGGCACCGGCGGGACCTCGCCGTTCGGCAATTCCGGTTATAATCCGGCGGGCGTGCGCATCGGCGGCGAAAGCCGGCACAAGCGCGCGCTCAAGGTCTGGGAGCAGCGCGAGTTCCGCAACCTCGACGACAGCCGCGAGCTCGGTACGCGCAACATCAAGCTGGCGCTGCGCCGCCTGCGCCGCTTCGCCCGGGAAGGCGCGGCCGACGAGCTCGATCTCGACGAGACGATCGCCGGCACCGCGCGCCAGGGCTATCTCGATCTGGCGATGCGGCCGGAGCGGCGCAACGCGGTCAAGCTGCTGCTGTTCCTCGATGTCGGCGGCTCGATGGACCCGCACGTCCGTGTCTGCGAGGAGCTGTTCTCGGCCGCCACCAGCGAGTTCAAGCACCTCGAATTCTTCTACTTCCACAATTGCGTCTACGAGGGCGTGTGGAAGGACAATCGCCGCCGCTTCGCCGAGCGCACGCCGACCTGGGATATCCTTCACAAGTTCGGCCATGACTATAAGCTGCTGTTTGTCGGCGACGCCCAGATGAGTCCTTACGAGCTGAGCCATCCGGGCGGGTCGGTCGAGCATATGAACGACGAACCGGGCGCCGTCTGGCTGAAGCGCCTGACCGGCGTCTATCCGGCCGCGGCCTGGCTCAATCCGACGCCGGAGCAGCAGTGGGGCTACTCCCAATCGACGCGCCTGATCGGCGAGCTGATGTCCGGCCGAATGTTTCCGCTGACGCTCGCGGGTCTGGATCAGGCGGCGCGTATCCTCGCTCGAAGGGCTTAATCGCACGATTACCCGAACGACCTCCTCGGCCGTGACGTCAGCGGCCTGACCTCGATCGAATTGTCTAAGAATCTGATCTTGTTCGCCCGTTCGGCGATTTTTACGCGGCGAAATCATATCCGCCCGGCGAGACGGAAGTCATTGTCTGCAGGAAGGCCTTGACCGGGAGAGACAATTCCCAGCGCGCGCGGGTGGCGCACGAAACCGGGAACGGATCAAACAGCCCCTCAACCGGAATGCATTCGAACAACTCGGCGAAGCCTTCGGATGAGGCGACTTCCTTCGAGGTGAGCGCAAACGCGTTCGATCGCGCCACCATCCGCCGCGCAATCATCTGATGATCGGTCACGTGGAGATGGCGCTGCCATGCCACGCCCTCCGATTCAAACAGGTCGCGCACGATATTGCCGAACGGCCGCGAATCCGACGGCATCACGCAATCGTAGGTCGCGAGTTCTGCGCGCGAGACGACAGATCCGTGCAGCATCGGATGACCTTTGCGGACATAGAGGACGGCGCAGATGACCCCAACCTGCTTCAGCTTGAGATCGCTCCACTCGGCAAACGCCCGCTCGAACCCGAACGCGACGTCGACCGCGCCGGACCGCAACTGATGGACGCAGCGCTCGACGCTTGCGCCCAGCACTTCGAAACGGAGCGACGAGTGCCGGCCGATCAAGGCGGAGAGCGGATCGGCGAGTCGCCATTCCAGCGACGAGGGCGCAACGCCGATCCGCAGCGACCGAGCATAGGGATCGAGATCCTCGCCGCCGGCGAAAAGCGTGCGCGTGTCTTCGATCAATTTGCCCGCGCGCTCAACGAAATCGCGTCCTCGCTCGGTCAACGTGACGCCGCGTCCGTTGCGATGGAAGAGCGCATAGCCGAGTTCGTGCTCCAGATCGGCGATACTGCGGGTAATGCCGGATTGGGTGATTCCAAACTTTTTGGCGGCACCGGAAAAGGAAGTGGCGTGCGCGACGGCTACGACATGAAGGAGACGCCGGTCCAACATGGAGATATGACTAAAGAGGGCAGATTATCGAAGCAATGAATTTGTCGCGCGAAGCTGGAATGCGGCCATGCTGCACATCAGCATCAGGAATGCCAAGTGGTTCCGCTCGCGCCCTTTCGGTGAAGCTCGTTGCGGCGGACTGCGGCCTCCGTGCCGGTGCTCCCCGTTAGGCTCGATGTTCGTGGCACTGAGCCATGCCGGCCCGACTCTCATCGTCATTCAGCCGGTGCGATACTGCGCCGAAAGCATCACATCACGCCCCAGTCTTTCCTTGATCCCCAACTTGGCCTCCGCGATCGAGGATGCGTGCCGTGACTGCGCGAACGACGTGGCCTCATGCCAGCGCGCCCCGAACTCGTCAGCGCTGAAGTCATCCTTGAAGAACACGCCTTCGGTCTGCTCCAGCGGGTTCGTACACTCAGCCGCCGCCGACCTCGAATAGGCGGCCGTTGACGTCGAGCCCTCGTGGCAGAGCAGCACGACCGTCGGAGACACATATAAGGGTCCCAGTCGGCCCTCGCTCATCTCGGCGACGAAGGCATCGCGCAGGCTTTTCGAGCCCGTCGTAGATCTGGTCCGCGTCGTCCACCGCGCTCATTTCCCGCCGCGCCAGCGCGCGAGCAGCGCGCGGCCGTTGCCGCCGGCGCCGATCTCGCCCGGCGTTCGCGAGAAGCGCGGCGCGGGGGCGGCCTGCCTCAGCCCGCCGACCTCGCGATAGGTGCCGCGCTCGACCAGGTGCGGATGGTCGAGCGACTCCTCGAACGTCAGCACCGGCGCGAAGCAGGCGTCGCTACCGTCGAGCAGCGCGCACCATTCGTCGCGCGGCTTGGTGATGAACAAGGCGGCAAGCGCCTCGCCTCGATCGGTCCAGGTCGCGGGCTCGTTTTGCCGCTCGCGTAGTTCGTCGGGGGCGCCGATCCGCGTCAGCAGGTCGGCGTAGAAATGCGGTTCGAGCGGCCCGATCGAAACATATTTGCCGTCGGCGCATTCGTAGCAGCGATAGAAGGGGGCGCGGCCGCCGAGCAGGTTGCACTCCGGATCGAGCGAGATCGCGCCCGACGGCAGCAGCCCGCCGAACATCGTCATCAGCGAGGCGACGCCGTCGACGATCGCCGCGTCGACCACTTGCCCGCGCCCCGAGCGCTCGCGCTCGACCAAAGCGGCGGCGATGCCGAACGCCAGGAACAGCGAGCCGCCGCCGAAGTCGCCGACCAGATTGAGCGGCGGGATCGGCCGGCCATCGCCGTCGGTGATCGCCGCCAATGCGCCGGTCAGCGCGATATAGTTGATGTCGTGCCCCGCCGCGCGTGCCAGCGGGCCGGTCTGACCCCAGCCGGTCATGCGCCCGTAGACCAGCCGCGGATTGAGCGCGAGCATCGCGTCCGGGCCATAGCCGAGCCGCTCCATGACGCCGGGCCGATAGCCCTCAATCAGCACGTCGGCGCGCGCTACCGCGTCCAGCGCCTCGGCGCGGCCCGCCTCGCTGCGGATGTCGAGCTCGATGCGATGGCGGCCGCGGTCGACCACCGGATTGGGCCAGCCATTGCCGCCGGCGCGGTCGATCCGCAGCACCTCGGCCCCCAGGTCGGACAGCAGCATCGCGCAGTGCGGCCCCGGCCCGATGCCGCTGAACTCGACGACTCGGACGCCTGCGAGCGGGCCTGCGGAAGAAGAATCGGTCATGCGCTCCCTTTAGCTTAGGGCAGGATGCCGAGCGAGCAGGCGTGTTCGTCACGGAGCGCGCTTGAGGATTTTGCCCAGCGTTCCCTGCGGCAGTTCCGACAGGATGCGTACCGCCGCCACCCGCTGCACCGAGCCGACCCGTGCGTTGATCCATTCCCGGATGTCGTCCTCGATGGTTGGTGTTCGTCGAGGCGGATCCATTCGCCGCGATCCGCGGCGAGGGCTTTCCGGAAGGCTGCCCCGAACGCAGCGTCAACGCCTCGCACTGGTACGACCTGACCGCGCTCGTCACCAAGCGATTCTCGCCCGAACGGATGACCGACATCCTGACTGGCGAAGTGACGTGCCGCTCACCAACTTTTGCATGTCGAAGAGATTGAGAAGCGGAAATTAGCTTTCTCGACGGCCAGGTCGTTCTTGGCTCTCGCTTTCGGGGTCGGTCGCTCACCAGCACGTATAGCCGCCGTCGGCCAGCACGATGCTTCCGGTCATCAGGCTCGCCGCGTCCGACGCCAGGAAGTGGACCACCGACGCGACCTCTTCGGGTTCGCCGAGCCGGCCCTGCGGGGTACCGTCGATCCAGCGGCGATACATGTCGCCTTCCTTGTCGGCGAAGGCGTTGAGCGGCGTGGCGATGTAGGTCGGCGCGACGGCGTTGACGCGCACGCCGCGGCCCGCCCATTCGGCGGCGAGGCTCCTGGTCAGCTGGTGCACCGCGGCCTTCGACGCGTTGTAATAGCTCTGCGGCTGCGGGCGGTTGACGATGAACCCCGACATCGAGCCGACGTTGACGATACTGCCGCGGCCCGCCGCCAACATGTGCCGCCCGAAGGCGCGCGCGCACCAGAAGGTGCCGTTCAGGTTGACGTCGAGCACGTTGAGCCAATGCTCGTCGGCGACATCCTCGGCGGGCGTCTCGCTGCGCGCGATGCCCGCGTTGTTGACCAGGATGTCGATCCGCCCGGCCTGCGCCGCCAGCCGGTCGGCGGCGGCCGTCACGTCCTGCGGTCGGGTCACGTCCAGCACGACGCTCTCCGCCAAATAACCGGCGGCGGACAGGCGGGCGACCGCCTGCGCGATCGCATGTTCGTCGCAGTCGCCGATCGTGACGCGCGCGCCGGCCTCCGCCAGCGCCTCGGCGCAGCAATAGCCGATCCCCTGCGCGCCGCCCGTCACGAAGGCGACGCGGTCGTCCAGCCGCAAGCGGTCAAGATACATTGCGCGCTCCGAGCGTGGCGCGCCGCTCGCCGAGCGCCGCCAGCATCTCGGCGTGGCGCGCGCGGGAGAGCGTGTGGAAGATCAGCGCCGCCACCGCGAGCAGGGTGACGGCGGCGGGCACGGGGCCGCCGATGATGCCGAGATCGCGCAGCACCGCAGACGACAGGCGAAGGTTGGCTGCCTTCTCGGCCGCGCCGGTCGGGAAGTGCACCAGGTCGAGCGCTACTCCCGCCAGGAAGCCGCCGAGCCCGCTTGCCGTCTTTACCGCCAGCGTCAGCCCGGCGAAGAACAGCCCCTCGCGGCGTACCCCGAAGCGATGTTCGTGCTCGTCGGTTGCATCGCCCATCATCGACTGCGCGCAAATCGCCGCGCCGACGAGCGCCGCGCCGCCGACCAGTGCGTTGCCGATCAGGATGAGGACGATCGAGCTTCCGCTCCAGGGCAGCAGCCCGGCGATGCGCGCCAGCGGCGGCCAGGCCTGGGTCAGCACGAACAGCAGGAAGTTGGCGATCGCCAAATGCTTCTTCTCGAACCGGCGCGTCAGCAGCGCGGTAACGGGGGCGCCGACGAGCGGTCCGACCGCGCCGCCCAGGAAGGTCAGCTGCACCTGCGCGGTGCTCAGCATCCAGAAATAGCGGTTGACGTAGAGGGTGAGCGCGCCCGCCATGCCCTGCCCGACGAAGAAGGCGAGCGACGCGATAAATAATATGACGAACGTCCGGTTGCGGAACATGTCCCGGAAATCGGCGACGTAGCGCCGGACGAGCGATCTCTCGCTCACCTGCGCCGAATGCAGCCGAGCCAGCACGCTGCGGGTGGCGAGCGACGCGAGCAGCGCCGCGCTCAGGATCAGCGCGGCGACGGTCCAGCCGAACCCGAGATAGGCGGCGCGATCGCGAAGGCCCTCGGCGCCCGACATGAACACGCCGAGCCCCAGGACGACGCCCAACAGCGTGCCCAGGATCGTGAACAGGATGCGGTAGCCGACGATGCTCGACCGGTCCTGATAGTCGTCGGTCACCTCCGCGCCGACCGCCATGAACGGCAGCACGAACAGCGACAGCGACACCCGCAGCATCGCACCGATGACGCAGGCGTAGATCAACAGCGGCGTCCCGCTCAAACCGGCGGGGATCGAAAACAGCAGCGCGAAGCACAGCGCCAGCGGCCCCGCACCCGCGATCATCAGCGGCAGCCGCCGCCCAAGACGAGACCGCAGGTTGTCGCTGACCAGCCCGATCAGCGGATCGACCGCAGCGTCGAGCAGCAGGCCGATCAGCAGCGCCGTTCCGGCGGCCGTTCCGGACATGCCGCACACCGACGTCAGGTAGAAGAGCAGGAAATAGGTCAGCGCCGCGGTGACGACGCCGTCGATCAACGCCCCCGATCCGTAGGTCAGCTTGAAACGGACGCCGACCGGCGCGTGCCGGCCGGTCGCGGGCAGATCGCCTGTCGCGGCCTGCCCGGTTGTGTTGCGACCGTCACCCCCGGCGCCGCCTATCACACCCGCCGGAAGCGCTCGCTCCACTAATAGCGACCTGTCAACGTTATGCCGAACGTGCGCGGACGCTGGAGGAAGACCTCGGCGAAGGTCGCTGTGGTGACGGACGAGAGCTGCGCGCGCTTGTCGGTGACGTTGCGGACGAAGAAATCGACTGAGTACCGCTCCGCCTCGATGCCGGCGCGCAGGTCGAACAAAGCGTAGTGCGGCATGAGGTAGGACGGATTGACCGAATTGCCCCGGAACGTGGCCCCCTGGCTCGACGCGAAACAGCCGGTTGCGCCGACATGACCGGTCAGCACGTCGTTCAGCGGTGTGCGATAGTCGGCCGACACCGAGCCGCTCCAGGTGGGATTGAACGGCAGCCGGTCACCGTCGGTGACCGCACCGGCCGCGGTCGCCGCGCCTTTCGTAATTCTGCCATTCGAATAAGCGAGTGTCGCGCCCAACGTCAGAGCCGGAGTCGGCCGCAGGCTCAGCGCCGACTCCACGCCATAGACCCGGGCGTTGCCGCCGTTGACGTAGCCGGGGATGCCGCCGCTCGACACCGCGATGATGATGCCGCGCCACCGGGTATAGTAGCCGGTGATGTCGATCGAGCCGCGTCCGCCCCAGAAGCTGCTCTTGATCCCGCTTTCGTAATTGGTCGTGCGGTCCGGGTTGAAGGTGGGCGGCAGCCCGTTCACCGCCAAATTGGGACCGCCCGGCCGAAACCCGGTGGCGAACCGCGCGAACACGATGCCGTCGCGGGAGAAGTGGTAGCGTGCCGTGGCGAGGTAGCTCTTCACGGTGGTCGAGGTCTTGACCGTCGGGATCAGCGGCGGGATCGGGGCCCCGCCGAACAGCGCCAAGACGGCGTTCAGGACCGGCGCGTCGGGTCCGAAAGCGGTCTGGAAATATTCTTGGTTGATCTTTCCGATCCGGATACCGCCCGTCAGGTCGAACTGGTCCGAGAATTTATAGGTGGCGTTGCCGAAGCCGGAGATCTCTTCGAGCTTCGAAAAGAGGCCCAAGCCGAAAACCGGGTTCAGGGCGGGAACAGGCACGCCGCTCGTCGTCCGGCCCACGATATTCGCGAGGAAGTCGTTCTTCTCGTGCGTGTAGAAGCCGCCGACGATCCAGGAGAAGGGGCCGGTCCCGCTCGACGTCAGCCGCACCTCCTGCGTCACTTTCCGCGTGTGGATTACGCGATCCGCCGATACCGCCGGCGGGTTCGGGAAAGGCACGCCACCGAAGCGGGGCAAGACGCCGTACAGCGTCGCGGCGAGAGGGCTGTTGGTCCCGTTCGACCTATATAACGTACGGATGTCCTGGTAACTGGTCACCGACGTCAGGTCTGCAAAGTCGAAGCCATAATTCACGTTCGCGAGACCGACGGCGATCTTCTTCCTGGCCGACGGCAGGACGTAGTCATTGTATTCCAGGTCGCCGCTGAGCGGTTTCCTGGTCGACAGGTTATAGAGGCTCGCGTCCAGGGCATCTGCGCCGACCCGCTGATAGAAGCCGTCGAGCTTGACCTTCAGCCGATCCGTCGGCTGCGCGAGCAGCGTGCCGTGAACGCCCCAATTCGATCGCCGGTTGGCGTCCTTGAGACCGCGGAGCGGCGAGTCGATGAAGCCGCCGGCGCGATCGTAATAGGCCGAGACGCGTGCGGCGAGCTGCTGATCGACCAGCGGCGTGCTGATTGCCCCCCGGAGGGAGTAGCTGGGATCGCCATGCTCGGTGGCTGCCAGCTCGGCGCGCAGAATGCCCTGCGTGCGCTCGAGGCTGGGCTCTGCCAGAACGTAGGAGATCAGTCCTCCGAGCGTACTCGCCCCATAGAGCGTCCCTTGCGGCCCCTTCAGCACCTCGATGCGCTGCAGATCGAGTGGGTCGAGGTCGAGCGCGGCCTGGCCCCCGAAGCTCAGGCTCGAGCTGGATCCGATCGGTGCGCCGTCGACGATGATCGCAACCGTCGGCGAAGTTTCCGCGCCGGTCGTGAGGCCGCGGACGATCGGCGCGCCGGTCCCGAGATTGTTGTTGAACTGGAGGCCGGGAGTAACCTGGGCGATGTCGGCGAGGCTGGTCTGGCCGTTGGCGAGCAACGCAGCGCCGCTGAACGCGGTGATCGCACCGGGCACCTCGAGAGCGCGTTCGGCGCGCTTGTTCGCAGTCACGATGATGTCACCCAATTCCGCGACGGCCTGCGCATCGGTGGTGGCCGCGGGACTTGCCTGCGCCGCCCCCTGCGGCGTGGTAGACCCGGGTGACGCGGTTCGAGCAGCGCCGCCGGCAGATGCCGTCTGAGCTTGGCCTGGGCCGGCCATGCCGCCCATCGAGATCACGGCGGCGCTGGCGTACAGGGCCGTTTTAGAGATGCGCATAAATTCTCCCCATTATCTTTGTCGTTTCGTTCACGCGGCGGTCGCTTCGGCGATTCTCGTGCAGATAAGCTTCATGGCGCGGGCGCCTGTCTCGATCATAAGGGCGAAGCTTACGAAGCCATGGAACGTGCCTTCGAAGCTCGCATCCTCGACCGGTACCCCGGCTTCAGCCAGCTTGCGTGCGTAAAGCCGCCCCTCGTCGAGCAGCGGATCGTGGCTGGCCGTCACCACCAAGGCGGCCGGCAGATCGGCAAAGCAGGTGGCTGTAATCGGCGAGACCCGCCAATCCTTCCCCTGGGCGCGATCTTCGAGATAGGCGTCAAGCATCCACTCTATATCGTCGGATATTAAGAAATATTCGCCGCCGCCCCAGCGCTCGCGCGAGGCGTAAGGCGGCCGGGGTCGTAGATCGAGGCTGGGATAGATCGGCACTTGCAGCTTGATCGCGGGTCCACCTTGATCGCGTGCCATAAGGCAGGTGACGATCACCAGATTTCCGCCTGCGCTGTCCCCGGCGAGCACGACGCGCGCGGGATCGACGCTCAGTCGATCCGCATTGCCGGCGACCCACTTCAACGCGGCGTAGGCATCGTTTACGGCTGTCGGGAACTTCGCTTCGGGAGCGAGGCGATAGGCCACGTTGACGACGATCACATCGGCATCGTGCGCGATCTGCCGGACGATCAAGTCGGTCTCATCGAGCCCGCCGGCGAAAAATCCGCCGCCATGAAAATAGAGCACGACGCCGACCCGTTCGCCGTCAGCGAGTTTACGCGGCTGCAGGATGCGCACGCTGAATCGACCTGCGCCGGAGTCGACTTCCTCCTCGGTGACCCGCCACATGTCGGGGCGCGGCACTTCGAGTCCATTGAACCGCAAAGCCTCGAGCCGCTGGCGCGCCTCCACCGGACTCCATTGACTGAACGGAAGGACGCCGGCGCCGTTCAGCGCACCGACGACCGCTTGGGATTGTGGGTCGAGATCCATACGTTCCTCTCCTCGAGCCGTCCGTTCGGGATCTGGCCGACACCCACCAGTTTTCTGGCGGCAGAACATGATTGCACTTGGCCACCTCCGCCCGCAAATTCATTGCAATGGCGTCATGCAATATAAAGTCATATCCGAGCGTTTAGCGTCCGCAAGTTGGATCGATATGACTTCTTTACATGGGAATCTTGCGAAATGAATTCGACGTAGATCACGCCGGTTGCCATCCCTCTCGTCCAGAACACCGTGTCAGCGGTACGGGCGTGCGGGAGGATGGAATGGCCAATCAGGCTTTGGTCGCCGGGGTGGGCATGCTTTCGTTCACCAAACCCGGCCAGCCGCTTCCCTACGAAGAGATGGGCGCGGCCGCCACCCGTATCGCGCTCCAGCACAATCCGGGCCTCGGCGGCGCTAGCGCGGTCACGCTCTCCGAGCAGCGTGCGTGATGGACGCGGCCGATCCATTCGTGTCGTTCGGCGACCGTGTGCGCGGACATGCCGCTTCGATGCCGGACAAGCGGGCGATCGTCTGCGACGGTCGCTCGATCAGCTACGCCGCCTGGTATGCCCGCGCCACGGCGTGCGCCGGGCGCCTGCAGGCGGCGGGGTACGAGGCGGGCGGCGGACGCCGGGTCGGCATATTGTCCGCCAACGATATCGACTTTGCCGTCGTTCTGCTCGCCTGCCAACTCGTCGGTATCGCCGTGGTGCCGTTGCCCGGCCTCGTGACGCATGAGACCCAGGCGCGAATGCTGCGCGATGCCAACGTCGGGATGCTCTTCCACGACCTCGAACACGCGGAGCAGGCGGTCGCGTCGAGCCGCGAGGCGGGGCATGAGGTTGCGCTGATCCCGATCGGAGCGGGCGCCAGCTTGGCGGACAGCCTGCTCGACGATTGGCTGGCGGAGGCGCCATCGTGCCGTGCCGTGGCCATTCAGCCGCAATGGGCGTCCGATTTCATCTACAGTTCGGGCACGACCGGAATTCCCAAGGGCATCGTCCAGAACTATGCCGCGCGAGCGGCGCAGAGCCGATCGCTGGCAAGCATCGGCATCAATGAGGATGTCGGTCTGCTCAACACGGTCGGCCTCTATTCCAATTTCGGCATTGCCGGGTTCATGCTGGCCTGCTGGTGGGGCGGTACGTTCTTCGCGATGCGCAGGTTTTCCGCAGACTATTGCGTCCGGACCCTCGCTTCGGAGCCCGTCACCGTCGCCTGGCTCGCGCCGGCGACTTTGCTGCGCATCGCCGAACATCCCCGCTTTGCCCAGGCGGTCGCCGGCCGGCCCTGTATCAAGCTATCCGCGGGCGCGCCGCTCGGCGTCGCGCAGAAGCGCCAGGTGCTCGATGCCTGGCCTGGTCCCTTCTACGACCTGTACGGCCAGACCGAGACGGGGACCATCACGCTCCTCGCCATACACGCGGCACCGATCGACAAATTGGGGTCGATCGGCACGCTGTTGCCGACGGCGGCGGTCAGCATCATTGATGACGACGGGGCCGAACTGCCGCGAGGGAGCGAGGGCGAGATCGTCGCGCGCACGACGACGATGATGACCGGCTATCATCACCGCGACGATGCTGAGGCGGTCGCTTATTGGACGGATGGCGTCGGCCGCACGTTCATCCGCACCGGCGACGTCGGCCGGCTCGATACCGACGGCTATCTCTGGCTGTGCGACCGCAAGAAAGACATGATCCTCTCGGGCGGGTACAATGTGTTTCCCGCCGACATCGAGCAGGCTTTCCAGGACCATCCGGCGGTTTTCGAGGTGGCCGTAGTCGGCTGCCCGTCCACCAGGTGGGGCGAATCCCCCGTCGCATTCGTCACGCTCCGTGACGGCGAGACCGCCGACGCCGGGCAGCTGCGGGAGTGGATCAACCGTCGCGTGGCGCCGATCCAGCGCGTCGCCGCGGTGAAAATCCTGACGGCGCTGCCGAACGGCACGATGGGAAAGATCCTGAAACGCGAGTTGCGCGAGCGGTACGCGGGCGAGCTCGGGACACTGCCATGACGGCGCCATGCCGCTGTCCACGGGCGGCGGTGGCCAGGAGCCGTCGCGCCGCTGGCGATCGGAACGGCCGGCGGACAATGCCGCGACTTGACGAGGAGGTCATCGATGCAGATCGACGGATTGACGGCGGTAGTGACCGGGGGCGCTTCCGGCTTGGGCGGCGCGACCGCGACGACGCTCGCGGCGGCCGGCGCGAGGGTCGCGGTCCTTGACCTCAACGAAGGTGCGGGAACCGCGCTGGCGCGCGATATCGGCGGGTTGTTCGTGCTGACCGACGTCGTCGATGCGAAGAGCGTGTCGGCGGCGCTCGAGCACGTCGCCGACCAGATGGGTGCGCCCCGCATCCTGGTCAATTGCGCCGGCATCGGCTTCGCCGGTAAAACCGTCGGCAGGGACGCAGCGCCGCACCCGCTCGACGCGTTCCGCCGAACAATCGAAGTCAATCTCATCGGCACGTTCAATGTCCTGTCGCAATTCGGCGCGCGGCTGATTGCGCTCGATCCGATCGGCGAGGAGCGCGGCGTGATCGTCAACACCGCCAGCGTCGCCGCTTATGACGGCCAGGTCGGCCAGGCCGCCTATGCCGCTTCCAAGGGAGGAATCGTCGGCATGACGCTCCCGATCGCCCGGGATCTGGCCGAAAGCCTGATCCGCGTTGCAACAATCGCTCCCGGCCTGTTCCTGACGCCGCTGCTTCAAGGGCTGCCCCAGGCCGCGCAGGATAGTCTGGGCGGCCAGGTTCCGCACCCGCGACGCCTTGGCAGACCGTCCGAATTTGGGCAGATGGTGGCGGCGATCATCGCCAACCCAATGCTCAACGGCGAGGTAATCCGGCTCGACGGAGCAATCCGCATGGCCCCGAGGTAGCGAACAAATGATACTGAGCGAAACGCAGGAAGCTATTCGGGAGAGCGTAAGAGCGTTCGCTCAGGAACGGCTGCGGCCTCAATCGACGCTGTTCGAGGCGGCGGGGGGTTTTCCCGACTGGGTCTTCCCGGAACTGGCGCAACTCGGCCTTCTCGGCATGACGGCACCGGAAGCGGTGGGCGGTGCCGACGCGGACATGGTCAGCTATGCGCTGTCGCTGATCGAGCTCGCGGCGGCCGACGGAGCGCTCTCGACGATCGTATCGATCCAGAACAGCCTGTTCGTGTCGGGGATATTACGTTTCGGAAGCGAGGCCCAGAAGAGCCGCTATCTCCCCGAGCTGATCGCCGGCCGAACGATTGGCGCGTTCGCGCTGACCGAGGCCGACGCCGGTTCCGACGCCGCCGCGGTTCGGACGCGCGCCGAAAAGGTCGATGCGGGCTGGCGCCTGAACGGATCGAAACAGTTCATCACGTCGGGCAAGATCGCCGGCGTCGCGATAATTTTTGCGGTCACCGATCCGGCGGCGGGCAAGAAGGGGCTGTCGGCCTTCATCGTTCCGACCGACACGCCAGGCTATTCGGTGGACAAGGTCGAGCACAAGCTGGGGCAGGCGGCTTCGGACACCTGCGCGTTGCGCTTCGACGACATGGTGGTGCAGGAGGACGCATTGTTCGGCGCCGAAGGCGCGGGCTATCGCATCGCTTTGTCGAACCTCGAAACGGGTCGCATCGGCATCGCCGCGCAATGCGTGGGCATGGCGCAATCGGCGCTGCAGATTGCGATCGCCTACGCCAAGGACCGTCGTTCGATGGGCCAGGCCATCATCGAACATCAGGCGGTCGGATTTCGGCTCGCCGACCTTGCCGCCAGGCTGGAGGCTTCGCGTCAGCTCGTTCTTCATGCAGCCGCGCTCAAGGATGGAGAACGGCCCTGCCTGACCGAGGCGTCGATGGCGAAGCTGTTCGCGTCAGAGGCGGCGGAAGCGATCGTCTCGGGATCGATCCAGACGCTGGGAGGCTACGGCTATCTCGAGGAGTACGGCTTGGCCAAGATCTATCGCGACGTCCGGGTCTGTCAGATCTACGAGGGCACGTCGGACATCCAGCGCATGGTGATTGCCCGAAATCTCTAAGCTGCGCTTCCGCTAAAAGCGTGGATCAGGCTGCATCCAGGCTGTTCGCTCAGGCGATCGGCGAGAAGGGGCGGCCCGTCGAGGGCGGCTTGCCGCCTTTGCGCCCTGCCGACGCGCTTCAATCCATATGGTCGGCGACATAACCGGGGGTTGCGGCGGTGGGCAGGAGCGCGGCGAGCAAAGCCACTGCCACCAGCCAGCTCGATACGACCTTGACCGCGATCGCCCACCCTCGGGCGACGGCGAAACGGCCCGGCAGGAAGACCAAGACCGGCGGCAGCGCAAGCAGCAGGTCATCACGTGCGCCTTCCCCCGCGATCACCGCTCCTCCCCAGAGGCCGGCATCGAGAGCGAGAGCCAGCGTCAGCCAAAAGGGCACGCCGCGAGGCAGATGGAGAGCGCTTGCGATGAGGATGACGCTCGCCCAACAGCCGAAGAAGGCGATCTCGATCCACGAATCCTTTACCGGCATCAGCGACACGACCGTAGCTGTTGCCGCCAGCAGCAGCAGTGCGGGTGCGACCGAACGGCGGGGCGCGAAAGCGAGAAGAAGGCCGAGGGCTGCGCACAACAGCCCGGCCGGGAGGGCGCTGCCCCTCATGCAGCGGCTTGAAACAGAAACCATAGGCCACAGGCGGCGATCGCGCCGCCAAATGCCCGCGTGATCACGATCCCGCCCGGTCGATCATTCAGCAGGCCAAGGCCTATGCCCGCTATATGAAGCAGCCCCGTCGCGAACACGAAACCGACGCTGAATGCGATCGGATCGGCGATCGACGGCAGCTCCCGGCCGTGCGCATAGCCGTGGAAGATCGCGAACACGCCCACCAGCAGCGCCGCCGCCCACACCGGCGGATTTACCGCAAAGACGATCGCGCCGCCGAGCAGCAGAACCGACAAGGCGATGCCGATCTCGACGGGCGGCATCGGCACCCCGGCCATCCCCATCGCCCCGCCGACTGCCATCACCGTCGGGAAGATCACCGGCAACAGAACGACCAGCGGACGGCCGAGAAAGGCGCCCCACACCCCGACCGCGACCATCGCGAGCAGATGATCGAGGCCCGACAGCGGATGCAGGAACCCCGCTGAAAAGCCGCCGGCCAGATTCTTGTCGAAATGAGCAGAAGCGGGCCCCGCCGCCAGCGCCGCGATCACCGTAAAAAGGCTTGCCCGCCGCCCGCTCCGTCCGAGCCTCATAGCTTTTCCTCTCGAAGAAGCCGAAGATATCCGAGGCCGGTCGGCTTGGCTTTGCGTGGCAGGCGAGTAGGCGTCAACACAAGGCGCCGTCGCGCCCCCGGTGCGGAAATAAGGAGACAGACGTGCGTAGATTTCTGGCTGCCGTCCTGGCGGTGGCCGCCGCGTCGCCGGCCATTGCGCATGACTTCTGGCTGCAGCCGAAAGGGTTTCAGTTTCCGGCGCCTGCGCGCGCGCCGTTCGTCATTCTGGTCGGGCATGGCCCGGTGCGGCAGCGATGGGCGGTCGATCTCAATCGGGTCGTCTTCTTGCGCAGCTTCGGCCCCGGCGGTGTACAGGATCGTCGCACTGAACTGCGCGAGGGCGGCGGTGTGGACGGCGTGCTCCAATTCTCGAAATCGGGCACCTATGTCGTCGCGATGCAGACCACCCCCGCCGAGAGCGACCTGCCGGCATTGCGCTACAATAGCTATGCGGCGGAGGAGGGGCTCACGCCGGCGTTGGTGCTGCGCCAGCGCGCCGGGCAGACCGAGAGCAATGGCCGCGAGATCTACAGCCGTCGGGTCAAGGCATTGATCCAGGTCGGGAGCGTCGGAGGTCCCCAACCGCACGTTACCCGCCCGGTCGGCCTGTCGCTCGAGATCGTGCCCGAGCGCGATCCCTATCGGCTCAAGCCGGGCGAGGCTCTGCCGGTGCGCGTGCTTTTCGAGGGGCGGCCGCTGGCCGGCGCGCTGGTGAAGCTGACCAACCTCGATTTCGATACCCGGCCCGTCGAGACGCACCGCAGCGATCGTGCCGGGCGCGCGGCGTTCAGCGTGCCGAACCATGGCGCCTGGCTGATAAATGTGATCTGGACCAAGCCGATCCGCGGCAATCCGAAAGCCGATTTCGACACCACATTCTCAAGCCTTACCTTCGGCTATTCGCCGCGACCGCGATAATCGGATCGGCGGCGGGGGGCGCTGCCCGGGAGCAGCGACCCCCGCCTCGTCGGCCGCTCAATTGTCGACGGGGTTCGCCGTCAGGTCCAGTGGTGGCACGCTGGCGGCAGTGGGATCCACCGCATCCGCCGTGGTACTCGCGTTGAACACCGTGGCAAAGTTTGCGCCAACCTTCTCCTGAAAGCTCTGCGACGTGACCGGCGGCGGGGGCGTGTTGTTGCTGCTGCCGCCCCCTCCGCCGCCGCAGGCGGACAGGACGACCGGCAGGATGGCTGCCATGGCAAGGTTGCGGATGATCGGTTTCATGTCCTGTCCCTTCACTGCGCGGCGGGTTGGGCGGCAATGCTGTTGCGCACCGTATGTGGCGATCCGGGGATCGGGGTATTCAGATAGGGGAACTGGTTTTGCAGGTCGCGTGCGCTGATCGGTGCGCCGTCGGTAAAGGGCGCGTTGCCGACCGGGGCATTGGCCGGGGTGCACAGGCCGAGATCGGTCTGCACGTGGTTGATCGGCACCGGATAGCAGAGCCGTCCCATGGCGACGCGCAACGTCAGATCGACTGCGTCGTCGCCTGGACGCCGGCCGTTGGGAAAACCGGCGAGATCGTCGCCAGCCACGCCGAACGTGCTCTGGGTGGCCCGCGGGGTGGGGGCGATGCCGGTGTTGAGCCGGATCATCTCGGAGGGCGTCACTGTCGCCATCTGATTGAGCGTCCTGATACCGGTCAGGAAGGTCGCGACCAGATCCGCGCGCGGGAAGTTATTGGGGGCGATATTGGCGTAGTTGGTGCCGAGCGTCGCGTTGACCGGCGCGCGGAACAGCTTGTCGAGAATGGCCGGAAGCGTCGGATTGGTGACGTAATCCTGCAGCGCCGCGTCACCCATCGGCCGCGCGGCATTGAACAGGTCCTTCTGGTTCAATCCGATCACCAGTTCGTTGACGAGTGGCATGCCCAATCGAGAGATCTGAACGTAAGCGCCTCCCTGAACGGCCGGGAGCGCGTAGGTGGGGGTCGGATCGCGGATCTCGGCCTGGGGCAGACTGGCGGTCGACCATACCCCGATCACGCCGTTGCCGGTCCCGACGACGCAGGAGATCGGCAGCTCGATCGCGATCGACGTGACGTTTTTCTTGCCGACCAGGTCATCGTTGGCCCGGGTCTGCCGGATGCCGCCAGGGAACCCTGCGCCGTCGTTCGCGCCGGGCGCGCTGTCGCCCTCGATCGGGACGAAGTTCACCAAGTCGAAGATTTCGCCGAGATTGACCGCGAACGCCTCGGCCCGTTGACCGACGAAGACGCGCCCCGCCGTCGGACAGCCCTGAAACGTGACATTGTAGATGTACTGGTTGGCGTAGGCCGCATAGTCGGGAAGGGTCTTGTTGCCGATGTTGTCGAGCGGCTTGGTGAATGTGTTCGCGTTTCCGCCGGTGCCGCTGCTGCGCGCGCCCGTGCGGCGATCGTTGGTGATCTGCGTGATCGTATAGCTCTCCAGTTCGCCGAGCTGCGACTGGTCGCCCGCGGTTATGGGACCGGAGTCCCGTAGCGCGATCGGCAAATTCTTGTCGCCGATCTGCAGCTTGATGCCGGTGCCGTCCCGCAGCGCATTGGTGAACTTGAACTGATAGGTCAGGTTTTCCTTGGCATCGCCGTCATTGTCGATGTGGATTTCGTAGATCGCGTCGGGATCCATCGTGAAATAATTGGGGCCCGAGTTGGGGCTCTGGTCAGGCTGGAAGTTGGCGACGATCGTGACGAACTGCTCGCGGCCGGGCTCGTAGCTGCGGAACGCATAGACGTCGGTGTTGTCGACCTTCGGCCGCTCGGTGATGCCGGGGGCTTCGCGATGGCTGGACGCGAGTGCGGTGCCCGAAAGGCATAGCGCGGTCAGCGCGGTCGCCAACAATCTGGATTTGGTGTTCATCGAAGCTCTCCTGTGGAACGGTAACGATCAATCGAAAGGACGCCGGTCATCGCATCGACAATCTGGCGGCAGGGACGACCAAGGCGGCGTCGGCACCGGCGTCCAGCAGGGGATCGAGGTCACCCCACCGCCACCTTCCCGACCCGACGGCAAGGACGAAATCCGGGCGTCCCGCGACCACGATCAGCCGCGGCCCGGCCTGGGTCGCGGCGCGACAATCGGCCGATGCACTGCGCAGGGCCGCCAGCACGATCGTTCGGATCGGGCCGAATTCGTCGCCGCTACCGATCCAGCGGCCGTCCCACAGCATTACGGCATTGGCCACCGATCTCGCGCGGGGCGGAAGGCTGGCAAGCGCGGCGCGTGCCGCCGGATCAGCGCGCAACGCCGCCTGAACCGTGTCGGTGAGATCGCATCCGCCTGCGACGGGAGCAGGCAGCTCCGTCGTGGTCAGGGCTGGCAGAGCCACCGGCAGCGGCATGATCGGCGGCGCGATCGGCGGAGGCAAAATGATGGCGGGCACCGGCACCGCGACCGGCTCCGTCGGCATCGAGGGCAACGGAGCGGGCGGCGTCGGCAGCACGTCAAATACGGCCAGGGCGCTGTCCGTGCGCGGAGGGGTCGCGTCCACGCGGTCGGCGGCGATCCAGAGGAGCAGCGCCGCATGCGCCGCAAAGATCGGCGCGAGGACGAGGTGGCGCCGCTGCAACTGAGGCAGCCGCGCCACAGCCGGCGCCAGACCGGCAGAAGGCCGCCTCAGCACGGTCGGGTTGCCTGCGTCGATCAAAGCGCCACGCGAACGCCGAGGGTGAACGCGTGGTACCGCCGGTCGTCATCGAGCTGAAGGTCGTAATCGGCAACCAGCGACAAGGGTCCGCCGCCGGCGATGTTCAGCGCTGCTCCAACGTTGTAATAGTCCCCGCTGAGCGGCGTCGTCGTGAACGAGAACGGCGTCGAGATGCTGCTCGCCAGGAAAGCGGCGTTCAGCGTGCGCGCCTGATCGCGAAACTCGTGGTACCAGCTGGCCCGCAACTGCGGGCGGATGGTCGCACCCATTCCATCGATCTTGGTGCCGACGCGCGCGCCTGCGTTGGTCCGGATCGAGACGCGGTTGAACTCGCTTACCGCGAGCGCCGATGCTCCCCCGGTCTCGTTGAAACCGTCGATGCGGATATCGGCATAGCGCACGGCCGCGAACGGCTCGATCTCGAAACGACCCAAGGGGTAGCTGAGGCCGGTCGCGGCGCCTGCGGCCCAGACGCGTCCGTCGGTGCGCGCGCTGGTCTGATCGGCAAACGAGCCGATCGCGACACCGCGCGCCAGTTTCCAGTCGAGATCGGTATAGCTGCCCCACGCGTCGACGTAGAGCGGCCCGAGCGACGCGGTGCCATAGCCGCCGCCGAACCAGCTTTCGAGGTGGCTGCGGGGGCTGCCGGGCGAAAGATTCGCGTCGGTTTTGCTGTAGCCGCCGAAAGCGCCGAGCGCCGTCGACGGCGTGAACCGCACGTCGACACCGCCGAGGAAGTGATATTCGTCGCTGTCGGCGCGCGGGCGATCGACCGCCTGGTCAAGGTGGCCCAAGCGGAAGCCGCCGAGCAGCCACGCGCCGATCCGCCCCGCCTGATCGAGCGTCGCCGTCGTTCCATCCGGCATCGTCGCGTTGCCGCGCAGATCGCGGGTGTAGCGCAGGACGCTGGTCTCCTGCGTCTCGACGGCATTGAGCGACAGATCGGGCAGGTTGCTGAACGCGGCCGGCGAAAGCGCAACGAGCGCGGCGGATTGCGCGCCAGGCGTCGCCGCGGACCCGTCGATGCCGTTGAACAGCGCGAACACGCCGGCGCTCGGCAAGCCGATGAAATTGTCGAGCGCCAGCCCGACCGCCGCCTGATTGGCCGTGGCTCCCATCGACGTGAACGGGGCCAGCGTGACGGCCAGTCCGTTATAGGTGGTGTTGCCGCCGATCGCTCCGACCAGTGTCGCCGCGCCGGTGACGAGATTTACGGTATAGAGCGACGTCACCAGCGTCGCAGGGTTGGTCAAGGTTGCATAAGCGACGCCGGCGCGGGAGATATCGAAGCCCACCGAGGTGGCGGTCGTGATCCCGGTCGAGCCGACGGTAAACAGCGCGCCGCTGTTCGGCGAAGCGCCTGCCGCGGCATTGCCCTGAGTGTCCAGGCGCGCCGGCGCCAGGCCGCCGCGGGTGTCGAGAACATAGAGCGTCGTGCTCGTCGCGCCCGCGAAGTTGTTGGTGTAGGCGGCGCCCGCCACGGTCGGGATTTGGCCCGCATTGGCGTCGGTCGCGGCATAAGCGAGCGGTCCGTCGGTCGCCGCCAGCGCGCCCGTGTCGGGGTTGATGCGAGCATTCTGGCCGATTTGCGTGACCACGCGGATGCGGTCGACCGTCGGATTGAAATCGAAGCCGATCCCGCTGATCGTCGGCAGCGCCGGCGTTCCGATCGCCGTCGCCGTTCCGATTCCCGGGTTGATGGCGTAGAGCTGCCCGACATTGCTGATCGCGTAGAGCAGGCGCGGCGTGGCCGGGCGGTAGTCGATCCCGCCGATCGTCGTACCCGCCGCAATTCCGGTTACCGTGATGCGGCTGACAACCGTCCCCGGTGCCGCGCTGTCGACCGTCACCAGCGTGTTGTTCGCGCCGATCGTTTGAAGCGGATCCGCGTGCGCTGCCCCGGCGAACGCAACCAGCGCTGCGCTCGCCAAGACTATCGCCAATCGACTGGCCGAAACATGATGCATCGAGCAATTCCCCCTTTTCTTAAAAACAAATTCTCGGTGTTAATTCCCGAGATTTTCTAGCGTTTTACGTGAGGTGCAAATGCCGACCTTGCTGTAGATCAATATTTGCCTTCGCAGCATTGAATTGGCACGCGACTTCGCGCGCTTTCGTGAGCTCACCACGAAGCTTCAGATAAGATACGTACCGCGAGGCGCCGCGGATGCATCCGCGATTAAATCAGCGAGAATTTCCCGCTGACGATGACCGGACCGGTCGGAGCGCCGGTGGGCGAGCCGCCGATCGGCTCGAGCGACACGGCGACGGTGGCGTCTGTCGCAAGCGCCCCGGCAGCGGACGACGGCGCGTGCTTCGAGCCCGGTCCCTTGGCGTTGATCAATCCAAGCGATCGCGGCCGTTTGTCGGCCGGGATCACCCACAGCTCCGCGACCTTGTCGCCGACTTCCAGCCGCGCGGGCGCCCACATCAGTTGGCCGGTCGAGACATCGAAACTCACCGTGACGACGGCGCTGCCCTCGGTCGTGGACAAGACCGCGACGAGTTCGTGTCCGGCGTTCTGCGCGAAGGCAGGCTTGGCCGGTACGGGCTTCTCGCGGACCTGGGCCACGGTAAGCACCGCCGCGACGGCGGTTGCCGCGATGGCCGCGGCCTGCCACCACCAGGGCACCTGGCGCGATCGCACGAGCGATCCGCGATCGTTCGCCGGAAGCTTTTGTTCGATCGCCAGCCAGAGCGAAGGCCGCAATGCCTCGATCCTCGGTGCGCCGGCGAGGGCGAGCAGGGCCCATTGATCGTACGCCGCGGCGAAATCAGGGTCCGAAGCCAAGCGCCATAGGGCGGCACGGCGTTCCTCGCCATCGATCAACCCGAGCGCGAGCTCGGCCGCGAGCAGTTCGTCCGCATCGGGCAGGGGGCCGCCGCCCGTCATCCGAGACACTCACGAAGCTTCAGCAAAGCGCGCCGGATGCGGCTTTTCACGGTTCCGATCGGGAGATTGTCGCGGGCGGCGAGTTCGGCATAGGTATAGCCGTCGAAGAATGCGGTGCGCACGAAGCCGGCATCCGTCTCCGCCAATGTTTCCATGCACGCGGCGAGCCGTCGTCCGTCGTCGAGCGCCTGAAAAGTGTCGAACGGCCCTTCGCCGGGATCGGCGACGGCCTCGCTTTGATTCAACGGGCCGGCGGAGACATTGGCGGCGGCCCGAACCGTGTCGATAGCGCGGTTACGCGTCATGGCGATCAGCCACGCCATCGGACTGCCACGCGAACGATCGAAGGATCCGGCTTTATGCCATATTCTCAGATAGACGTCTTGCAACGCTTCCTCGGCCTCCGCCTTGCTGGGCAAGATACGAAGGCAAACTCGGAAAAGCTTCATCGAGGTGACGCGGTATACTTCTTCGAACGCCCGCTTGTCTCCCGCGGCGACGCGATCGAGCAGGTCGGCAAGGCTCTCGCCACTATCGCCGACCATGTTCACAAGCCCCCGACGAGTAAGCGCGGCGCAACAATAGCCCGAATCGCTAAAACGATGGAAGCGACTTCGGGACCCGCTTCACCCAGCTCGCGAACCGCGTTTAGCTCGATGCTCGACCATCCTTCTTCGTGGCAGCGGCGCTCACCAGGTTCATCGCGCCGAACCTGACGCCGCGTTCGGATTGGATCTGGCCGCCGAGCGCGCGAACCGCGCCGGTCGGCCCGCGCATCAGCGTGCTTTCGAGGCAGCTGCCGTGATCGAGATGGACGTGGGTGGACGAGATCACCAGCTCGTGGTGGTCGTGCTGCAGATCGGTGAGCCGGCGCGCGAGATCGCGGGTGTGGTGATCGTAGACAAAGGAAAGGTTGGCGACGCAGGTCTCTCCGCCCGTGTCGAGGAGCCGGGCGTCGACCGCGCGGCGCACCAGGTCGCGGACCGCCTCTGACCGGCTCTGATAACCCTGTTCTGTCGAGAGCGCGTCGAATGCCTGAGCCAATTCTTCGTCGAGCGAGATCGTGATCCTCTGCATCATCGCTCCATGGCGGACATGGGCCGGCGCATACAGCGTTATTTGTCGCTGGCAGTCAGTCATTGCGCGCGCTCGCTTTTATCGCGTATGCAATTCACACGAAAAGCTCATACTGGGAATGTCATGATCATATCCGCCGACATGCTCCGATACGGCGCCGCGATCATGGCCATCTGCCCGATGGGACCAGCGCTGGCGCAGGTTGCGACAGCGATCCCAGCCGAGGAGATTGTCATCTATGGCCGCGCGATCGCGCAAATCGGCATTGCGACATCAGGGTCTCAGGGTGTCGTCGGCTACAAGGATTTCGAGGACCGACCGCTGAGCCGTGTCGGCGAGCTGGTCGAAAATGTGCCCGGTATTATCGCCACTCAGCATTCCGGAACGGGAAAAGCCAATCAGTATTTCCTGCGCGGCTTCAATCTCGATCACGGCACCGATTTCGCTGGCTTCGTCGACGGCGTGCCGATCAACATGCGCACCCACGGCCACGGCCAGGGCTATCTCGATCTCAACTTCCTGATTCCCGAGCTGGTCGAGCGTATCGACTATCGCAAAGGGCCCTATTTCGCTGATGTCGGCGACTTCTCGGCCGCCGGCACGGTCAGGTTCACCACCGCCGACCGTGTGGCGCGCCCGTTCGTCGAGGTAACCGGCGGAAGCTATGGCTATTATCGCGCATTGGCCGCCGGCAGCAGCACGGTCGGCGACGGCGACCTGCTGATTGCGCTCGACGGGACGCTGTCGAACGGCCCATGGGATCTGAACGAGAGGCTGAGGAAAGCGAACGGTCTCGTCAAATTCTCCCAAGGCACTGCGCGACATGGCTGGAGCCTCGCGCTGACCGCCTACCGCGCCACTTGGAACGCCACCG
Source organism: uncultured Sphingomonadaceae bacterium (assembly GCA_964245585.1). Lineage (GTDB taxonomy): Bacteria > Pseudomonadota > Alphaproteobacteria > Sphingomonadales > Sphingomonadaceae > Solisphingomonas. The sequence continues at coordinate 6,893 of CAXTMX010000012.1, read as the reverse complement.
ATCAGGTGCCGCAGCGCGCGATCGACACGGGCTTGATCGGCCGCTTCGGCAACATCGATCCCGCGCTGGGCGGCGAAACGACGCGCCTCGGCCTGACCGCCAACGCCCATTTCGGTGCGACCGAGATCGCCGCCTACGGCGTCTATTACAAATTCCGGCTGACCTCGAATTTCACCTATTTCCTCGACGATCCCGTCGACGGCGACGAATTCCAGCAACGCGATCAGCGCGGCGTTTTCGGCGCATCTATCCGGCATGGCGTTCCCGCGACGCTCGCCGAAGTGCCCGTCGCCTTCGAGGTCGGCGGCGACGTCCGCTATGACCATATCGGCAAGATCGGGCTGTACGGAAGCGTTGCCGGGCGACGCTCGGCCGCGGTGCGGCAGGATAGGGTCGACGAGTATAGCGGGGCGCTCTTCGCCCAGGGCACCGCATCGCTGACCGGCCGCCTGCGGTTCGTCCTCGGCGTACGCGGCGACCTTTATGGCTATGACGTTCGCGCGGAAACGCTAAGCGCCAACTCCGGCAAGGGCGCCGACGGCATCCTCGGCCCCAAAGCGGCGCTCGCCTGGCAGGCCACCGATCATTTTGAGCTCTACGCCAACTATGGCGAAAGCTTTCACTCCAACGACGTGCGCGGCGCCAGCATCACCATCGACCCGACCACCGGCGCGTCGGCCGACCAGGTCAAGGTGCTGGTGAAGGCGCGCGGCGTGGAAATCGGCGGGCGGATCGAATATCCGCGGTTCAGCGCCTCGCTGGTCGGCTATTATCTGGCGCTCGGCTCCGAGCTGGTGTTCTCCGGCGACGGGGGCACGACCGAGCCGAACGACGCGACGCGCCGCTACGGCACCGAGGCGACGTTGTTCTGGCGCCCAACCGATTGGCTCGCTCTGGACGGATCGGCGGCCTTGACCCGCGCGCGCTTCCACCATGTCGCGCCGGGGCAGTCACGCATTCCCAACTCGGTCGACAATGTTCTTTCGGCCGGCGCGGCGCTGGACTTCGGCAGCGGCTTCTCCGGTTCGCTCAGGCTTCGCCATTTCGGTGCGGCGCCGCTGATCGAGGACGGCAGCGCACGATCGCAGCCCACGACACTCGTCAACGCCGGCGCTTATTTCCGGCGCGGGAATGCCAAGCTCGGTATCGACGTTCTCAACCTGCTCGGCTCGAGGGACAACGACATCACTTATTTCTATGCCTCCCGCCTTCAAGGGGAGCCGGCGGGGGGCATCGACGACTATCACCTGCATCCGGTGGAGCCGCGCCAGATACGTGCGTCGCTGAGATATTCGTTCTAGCAGATGTCGAGAGCGGGCATCCGTTACTCGTCGCAGGGCAGCTCGAATGCGCACGAAACTCAGCACTTGCAGCAGAAAGGCGCGCTTCCGCTCTGAACGTGACGCGGTTCTGATTGCTCAGGCCGCGTGCGTCACGCTTCGCCCATATCGCTGCGACCGCTGCCGCCAATTTCACCTGACCAGCCGAACCAAGGGCAAGCGCCAGCTGCCGTACTCGCAAAGGCCCGACGGTGGCTGAGCGTGCGATCTGTATCTTGGAGAAGCGCGAACCTCTGCAAGCTTAAGCTTTGGCAAGGACTTGCCAGTATGACGACAGCATGTTCCCATCGCTCTCCTCCCGAATTGCGGCTCTCGGCGCCATTGTCGTAATGGCCTTGCTTGCGCTGGCCGGACTGCTGATCGGCGCGTCCCTTCAGACGCGGGAAAGCTTCCAGTGGGTTACCCATACCGCCGAAGTGATCGAGACGATGGGAAATGGGCTGGCCGAGCTGCGGGATGCTGAGTCGGGCCAGCGCGGCTTCCTGCTCAGCCGCAACCCCGCCTTCGCGCAATCGTTCGACGAGCGTGTGGCCGCTTCACGACGGAATATGCGGCATGTCGTGATGCTCACCAGCGACAACCCGATCCAAAACCCCCGCGCTCGGGAAATCCAGGGCCTGGTCGAGCAACGGATCGCGGTGCTGCGGGGGCCGCTGCGGCTCGGACGGCAGGGCGCGTTCGACCAGGCTCGCCAGTCCATCGCTTACGGTCCCGGCCTCGATCTGATGACGACCCTGACAGACCACGCGCGGGTGTTCCTGGCCGAGGAGCGCAGGCTGAGGACGGTGCGCATCGAGGCGGCGGATCGACGATTGGCGCGGGTCAAGCAGCTTGCGCTGATCGGCGGATCGGTCATCGCAGCGCTTGTCGGGCTGATATCCTGGCTTATCATCCGCGGGATCAGGCAGCCGCTCGGCGTGATGCGACGCGCGATGAGCGAGCTTGGCGAAGGCGACCGCCACACGCGCATCACCGCCGTCATGGGCTCCCGCGAGTTTGCCGGTTTGGCCAGAGGCTATAATGCCATGGCCGACAAGCTCGAGTCCGCGGTGACCGATCAGGTCCGGAGCGAGCGGCAGCTTCAGGTCGCCAACGAGGAGCTGCAACGCAACACCGACACGCTGCGCGAGCGAAGCGACGCCATCGAGCTCCTCGGCGGCATGGCGCATCGCATGCAGGCGGCGCGAACCGACAACGAACTCGCGCAGATCATCAATGTGTTCGTTCCGAGGGTGCTGCCCGGTATCGCCGGCGCGCTTTATGCGCACAACAATTCGCGCAACCTGCTCGTGCCCGTCGCCGGCTGGGGCGGCTTCGAGGTCGGGCGGGACGGCTTCGCGCCAGATCAGTGCTGGGCGCTGCGCCGCGGTCAGAGCCATTTCGTCGCGCAGCCCGGCTGCGACATCGTTTGCGGACATGTGGACGACCCAGAGGCGGTCTATCACTGCGAACCGCTGCTTGCCGGCGGCGAGGTTATCGGCGTGCTGTATCTGGAGGGAACGGTGAATGCCGAAAATCGATTCACGCTCACGGTGCTCGCCGAGAACATCGCCTCGGCACTGGTCAACCATCGCCTCCAGCGCGACTTGCGGGAACAGACGATCCGTGATCCGCTCACTGGGCTGTTCAACCGCCGCTACATGGAGGAAACGCTAGTGATCGAGATCGCCCGCGCTTCCCGGTCGGGCGTTCCGCTCAGCCTCGTCATGTGTGACGTCGACTATTTCAAGCGCTTCAACGACGAGTTCGGCCACGATGCCGGCGATGTCGTGCTGCAGGCGGTGGCGGGCGAGCTGCGCGGTCATTTGCGCGACGGCGATGTCGTTTGCCGGTTTGGCGGAGAGGAGTTCACCATCATCGCTCCAGGTACGACCGCGGCGGCGCTCGCCGATCGGATCGAGCTGGTCCGGCGCGCCATTACCGAACTCGCCATCCGCCACGGCGGCCAGACGCTCGGCGCCATCAGCATGTCGTTCGGTATCGCCACATGGTCCAAGGGCATGGAGCGCGACGGAGCGGCGCTGATCCACGCCGCCGACACTGCTCTCTATCGCGCGAAACGCGATGGACGAAACCGCGCCGTGATCGACGTACGCGAGGCGGCATAACTGCGATCTTCGGCGTGACCGGAGGACGATTTGGCGGCATAGCGCTCCTGCAACAGCTGGAGCAGGATCATGACGTTCTCCCTCTACGATGCCGTAGTGCCGTCCAATCTCCAAATCCTCAGGGCGGTGGATGCATTGCTCGACAAGGCCGAAGCGTTCTGCACGGAACAGGGCCGGACGCCGGCCGATCTGATCGACGCGCGTCTTGCGCCCGACATGCTGCCGTTCGGCTACCAGATCAAATCCTGCGCCGTGCACTCGGTCGGCGGGATCGAAGGTGTGAGGTCCGGCACGTTTTCCCCCGATTTGACGCCGTGGGCGACCGACTTTTCCGGGCTGCACGCCGTCCTCGGCTCGGCGGTTGCAAGCTTGACGGAGTTGGACCGTCACGCCTTCGATGCATTGGCGAACAATGATACTCAGTTCGCGTTCGGGGAGACGAGGCTGCCCTTCACGGGGGCCAACTTCCTGCTGTCGTTCTCGCAGCCGAACTTCTATTTTCACGCGACCACGGCATACGCGATCCTACGAGCGCAGGGCGTCAAGCTGGGTAAGCGCGACTTTATAGGGATGCCGCGCGTGAAGCGATAGCATTCCCGCTAGGTGGATGCGCGCAGTGAATGGCGGAAGACGTCACACCCGAAGGGCGCGGCGCGGCAGTCGCCTATCGGAAGAAGGCTTCCTCATAATCGGGATCCAGACCGATCGCGCGTCGCTGGTCGGCGTCGGCGCGCCTGGCGTCGCCGCGCGCGCGGAACAACTGGCTGCGGCTGTAATAGCCGCGCGCTGAGCCAGGGGCGAGCCCTATCGCTCGATCCAAATCGGCCAAAGCGCGGTCGATATCTCCCCGTCGCTGATAGGCCAGGCCACGATTGAGATAAGCGAGCGAGGATTTGGGGGTCAGCGCGATCGCTCGGTCAAATGCGGCGATGGCGCGAGCCGTCTCGCCCTGCCACGCCAGCGAAAGACCGTCCGCGAGATGGGATGAGGCCTGCCCCTTGGCTCCTTTTGCGCCCGGATCGATAAGATATCTGCACGCGGTGAGGCTGCGTTCGGGATCATCGACGGTACAGGCATTCCAGTCGCCGCGATCGGGAGCGGACCTGCCGCGCCTTCTGGCGGCCGTCACGACGATGGAATCGCCGGCATCCGCTGCCGCGAAGCCCGCTTCGGCTTTCCTTGACGGAACCATTTGCTCCATCGCCGGTGGGGCGGGGGGCGCCGACGCCATTGGTGCGGGTACCGCAAGCGGCGCCGGCGCTGCCATGGTCGGGCTAGCGGCATCGGCGTCGGCGCGCGGTGCTTCCTGCGCCGCAAGCGCGGGCGGCGGTATCGCATCATTTTTCGCTAATTCCTGCGCCGGCGGAAGGGCGCTGCCGGCCGTTGGCGCAGGCGCGCGCGGTTCGGGGGTTACCGCCTGCGATCGCCGCGCGGTGGCCGAATCTCCCGACGGCGCCTCTTCCGCGATGTCGAAGGTCCTGAGGTCGGCGCTCTCGCGCGACGCCAGCACGGTGGCAGGACCGGTGTTGTGGCTGATCGTCAGCCAGGCAACCGGCACGCCGATCACGGCCACCAGTGCGGCTGTGACCAGCATGGCCAATTGTGGACGGTCGGCCGAGACCCACCTCGGCCTGTCACGCGGCGGCGCGGGTTCGGCGGCAGCGCCAAGCGCGCCATCTCCGTCCGCATCGAAGCGGCGCATGGCGGCGCTGATCGCCGCTTCCCGCCGGGCCGGCGCCGGCGGGGGCGGCGGGGGCAAAGGCAGCGCGAAATCGTAGTCTTCGCTAGCCACTCGATTCCTCCCGGCAGCGCCGAACGAGCGGACAAGGCAGGATGGCGGCCGCCGCCGCGGCCGCCCCCCCAATCATCTTAGCTGGTCCTTCCCCTGTCACTCTTCCATCCTGGCCATCGAGGCTGCCGTCATGGCCGCCCGGACGCCCTGGACGAATTCGGCGCGATAGCCGAAATCGTCCCGGCCGCGCGCGGCGCCGGCGATCCGCAGCACGTCGTCATAGCGCATCGAACCGTTGTAGCGTCCGCCGCGCAGCAGCTCGGCAAAGGCTGCCACGCCCGTCGCGAAACGCGCATCCTGCGGCGCCTGCTCGAAACGCGCCACTTCGGAGGTCCGGTCGATCGGTGTCGCGATCAGGCGGCTCGTGTCCGATTTAGGCAGCTTGTAGCGGATCTTGACGAAGCCATATTCCGCGTTGCGCGGCTGGGCTTGGGATGCCGCCGGCTTTGCATAGCGCAGGTCGCCGATCGCGCGAGGGCCGCCGACCGGCACGATCTCATAAAGCGCGGTCACGGTCTGGCCTGATCCGACATCGCCCGCATCGACCTTGTCATTATCGAAGTCGTCCCGGTTGAGCATTCGCGTCTCATAGCCGATCAGCCGATATTCGGAGACAGCGGCGGGATTGAACTCGACCTGGATCTTCACGTCCTTGGCGATCGGGAACAGCGTGGAGGTCGCTTCGTCGACCAGCACCTTGCGCGCCTCGCCGACCGTGTCGATGTAGGCGGCCGCCCCATTGCCGTTCTGCGCCAGCGCCTGCATCAGCGCGTCATTGTAATTGCCCATGCCGAAGCCGAGCACGGAGAGGAACACACCCTTGCCGCGCTCGCGCTCGATATAGCCCTTGAGCTCGCCCTGGTCGGTGATCCCGACGTTGAAATCGCCGTCGGTCGCCAGGATGACGCGGTTCACGCCGCCGGCGTCGAGGTTGCGTTCGGCCAGCGCATAAGCCTGGCGGATGCCTTCGGCCCCCGCGGTGCTGCCGCCCGCGCCGAGCCGATCGATCACCGCGAGAATGCGGTTCTTCTGGCTGGCCGGGGTCGGCTCGAGCGCGGTACCCGCCGTGCCGGCGTAGGTGACGATCGCAACATGGTCGTTGGCGTCGAGCTGATCGACCAGCATCGCGAGCGACTGCTTGACCAGCGGCAGCTTGTTCGGCGCTTCCATCGATCCCGAGGTGTCGACCAGAAAGACGAGATTGGCGCGCGGCCGCTTCGCACGCTGGATGTCGTAGCCCCTGATCCCTATCCGCACGATCTTGCGCCCGGCCGTCCATGGGCTGGGGAAAACGGCGACATTCGTGCCGAACGGCTGGGCGGTGCTGCGCGGCCCGGCATAATCATAATGGAAGTAATTGATCATCTCCTCGGTCCGAACCGCTGCCGGCTGCGGCAGGACATTGCCGTTCAGCGATGCCCGGACGAACGAGTAGGATGCCGTGTCGACATCGATCGAGAAAGTGGAGACCGGCTCCTCGCGCGCGACCTTGAACGGGTTCTGCTGCGTCGCCGTGAAGCGATCGCGGCCGACATCGTGATAATACGGCTTCGGCCTTGGCTCCGGGGCATAGGCATAGGCACCCGTCGCTCGTCTTGCTTCCATCATCGGCATAGCCGCCACCATCGCCGGCGCCGGAACCGCGGCGATGCC
>CAXTMX010000011.1:0-44290 GCA_964245585.1 uncultured Sphingomonadaceae bacterium | reverse complement strand
CGCATAGCCCCCGCGATGCCGCGCTCCGCCGCCCCCGCCGCCCTCTCGCGCTGGCTGTTGATCGTCGCGGCCCTGGTGCTGGTGATGATCGTCGTCGGCGGGATCACGCGGCTGACCGAGTCGGGGCTGTCGATGACGCGCTGGGAACCGATCTCGGGCGCGGTGCCGCCGCTCGACCGGGCGCAGTGGCAGGCGGAGTTCGCCGCCTACCAGGCGACACCGGAATACCGCAAGGTCAACCACGGGATGACGCTCGACGCGTTCAAGCGGATCTTCTTCTGGGAATATCTCCATCGGCTGATCGGGCGGACGATCGGGCTGGCATTCGCGCTGCCGCTCGCCTGGTTCGCGTGGCGGCGCGCGATCCCGCCGGGCTATGGCGCGCGGCTCGTCGCCCTGCTCGCGCTCGGCGGGCTCCAAGGGGCGATCGGCTGGTGGATGGTGACGAGCGGGCTCGTCGACCGGCCCGACGTCAGCCATCTGCGGCTGGCGACCCACCTGATCGCGGCGTTGTTCATCTTTGCCGGGCTGATCTGGACCGCGCTCGACCTGCGCGCGCTCGCCCGCGATCCGACGGCGCGGGCGGCGCGGCTCCGCTTCCTCCCTGCCGTCGTGCTCGCGGCGCTGTTCATCCAGCTCGGCTACGGCTCGCTGATGGCCGGGCTCGACGCAGGCCTCGCGGCGAACGACTGGCCGCTGATGAACGGCCGCTTTTTCCCCGGGGAGGTGCTCGCCGCGCGACCGCTCGGCGACGCCATGATCAACGATCCGTTCCTGGTCCACTTCATCCATCGCTGGTGGGCGTGGGTCGCCGTCGCCGGGCTGATCGTGCTGGCCCGGCTGGTGCGCCGCGCGGGCAACCGCCGGGCCTCGGTGGCGATCCATGCCGCGTTCGGCACGCAGATCCTGCTCGGCATCGCCACCGTGACGACCGGCGTCGCGATCCCGATCGCGGTGCTTCATCAGCTGGTCGGCGCGTTGCTCCTCGCCGGAACGATCAACGGCGCGCATGCGGTCGGCCGCCAGACATGAGCGGCATCGCCAGCGTCTATGCCTTGTTCGTCAACGCGGAGGAGGCGGAGCGAATCGGCCGGGCGATGGTCGAGCAACGCCTCGCCGCCTGCGTCAATATCCTCGGCGAGTGCCGCTCGATCTATCGCTGGCGCGGCGCGATCGAAGAGTCCGCCGAGGTCGCCGCGATCTTCAAGACCACCCGAGCCGGCGCGCCGGCGCTGATCGAGGCGATCGCGGCGGCGCACAGCTATGAAGTGCCGGCGGCGGTGGCGTGGGAAGCGCTGGTCGCTCCGCCGGCCTATGCGAACTGGGTCAATGATAATGTGGAGGTGTCCTGATACCTCTCGTGCAGCCCGCGCATTTGCTTGACTTTCGCCACCCACTCCGCGATTGAGCCCGCCACGACGCCGCCCGCCACAACGGGCGGCGCGCTCGTTCATGCAGTGGAGATCAGGCCCATGAAGGCGCTGATGAAGACCACCAAGTCGGCGACCCCGGCGTCGGTGGAGAAGAAATGGCATCTGATCGACGCCGACGGCCTGGTCGTCGGCCGCGTCGCCTCGATCATCGCCAACATCCTGCGCGGCAAGCACAAGCCGAGCTACACGCCGCACATCGATTGCGGCGACAATGTCGTGGTGATCAACGCCGAGAAGGTCCGCTTCACCGGCAAGAAGGCGACCGACAAGGTCTACTACCGCCACACCGGCTACGTCGGCGGGATCAAGGAGACGACCCCGGCCAAGCTCCTCGAAGGCCGCTTCCCCGAGCGGGTGCTCGAGAAGGCCGTCGAGCGGATGATCCCGCGCGGGCCGCTCGGCCGCCAGCAGATGCGCAACCTGCGCGTGTTCAAGGGCCCCGCGCATGACCATGCCGGCCAGACCCCCGAACCTCTCGACGTCGCGGGCATGAACCGCAAGAACAAGGTGGGCGCCTAATGTCCGACACTCGTCAGTCCCTTGCCGATCTCGCCGCGCTGACCGGCGCGCCCGAGGCCGCTCCTCCGTCGTCGCCGGCGGCTCCGGCCGAAGCCGGCGCGGCGCCCGCCCCGCTCGCTCCTTCCGCCCCCGCCGCGCCGCTGCGCGAGAAGATCGTCGACGCCCAGGGCCGCGCTTATGCGACCGGGCGCCGCAAGGACGCCGTCGCGCGCGTCTGGATCAAGCCGGGCAGCGGCAAGATCGTCGTCAACGGCCGCGACCAGGAAGTCTATTTCGCGCGCCCGACGCTGCGCCTGGTGATCAACCAGCCGTTCGGCGTCGCCGGGCGCGAGGGCCAATACGACGTCGTCGCGACGGTCAAGGGCGGCGGCCTCTCGGGCCAGGCCGGCGCGGTCAAGCACGGCATCAGCCAGGCACTGACCAAGTTCGAACCGGTGCTGCGCGCGCCGGTCAAGGCGGCGGGTTTCCTCACCCGCGACAGCCGCACGGTCGAGCGCAAGAAGTACGGCCGCGCCAAGGCTCGTCGCAGCTTCCAATTCTCGAAGCGCTGAACCTACTTTCATTTGAACGAGAAAGGGCGGCGCCGGACTATCCGGGCCGCCCCTTTCATTGGTGTTGCGTCCCTGCGATCAGGGCATCAGCACCGTGTCGATCACGTGGATCACGCCGTTCGACTGGATGACGTTGCCGATCGTAACATGCGCCATACCGCCTTTGGCATCGGTCAGCATCCACATGCCGTGCGCCTGCGATACGGTAAGCGTCTCGCCGTTGACGGTGGTCAGCGTCGCTTTTCCGCCGCCGGCCTTGGCTTGCTTGGCGAGATCGGCGGCGGTCAGCCGGCCGGGAACGACGTGATAGGTCAGGATCGACGTCAGGGTCGCTTTGTTCTCGGGCTTGACCAGCGTCTCGACCGTGCCGGCGGGAAGCTTGGCGAACGCCGCATTGGTCGGCGCGAACACCGTGAACGGCCCCGGACCCGATAGCGTTTCGACCAGGCCCGCCGCCTTGACCGCGGCGACGAGCGTCGTGTGGTCCTTCGAATTGACGGCATTCTCGACGATGGTCTTGGTCGGATACATCGCGGCGCCGCCGACCATCGGGTTCTTCGCAACCGCGGCCGTCGTGCCGCCTGCCGCCAAGGCGAGCGCCATGGCCGAATGGATGATAAGCCTTCTCATGAAATCGTCCTCTTGCCGACAGGCCATAGAGGCCGTCTCGGCTAAGACGCTTTTCGCCCGGCTTAGTTGCGTCCGCTGCGCTCGCGGGTCGCAGTGAAACGCACCTCGGGCGTCCGCTCGGCGACATAGGACAATTCCCACGCATCGCGCGCGAGGAATACCGGCGCGCCGTCGCGATCCTCGGCCATCGCATTCTTGCGACCCTCGACGAACGCCTTGAGCGCCGCGGGATCGTCCGCGCCGATCCAGCGCGCGGTCTCGAACGGCGCGGGCTCGAACTCGGCGGCGACGCCATATTCGGCGGCAAGACGCGAGATCAGCACCTCGAGCTGGAGCTGGCCGACGACGCCGACGATCCATTGCGCGCCGATCAGCGGCTTGAACAATTGCGTCACGCCCTCCTCAGCCATGTCGTTGAGCGCGGTGCGCAGCTGCTTGGTCCGGGTCGGATCGAGCAGGCGGACGCGGCGCAAGATCTCGGGCGCGAAATTGGGAATGCCGGTGAAGGTGATCGTTTCGCCCTCGGTCAGCGTATCCCCGACACGCAGCGTGCCGTGATTGGGGATGCCGATGATGTCGCCGGGAAAGGCCTCGTCGGCGAGTTCGCGATCCTGCGCGAAAAAGAAGATCGGGCTATTGATGGCGATAGTCTTGCCGGTCTGGACCTGGCGCAACTTCATACCCCGTCTGAACTTTCCTGAACAAAGCCGCATAAATGCTATGCGATCGCGGTGCTGCGGGTTCATGTTCGCCTGCACCTTGAATACGAAGCCGGCAACGGCGGGCTCATCGGGTGCAATCGCACGGGGGGTCGCCGGCTGCGTCCGCGGCGCAGGCGCGAAGCGGGCAAGCGCCTCGATCAACGCTTCGACGCCATGTTCGCGCAGTGCCGAGCCGAAGAACACCGGCGTCTGATTGCCCGCTAGATAGCTCGCTTCGTCGAATGCGCCATAGCCTGCGGAAGCCAACTCGACTTCGTCGCGCAGCGTCGCCACGACATCGGGCGAAAGAAGCCTTTCAAACCGCCCGTCGTCGAGGCCGGACATTTGCTCGTCGGTCTTTCCTGGCTGTATCAATATGTTATGGTTAATATCAAAGAGACCGTTAAAGGTGCCGCCAATGCCGATTGGCCAATTCATCGGCGTGACGTCGAGCGCCAACAGCGCCGCAACCTCGTCCAGCAGTTCAAAAGGCGAACGTCCTTCGCGATCGATCTTGTTTATAAAGGTGATGATAGGAAGGTCGCGTAAACGACAGACCTCAAACAACTTTCTTGTCTGTGCCTCGATGCCGCGCGCCGCATCGATCACCATCACGGCGGAATCGACCGCAGTGAGCGTGCGATAGGTATCCTCGGAGAAGTCTTCGTGGCCGGGCGTATCGAGCAGGTTGAAGGTCAAGCCGCCGCGCGCGAAGGTCATCACCGACGAGGTCACCGAGATGCCGCGCTGCTGCTCGATCTTCATCCAATCGGAGCGCGCACGGCGATTTGCGCCGCGCGCCTTGACCTCGCCGGCGAGATGGATCGCGCCGCCGGACAGGAGGAGCTTCTCGGTCAGCGTGGTCTTGCCGGCGTCGGGGTGGCTGATGATCGCAAAGGTGCGGCGGTCTGAGACGGGATCGGTCATGCGCGGCGTTTAGCGGCGCGGACGCGAAATGCGAGCCCGAGCGGACTTGCCCGCCGCGGCGCCGGCGCTTAAGCGAACGCACAGGCGGGTGTAGCTCAATGGCAGAGCAGAAGCTTCCCAAGCTTACGACGAGGGTTCGATTCCCTTCACCCGCTCCAGCAGCCTGTTCGGCCCTGGCTGCCGAGTCGAAAAACCACTCGATTTCCGGTAGCTTTGAGACGATCGCTGATTTTCGGTGATCGCCCCTGTCTGCCTTCGATCGGGAAGAATGGGGCCTAGTCGGGGGCCTCGCGAGGCCTCCTTCGAATCGAGGCCCCCAATGGCGCTGACCGATGTCGCGATCCGAAGAGCCCGGCCTAAGGAAAAGCCCTATAGGGTGGCAGACGCGCAGGGCCTTTACCTCTTGGTCAATCCGAGGGGCGGCAAGCCGCGTGTTCCAGCGCCCTTGTGAACTCCGGCAGATGGATGGGCTGAGATCAACTTTGAGAAGGCGGTCTGGATTTGCGCCGGCTCTTACTCGATAGAAGCGACGTACGCATCTTTTGCGCGCATGACTCTGTCGAATTCAAGCTTCTCGCGGGCAACGCATCGTGAATCTTTCGTGTTCCGGGCAGGGTGCGTAGGCTAACGCGATGTCTTCCGGCAGGAGGTGCGCGCGGAAGACACGTCCTTCGGCGATGCTTATTGGAGCCTCGCAAACCTCAAGACCTATAAGTTTACCGAGTCCGAAGTCTCCCTGGCGGAAAACCACGTCGTGTCGCCCACAACAAGCGGCGAGGATCGCGTCCACTTACATTTTGCTCTTGGAAAGCATTTCGAAGATAATGGTTTTTACGAGCAAGCGTTCACACATTACGACCAAGGCAACAGATTGAAACGTGCTCCATCGCGGTACTCGATTGAGAAGAATCGAACGGAAATGCGCCGCATTATAGCTGGTACGACGTCTCGCTTATTCGAGAGGGATGAGGGGGCTGGCTTTCCAGCAAATGATCCGATTTTCATCGTTGGAATGCCACGCGCCGGATCGACCTTAGTCGAGCAAATCCTTGCTTCTCACTCACTGGTCGACGGCACCTTGGAGCTGCCCAACATTGTGTCGATAGCGCATGGTCTAAACGGTCGTCGATTTATAAACGAGGTGCACGCATATCCGGGTGTGTTGTCGAGCTTGGATGGGAGTGAGCTGGCGATTTTGGGACAGCGTTATATCGAGGAGACTGCGATCTTCCGTGAGCGGGCGCCTTTCTTCACTGACAAGATGCCGAATAACTTCAAGCATATCGGACTAATCGCGCTTATTTTACCAATGTCCGTATCATCGACATTAGACGACATCCGTTACCATGCTGTTTCAGCAACTTCAAGCAGTTGTTTGCTGAAGGTCAAGAGTTTACCTATGGTCTGGAGGAGGTTGGCTCTTACTATGCAGATTACATAAAGCTGATGGATCATTGGGATATGGTCTTGCCAGGCAAGTGCTGCGCGTCCACTACGAAGCGTTGACTGCTGATTTTGAAGGAGAGCTGGCTCGCATGCTGGCTCACTGCGAGTTGCCATACGACGAGGCCTGTCTATCTTTCCACAAAAATAAGCGTGCCGTCCGTACGCCGAGCTCGGAGCAGGTGCGCCAGCCCCTATATCGGAGCTCGCACGAGCAATGGCGCAACTTTAATCAATGGCTAGATCCTTTGAAACGAGCGCTCGGTGAGACGCTGGAAGCCTATCCCTTCAGTGATGCAGGCTAAGGTCCGGCACGCAGGTTCATTTTCCGGTAACCGGACGATACGCGAGGGAGCAGAAACCTTGTTCATCGATACGCCTCTGCGAAGCAACCTCGAGTTGAGTGGGCCAGGCAAGCAGCTGGGACGGGTCGTGGTGTGTGTCTCGGACGAGCGGCACGCCTAGGCGTCGTGACGTGCCGGAAGGTCATCTCGCCCGTACTGTAGTCGCGGTTCAGGCCATCGATCGTCCGCTCGGCGATTTTTCCGGATCGGCCCTCTCGAAGCGTTCTATCCGATCGCATAAGCCGCATCACAGCGGGCGCGTGACGCACCGCCAAAAGTGGGTCGATGCAGTTTGTCTCGGGCCGATCGGCTGCAAGCGTGTTCATAACAAGCACCGGCATCGTGGCCGCCTCGCGCAACGTAGCAGCCATCAACGTGGCTTGTCCGCAACGGATCACTCGCCAGCACCGAGATCCATCAGTCTACTGCAGATGTTCTCGATGGACCTCTCCTTTGACGCGCATAATTGTGGCCCGCCTTTCGGACCAGATCGCAAAGGCGCTCGGCCAGTGGGGTCAGCGGGAGATCGCAGCGGCGCACGATACAAACCGGCGCTGCCTGCAGCACATGGTTGAGCCTGATATATTGAAGTCCCTCTGCGGTCGGACTGTGCTCCAACCACTGCGTCGGTAGGACGGTCAGCAGGTCCGAATGCTTGATAGCGAGGAGCGTCATCAGCGCGGACCGCGAATGAATTACAATTTCGGGAGGGGGCAATCCTTCCATATCGAACATTTTCTCAAAATCTGTCTCGCTATATTGGGTCGAAAAGGCCGGTCTGATCCACTGGGCTTCTCTAAGTTCTGCAAGAGTCGTCGCATCTTTCAGCGGATGGCCTTCCCGGCCTACGACCAACCGCCGATTGTCAAAGAGTTTTTCGACAACGAACGACGTGGCTGGTACTTTAATATCGATCGGACCGACATAGAAGTCGATCTCCCCCATTAATATATCTTGCCGGACTGGTTGGAAGGGGCTCTCAGTCAGCTTCAAGACGGCACGTGGATGTGATTTTCTGAAGCCGCACAGCACCGAGGGCATGAGTGCGATGCTTGAGGCAGTGCCCATCGCTACCGACACTTCGCCGACAAAATTACCTTTGGCTTGCTCCAGTTCTTCATGAACCCGGCGGAACTCGGACTGGATAGCCGTGGCGCGACGCACGAAAATACGGCCCATATCGGTGAGAACAACGCCGTTCGCGCGCCGCGAGAAAAGTGTGAGACCCAGCTCGTTTTCCGTATCCCGAATGCTTCGGGTGATCGACGGCTGGGTAATCCCCAATCTTCGGCTGGCAGCCCTAAGGCTGCCGGCCTCAGCGACGGCTAAAACGTCTCTGATATGGTTGAGCTTCACTCAAGCTACCCCGCGACGCCGCCCACGCCCTGACTTATGCGCCGACCGCTATAGCCCTACCTCGCTGCGGGTCAACAAAGCCGGCTTTTTTGACGAGATGGATCAGTTCGACACAACGATCGGACACTATCACAACGCTTCGGCCATGCTTTCCTTCGTGAGGGATTGCCTGCGGAAATCGGACCGTTGAATTACCATCGATAGTCGTGAAGCAGCAATGCCTATGAAATAGCGATTAGCTTCAGCAAGGACCTAGTCATTCTTGCACACTACACATAAGCTCAAGGCTTCGAATGGTCATCGTTTTCCATAGAAGCGGGTCTCCCCATTAAAGACTTACCTTGCCAGTTATACCTAGAATCCGCGGCGGTCCGCCATACGACACGGGATAGCCGACGCCCTGAGTCGTGGCATTGGTGATAACCCTCTCGTTTAGGAGATTGCGCAGCCAGAGCGACACGGAAAGGTCGCTGGACGGCGACGTCCAGTTGATGGATCCATTGATGATCGTGTACGCCGGTTGACGCAGAAAGTTATCTGCTTCGAAGTAATAGTTTCCATTATAGTTCATCGTAACGTTAAAGCGCAGTTTTCCAAATGAAACATTCCTCTCATAATCCGCGGCGGCTGTAGCGGCCACCTTCTGAGATTGCGGTATGCGATTGCCGCTAGCGTTGACGGAAAACACTGCGGCTCCTCCCGTAGGCCGCGGGGTACTGCCAACGGCGTTTCTATAGTCCGTGAACCGTGCGTGAAGCAGCTCCACCCCAGCACTGAGCGATAGATCGGGCGTCAGCTTGGCGCTTAAGTCGGCGTCTAAGCCATATAGCCGGGCTTTAGCGCCATTCGTGATGGTCTGTGAGATCCCCAGGAACTGTGCCACCTGGAGGTTGGTGTAGTCGTAGTAGAAGCCGCCGATGTTCAGTCGAAGGCGGCGATCAAGTAGCTCGCTCTTGATTCCGGCTTCATACGCGTCAAGCCGTTCAGGCAGATATGCCGGATTAGCCGGATTGAGGATGTTGAAGCCGCCGCTTTTCACGCCGCGATTATAGGAGATATAAGCCATGATGTTGCGGTTAAACTGATGGTCGATTGACGCGCGCCAAGTCGGTTCTTCGATGCTAAGCGGCGCCGGGGCAAAGATTGCGGTCGTGCTAGAGCCGTTGTAGCGGTCAGCCACGACACGGCCGTCTAACGAGCGCTTTTCGTACGTGTAGCGCGCCCCGAGTGTCAGCTTGGTGCCGGAGAAGATTTCAATTCCTACCTGGCCGAACGGCGCGACCGACTCGACCTTCTCGGAACCGAAAGTTCGCGTGGTTTGATTTGCCGTAAGCGGGGCAGTCCCGCCATAGAAAGCCGGAAAGAACTGGCGGACGATCGGCAGGTTGCCGTTGGTGTAATTGAAATAGAATAGACCCACGGTCCACGTGAACGTGTCACTGCCGGAAGAGACAAGCTGCAATTCCTGGCTGAACCCCTTGTTGATCTGATCCCCCGGATTCACGCCGATATAGAGGACCGGCGTGCCAGTGGGCACGTCGTCAAACAGATAGGCTGAGCTGCCGCGCCGGTAAGCTGTGATTGAGACAAACTTGGCGAAGTCGAACTTGTGGTCTAATGTGAGGCTGATACCTCCTCCGCGGAACGAGACGTAGTTGTTGACCGGAGACACCGTGTCTCGCCTTTTGGTGAGGGTGCGGCCGAGGGGAAGGATGAATTGTGTCCCGTCGTAGGGAACGAAGCTGAAGGTATGCTCGCGGCGACTCATATAGTCGCCAATAAGCGTGATATCGGTATTATCTCCCGGTTCGATCAGGAGCTTTCCTCGCATCGATAATGAGTGACGGAGCTGGAAAGTGTCGTCTCCGTTGAAGACGTTGTCGCCGTAGCCCTTACCCTGCTTGACGTAATCAAGTGATGCGCTTGCGCTGAGCTGATCGCTGAGACTCCCTGTTACGAACACTCCACCACGAGCGGTTAGAAAATTGTCTAGCCGTGCCGATACTTTAAGCTTGAATTCTTGTGTCGGCGCTTGAGTAGTGATCTGGATCACGCCGCCAGTAGCGTTCCGTCCGAACAGAGTTCCTTGCGGTCCTTTCAAAACGGTCACCTGCTCCACATCGGGAAGCTCGCGCAAGCCCTCGCGCTGTTGCGGCAGATAGACTCCATCGATGTAAAGTGCGACCGGGTTTTCAACGACGTTGGTTCCGGTGCCGATGCCACGAATGAAAGGCTGGAAAGACCCGGTCGTGCTGCGCGTGTTCACCCCCGGTGTAATCGCATTGATTGCCGTCAGATTGGTGATACCCGCCGCTTCCAACTGCGCTCCGGTCGCCGATGAGATGACGATCGGCACCCGCTGGATGTTCTCGGCACGCTTTTGCGCGGTCACTACTATCTCGCCTATCGCGACGTCAGACGTGGATCGATCCGGCTGTTCCTGCGCGATCTGCGCATGGCCGGCAGCGGGCCAGGCGAACAGGGGCACGCTGAGCCAGCGATGAAAGCGATTCATAAGACCTCCCCAATTGTCGCACCGACCTTCGGGCCGGCTCTTTTTCTAATCGCAGCATAAGGCTGCATCCGTGCTAGACCATGCTAGCAAGCATAAGTTTAGCGTGCAGAACGATCCTCCGAGAAACGATGCCTTCAAGGTATCAAGGCAGGGCCTCGATGGACTCTACTTCTGTTTCAGCCTGAAACTTAGGACCGCCCGACTCAGCGGCAATTCGTTTAGCTAGTAAACGACGGCACTCTATGCTTGCTGCATCGCCCTTGAGTGCGACTGACCAACTATCACCACGTCGCTCGATGACCGCTTGCTGAGCCTCAAGCACACGCTTGTCTTCTTCGAACGCGATCGCAGTACTGGATAAAAACAGTTCGTCGACTTTTTCATCGTCGAGCGCGTAAGACCGTACAGAGGCCCAAAAATAGTGGGTTGAAGTCGGAGTCTCGGGTGTCATAGCGTTCAAGACCCAAAGACTTAGTCCATGATCATATCGGCCTTCGAGCACACCTGTTCCCGTTTCGGCTCCACCGCCGTGAAGAAAAACGAAGGACGGCGCAATATAGGTCATCTTAGTCCACCTATCGATGTTCTTTCCTTCAGGAAGAACTCCGGACTTTATATAAAGAGGTGGCGGCGGAACGTCGGGAACGGGCCGTAGGGCGACGACGCTGTCGTCCGAGCGCTGGACACTCAATTTACCCTTCGCGCCCATTTCATAGTTGCCGATTGTTGTGGTATGAACAAAGCCCAAATGGCTAAGATCCATAAGATTATCCACGATGAGTTGATAGCTGGCACGAACGTAACTCGTGTTGCCCACCGCCTTATGTGCTGGATCGACGAGTATTCCGAAATCAGGAATTAGGCCAGGTTCGGCATCCTTGTCGCCCATCCAAACCCATACCCATCCAAAGCGCTCGATTACGTAGTAGGCCTTTACGCGCGCTCTTGAAGGAATTAGCTGCTGACTCGGCACTGATTTGCAACGACCATCGCCGTCAAATACCATCCCGTGATAACCGCAGCGTATCATGTCGCCGTCGACCGAGCCCATCGATAATGGCAGATGTCGGTGCGGGCAGCGATCTTCGAGAGCAACGACATCGCCGTCGGACTTGCGAAAAAAAACTATTGGTTCTTCTAATATCGTTATGCTGATCGGCTTGTCAGCAATCTCGCGAGACCAAGCCGCGACGTACCAGCTGTTGTGGAGATACATTAACCTTCTCCCGTGTCAGACAAGCGACACTAAGCTGATGAAGGGAGTGGCCGCCTGCGGGCCATTCCTTCAGCTGTTCTCGTCCTCACCGGCGAGGAGTTAGCGCCATTTTGAACTTGAACATCGGCGCCGCGCAGATAGCAGCATGAACGCAGCGATGCCCTCAGACTATCGGGCCGTGTCTGACGAACTCACGGCTGGCTGCGGATCCGAGACGGGGCGACGGCTCGCGGAGACGGCATAAGACCACGATCGCGCTCTGACCGAACGCAGCCGGACCGCAGAGTGGCGGTCGTACCGGACCTGCCCCCTCACCACGGCACGTCCCTATCGAATCGGTCAAGATAGCGCAGGCCGTCATAGCCTCGATTCGCCTCGACCATATCGACCACCGGGGGGATCGCCTCTTCCACGGTGAGGGGCGCGTCGGAACCGCCGAGGCCGGTCTGGACCCACCCGGGCGCGACGGCCAGGACGGCGCGCCCAGCGCCATGCTCCAGAGCGAAGGTCTTGATCATCATGTTGAGCGCCGCCTTGCTGGAACTATAGAAAGGCCATTTGCCGCGACTGTTGCCGATGCTGGCCAGCCCCGAGCTCATCGCGGCAATGACACCGCCCGCGGGCACCAAGTCGTGCAGCAGTTCCATCGCCCGCGCCGGCCCGAGCACGTTGGTACGCAGCATCGACAGATAATCCTCGTCCGGGATCGTGACGGGAGTCAGGCCGTTGCCGCGCGAGACGCCGCCGTTCACGATCAGGATATCGATCCGCCGCCCGTCCAGTACCTCGCGCAAGCTCTGGAGCGATGCGACATCGTCGAGATCGGCCGTCTCGATCGCGATCTGTCCGGGATATCGATCGGCCAGCGCCTGAAGGTCGGCCGAGGGGCGGCGAACGGTGCCGGACACGTGCGCGCCGCGGGCGCACCATTCGGCGGCCATGGCGAGGCCGAGGCCGCGCGAGGCGCCGAGAATGAGGACGCGGGTGTCGTGAGATTGGGCCATAAGGGATCGTCCTGTCGGAAAGGGAGAGTCTGGTCGCCCCGGATGGTCGCCGTGCTAAACGCTGTGCTCACCGGATCGGGCCTCAACGGCTGCTTCGTCGCGGATCATCCTCGCCAGGGTACGGCGCGCGCGTACCGCGGCGCCGTCGCCTGTCAGAATTGCGGGCCGCATGTCCCAGAAATCCCGCCCGGCCAGGTTGGCGGAAATCTGGAGGATCATCGGTTCGTCCTCGCGCTCAAATGCCTGCTTGACGCCAGCGTGGATGATCGCGCCCAGCTCTTCGTCTTCGGACCTGCGGTTGCGCCCGACCATCCAGAAATAGTGCGTCGAAGTTTCCGACTCCGGCGTCAGCAAGTGAGCGCTGGGCAGCCACGGCCCCGCTTCGGCGGCGCCGCCGCGCGGCGCGACCCCGACATCGAGCAGCAGATTGGACGGTGCCGTCCAATGGATATGCGTGCGCATGTCGCCACGATCGCCTTCGCCGTCCCAGACGAGTTGAAAAAGCGGGGTTATCGGCTCGTCGTCGTTCCACATGAACGCGTGGACCAGGCGCCCGTCCTGGCTCATCTTCGTGCGAGAACGCTCGGCAAATCCGTCGGTGGTCAGAAACGGATGCAGGAACGCGCCGTGGCTGAGATCGAGCAGATTGTCATTGATCAGCTCATAGTGCGCGGCGACATGAAGATAGTCGCGCGAGCTCGCGATATCCGCGCGATCGAAGACCGAAAAATCGGGGATCGCGGCGGGATCTGCCAAGTCGGGATCGCCGGGCCAGATCCATACGGCATGATGCCGTTCGATGACCGGGAAGGACCGCACGCGCGCGCCGGGCGGTATCACGCCGTCGCCATGCGGATTGTAGACGCAGGATCCGGTGCGGTCGAACCGCAGCCCATGGTAAGGGCACTGGATCGTCTCGCCGACCATCTTGCCCTGGCTCAGCGATGCGAACCGATGGGGGCAGATGTCCCCCAGCGCGACGACATCGCCGTTGTCGCCGCGGTAAAGCATAACCGGCTCACCCAGGATCGTAATCCGGAACGGATCCCGCCCTACAAGGGCCGACCAGCCGGCGACATACCAACAGTTGCGTAGGAATGGCATGGCGCTCTCCTCGTTATCGTCGCGCGGAAAACATCTCTTCGTGTCGCGTCTCGACTTCATCCGTTCGTATGATCGCCTCGCCGAGCCGGCCGTCAGCCCGCCACGCACGGAACGCATTGTTCGCCAAGGCCGGTGATGGATGCCGTCATCACATCGCCGGGCTTCAGGAAAATGCCGTAGTGCGAGCCGTTGCCCGCCGGAGAACCCGTGCAGACGACGTCGCCGGGAAGCAGTTGCACGCGGGATGACAGATACTCGATCTGCCGGTCGATCGAGATCAGCATGTCGCTGGTGCGCTCGTTCTGCATCACCCGGCCGTTGACGCTCAGGCGGATGGCGAGCTCGTAAGGATCGACGAACGCCGCCGGGACCACGAACGGCCCGAACGGCAGGAAGCCGGGCTGCGACTTGGACGAGAGCCAGTCGGTCCCGAGCGCCTTGATGTCCTGGCGGAAGATGAGCTCACGGGCGGTGACGTCGTTGGCGATCGCATATCCGGCGATGTGGCCGGAGGCCTGCTCCGCGGAGACGTGCCGCGCGGATTTGCCGATGACGACGGCCAGCTCGCACTCCCAGTCGACCTTCACCAGACCGGCCGATATCACCAGCGGATCGGCGGGCCCCGCGACGGCGGTCGGCAGCTTGGTGAAGCAATAAGGAACAGCATTGTCGGCGCGCTCGTCCATCATCCGTTCGGCCGCCGCGCGACGCTCGTCTTCGGTGGTCGCGGCATGAATTTCATCCGAACGGGCGTCGGGATCGCCCATGAGCAGTTCGATCACATGCTTGCGGTAGTTCGCGCCCGTGGCGAAGATTTGCCGCGGCCGCAGCGGCGGGCTCGCTTTCAGAAGAGAGAGCGGGCAGGCGATCGCGCTCAGCCCACGGTCCCCTGTCGACCACCGCATGGCCGCATCCTCGAGGCGCGGAATATTGTCGTCCCATCGCTCCAGCACGTCGAGCAGCGTGCCGGCAAGGCGATTCCCGTCCAGCGCGGCGAGCGCGATCACCCGGTCGCCCAGGACCATTCCTGCGAACGGAGCGGAACCGGCGATGGAAAAGGATCCCAAGGCGAACGCAGGGCATCGATCTTCAATCATGCGACGATCCGATCATGGCAGGATCCAAGCCGAGAAGCCGCGCAGCGTTCCCGCCGGCGACCGCCGCCCCGGCCTCGGGGTCGAGCCCGCCCAGCAGTCCCGCCGGATCGTAGTGACCCATGTCGAACGGATAGTCGGTGCCGAGAACGACCTGCGAGGCGCCCACGACGTCGACAAGGCGTTTGAGGTGGTCGAGCTCGTAGACCAGCGAGTCGAACCACATGCGGCGCAGATAGGTGCTTGGCGGATGGGCGCAGCCGCACGCCTCGGGACGGACCGCGTGGGCGTGGTCCGACCGATTGATGTAAAGCGGCAGATAGCCGCCGCCGTGCGCCGCGACGATCTTCACGCCCGGATGACGATCGAGCGTCCCGTCGAAGATCAGGTTGGAGAGGGCTATCGCCGTCTCCATCGGTTGGCCCACCGTATTGCCGAGATAATGCCGTGAGAGCCTGTCGCCGACGGTGGTGCCCCACGGGTGGATAAACACGACCGCACCCAGCTCGTCGGCCTTATGCCAGAAGGGATCGAAGCGGCGGTCGGCAACGTCGACCCCGTTCACATGCGTCGAGATTTCCACGCCCCGCATGCCCTGCTTGCGCATCGCATGCTCGAGTTGAGCGGCGGCGAGCGTAGGATATTGCAGCGACACGGTCGCCAGACCCGTCAGCCGCTCGGGGCGCGACGCGCAGGTCTCCACGAGATGGTCGTTGCCGGCCGCGACGACCGCAGCGGCCTGGTCCTGATCCTCGATCGTGTAGAAATATTGCGTCGGCGAGACGGTGACGACCTGCAGGTCGACACCCATCGCGTCCATGTCGGCGATGCGGGCTTCCAGCGATGTCAGCTTGGGCCCGATCACGCCCATCTGCGCCGCGTTGACCTCGAGCGACGCCGAGCCGAAGGTCCGGGCCGCGGCGGCGGCGTCCGCTTGCAGGGCTTTCGTGCCCGCGACCAGCTGCTGTATCCGCGGCACCAGGATGTGACAGTGGAGATCGATCGTGACGTAGGGCAGCCTCCGACTCGGAGCACGAGGCAGCGCGGTTGCAACGGGAGCGGAGCAGCGATGGACCTCAGTTTGCGCCGCGCTCATTGGGTCGATCCCTCCAACCCGCGTGTCGCATAGTCGACGAAGGTATTCGGTTGCCGGCCGAGCAGCCATGCGAGCACCCGGCCGTTGCCACGAATTCCATAGCGATCGTAATAGGTGAACAGGCGCGTGACCGCGTCGGCGCTTGCGTCGATGTTGCCGTCGGCCTTGCCGTAATGCGGCGCCAGCACCGCTACGATCTCTTCGAGCGGAATCCGCCGGGTCGCGATCTGCCGGCCGGTCATCCGCGAAAGCGTGGCAGCGATTTCCTCGCCGCTGAGATGCTCGTCGCTGGCGATCTGATAGGTGGCGTCGTCGTGACCGGTCTCGGAAATGACTTT
Organism: uncultured Sphingomonadaceae bacterium; assembly: GCA_964245585.1. Classification (GTDB taxonomy): domain Bacteria; phylum Pseudomonadota; class Alphaproteobacteria; order Sphingomonadales; family Sphingomonadaceae; genus Solisphingomonas. The sequence goes on along the minus strand of CAXTMX010000011.1, from coordinate 28,019 downwards.
TACGGCAACCTCGGCGAGGTCGGCCATGTCGACGAAGCCAAGCTCGCGGTTCAGCGCATAGGGCAGCGCGACGACTCCGCTGCGCATGACGGCGGGAATGTCGATATTCTGGAAGTAATGCTGCGGTTGCAGGATCGTGAAGGGAAGCCGCGAGCTGATCAGATGATCCTCGACCTCGCGCTTGGCTCGGTGATTGAGGAGATAGCCGATCTGCGGGTGGATCACCGAGACGTAGACGAACCGACCGACGCCTTGCTCGCGGGCCACGTCGATGACCGTCCTCCCGATCATCGCTTCGCTTCCGTTCAACGCCGGGCCAACGTGGACGACCGTCTCGACCCCGTTCATCGCCGTGCGGACGGCCGCGCGGTCAAGAAGGTCACCTTCGACCATGTCGACGAGTCCATGACCTGACAGCCACGGCTTATCCAACGACCGGCCGAACGCTCTCATGGCGGGCCGGGCGCCCGCCAGGCGGCCGATGATCGCCCGCTGCGTTCGGCTGCCCGCCGCCGTGAAAAGGATCACCTGCCTTTGTCCCGGAGCTCGCGCGGCAGAGCGATGGCGCGGGCCGTCTCGGCCTCGTCAGGAGCGGTGCCTTCGGCGACCGGAGGCATCTCCACCGACTCATGAGGCAGGATGCTGCCGCGGCCCGGGGCAAGCGAAGCGACGAAACCGACATCCCAGTCCGCGCCCTGGCTCCAGAATTCGGGCATGTCGTGGACCCAGTTACCGAAGCCGAACAGCGGCTCCCACGTCCGTGGAATCCAGTTGTCGTCGATAGCGTCGGAGTCCGCGCCATATTCCGCCTCGCCGCCGGTCGGCGCCGACAGGTAGAGGAACAGCGCGGAGGCGATGCGATGTCGGCCTAGGCCCCACACCGAACGCGGCCAACCGCGGCGTTCCATGTAGTTCTTGCCGATCATGATCTCGTCGAGATCGGTCACGCCGAAATTGGTGTGGTGGAAGCGCACATTGCCGTCGGCTCCCGGGAAGGGCGCCCGGGCGTTCAGAAAATAGATGTTGTGATGATCGGTGGTGCCGTCGGCGCGGGCGAAGATGCCGAACATCCGCTGATGATCCGACATCCGGAAATTCAGCCTGTCTCGAACGAAGGCGAAGGAGGCCTCCGGGTCGGGGGTCATGAAGACGACGTGCTGGATGTTGCGCGGCCGTGCCCGCGCGATCCACCTGCGGTGGGCGTTCAGGCGCTGGATGTTTCCAGGCGAGTTCACCGGGTCGGTGGCCGTCGCGACCGAGCGCTTGTCGCTCCACACCCTCAGGCCCATCGCCAGCCCGTCGTCGCAGACGAAATGCGCCGTGCCGTCCGCGTCGCGTCTGACCTCGCGGTCGGTCGACAGGCCGGCCACGAGCTTGTCGAGCGCAGCCTGGGTATCCACCCCCCAGATGGTCTCGTGGACGCCAGGTCCGACAATCCGCGACCCGAGCACCGGCGCATCGTCCAACGATCGGAGTGTGACCTTGGAGTTGTCGGGCAGAAGAAAGAAGGCGCGCCCTGCGCCCTCCTCCTCAAGGGGGAGTCCGAAATCGTCAAAAAACCGGACGCAGAGACTGACGTCTTCCACGCAATAGTGAACCGTTTCGATGCCGATGATCGCCATTCGCCTCTCCACGTGTCGGACGTTGTTATCGTCACGTTAGAGCGAGGAGGGAAGCAATCGAAATCTCTTAGGTAAATGTCGCTCATTTGCCATGTCGATGGCGCTCGGCGACCATGTCGAGAGGCTGTATGCGTCGAAATTTCAGGTCGCCGCGGACCAGGTCCGCTTTGTCGAACAGACACCCCCCAGACGGCTTACACGTCCACAGCATGAGATCGAGTTGGCGGTCGCCCTGCGCGCCAGGACGTCTTACGCCTGCGCCTATCGGGCCGCCGTCCGGGCAGCCGGTCAGTACGTTTGGATCGCCGAGGGTTCTGGCTGTTATAGCGCCAGACACCCATCGGCGGGTCCGGCACCGGAACAAATTACTCCGAGGTCATGCCGCGTTTCGGCCCGCGCCGACCAGCTTGTAGTATCGCCAGCGCGCGCCCATTGGCAGCACCGTCATCACCAAACGATCCTGTCTTTCAGGTCGCCAGCGGACTTTTAGCGCGCAAGCGACCAGCACATCTGAAATGCTGCCAGTATTGCACAACTCATGCGGCAGAAGATATCAGGACCGGTTGAGGATATCTAACTTAAGCCGTACGACATGAGATGCTCCGCCACAGCGTTCCTTAGTTTCGTGAGACGTAATCGCGTGCAACACCGATAATAAGGCGCGGAGCGAGCCAGCTCGCGGGGAAACCCCCCGATAGCCTCAAGGCATCACGGTTTATTAACGTCTATATCTGCCCACCGGAGCTGAATTGCTACCGCAGCCGTATGGATAGAAAAACTCAATCTGCCTCGCAGCATCGCGTTGTGATCGTCGGAAGCGGCCCCAGCGGACTGGCTATCGCGCTGGAACTTGCAAGCCACTCGGTTCCTTGCCTGATCGTGGAGCGAAGTGCTCGCGGCGGCCACGCTCCCCGCGCGAAGACAACGCATGTCCGGACCCGTGAGTTAATGCGCCGGTGGGGCCTCGCGAGCGAGTTAGCGAAAAAGTCACCGTTCGGCATCGACTATCCTGCTGACATCCATTTTGTTACGCGGCTGAGCGGTTTCCCGCTTGTTCGCTTCCCCAATGCCCTGCACTGCTCACCAGAACGCGATGAACGTTACTCCGAACACGGGCAGTGGGTGCCTCAGTACAAGCTGGAGCAGGTATTGCGCAAAGGCGCTGCCGATCTAGGCGTGACTACCGAGTACGACACCGAGTTTGTGTCCTTTGAGCAGGACGCTCATGCTATCAACGTCAAGGTCCGCTCGACGAAGACCGGTGAAGAACGTGTTATCGTAACCGATTATCTTGTGGGAGCGGACGGGGCGCGTAGTGCTGTGCGCGACGCGATCGGCGCCACAATGGAAGGGCGTCATGGTCTTTCTAGAAATTACAATATCATCTTTCATGCTCCAGGCCTGGCAAATGCTCATCAACACGGTCCTGGAATCATGTATTGGCAAATCAATCCCGACTGCCCGGGAGTCATTGGGCCGATGGATGAGGGAGATCTCTGGTACTTTGCGCCGACACACGTTCCGCCCGGGGCCACCCTCTCGGACGACGCCGCCATCGACTACATAAAAAGATCCACGGGCATAGATCTCCCTTACCAAATCTTGAGTTCCGATGTGTGGATCGCCAGCCGCTTGCTTGCTGATCGGTATCGTCTCGACCGCGCCTTCTTGGTAGGCGATGCGTGCCACCTGCACCCGCCTTTCGGCGGATTTGGAATGAACATGGGCGTTGCGGACGGCGTGGATCTCGGATGGAAACTGGCTGCGGTGATAAACGGATGGGGTGGGCCGGTGCTGTTGGACAGCTACGAGGATGAGAGACGCCCAATTCATAACCTAGTCATGGACGAGGCGGAAATTAACCACGAAGTTCTTCCGAACCATCTGGCTCGCGATGGCATAGAAGAGGATAGCACTTTAGGTAACCAGGTTCGACAGGAAATATCTTCCCTCATCTACGAAACAAAAGCTCGGGAATTTTATACTCTTGGTATCGTGCTTGGAGTTCGGTATTGCGGCTCTCCCGTGATTTCTAAAGACGCAACCGAAGACGATTGGCGAATCTCGACGGACTATGTGCCCAGCGCGGCACCGGGGTCGATTGCCCCGCACGGGTGGCTAGACGACGGTCGTTCGCTCTATGACCTTTTCGGACATGGGTTTACACTGCTGGTGTTCGCGGAGGGGGCGGATGAACACATGGAGGCGGCACAGCGCGAAGCGGAGCGTGGCGGCACTCCGCTCACGGTTGTGATCCTCGACGATGCCGCCATTGCTGCGCGGTACGAGGCGAGGCTCGCTCTGATCCGACCTGATCAACATGTTGCCTGGCGAGGCGACACGTGGCCCGATTGCGATTTGTTCACATTGGTGACGGGACGTGCGTCGCACCCAGCGCGAGCGCGACAGCTTTGCGAAAGCAAGGTCAATTAGCCGCTGGCTCCGACGTCGAGCATGCGTACAACGCCTTGCGCCGCCACTGTTTCGTCGCCGCGCACCACCCCGGCCGTGCCGCTCGGTTGCGTGTTCGCGCACCGGACATGCACTCTTTCGCACGGCAGGATCGCGCTACGGGTCTGCGCCACCGCACGCGTCTACGGCCGACCGGTGTTCAAGCTATGCGCGGCCCAACTCCGTTCGAGCGGGAGCTTTCCAGGCCAGCACCGATAATCGGAAGTGACATCGTCGCGCTGCGATCGCGTTGCTCGGTGTCGCGTTCGATGCGCTGGAGACTGCCGGGGTAGAGCCCAGCACGTCGACCCACCCTGCCGCGACCGCGTCACGCTTGACGTAAAGAACGCATAGGGCCCCACCCCGCGCTCGACGCCGAGACGCGCCTCCGTTTATCGCTGCCTCCTGGCTTGCCCGTCGCTCGTCAACTCCCGCCACGCCGAGCCCTGTTACTCGCTCAGACGCGCCGTGGAGCACACCTTAAGATGTCGACGTGATCACAACTGGCTGATTTAACGCTGATAAGCCGAGACCGGATTCATGCGCCCCGACAATTCCTTAGCGCAGTTTATCCCATGCAGCACATTCATCGATAATCGGGAGGCATCACCGCTCTGCCCCTGTTATCTGCCTACCGTAACACGCGCGGGCTATTCTGCGCGTCAAATCAAGAAGCCAATCATCCGGAGTAGGTATCATGGGCACCGCTACCGCCCCCGTGCCGTCCTCGCTAGCCACGGTAATCGTCTCGCCCTTGAAGCTCGCCCACGTTGTGCTGCGCACGTCGCGGATGCAGGAGCTGCTAGCTTGGTACAAGCTCGTATTGAACGCGACACTCGCCTTCGGAAACGAAGACGTCGCCTTCATTGCTTACGACGACGAACATCACCGTATTGCCTTCATCAACGTGCCCGGCTTGATGCCGCAGGGAGAGGGGGTAGCCGGCGTCCATCACTTCGCTTTCGCCTACGACAGCCTTGGCACTCTGCTCGACAATCACGATCGGCTACGCGAGCAGGGCGTGGAGCCTTCCTGGGCAGTCAACCATGGACCCACCACCTCGCTCTACTACACCGATCCTGACGGCAACCAACTCGAGTTTCAAGTTGATAACTACGACACGGTGGAGGAGGCGGGCGCGTTCTTCTTCACCGACCAGTTCGCGACCAACCCTATCGGAGTTGACTTCGACCCAGATGAGCTTCGCCGTCGCCTAGCCGCCGGGGAGGAGGAGCGCAGCGTCAAGCTGAGGCCGACCAGCGGTGAACGCGGCGCCGAGAGCATCCCGCTCCGCTAAGGAGGATGCCGGCATGACGGGGGAATATCTATGCAATAGTCGGTACAATCGATCAGCCCGGACTGGATCAAAGACGTTCCCGAGCCGCCCAGGCGCCACAATCATCGTCGAGGTCCATCTTGACTGGACGATATTAGTAGCACGGACCGCCGACTTTGATCTCGCACCCTACCCGCTGCACGGCCTGCAGGCGCGACAACAGAAGAGGCTCCTTACGTCCGGATGCAAGAAGAAGAAAAGGTCTCTCGCGTGCGATGCCGTCGCTCTGACGTAATCCGCAAGAGGCGTCCGGCCCCAACCACCTAGACCGGGAGCCTGCGATCGACGTACTCGTCGCGAATAGTGTCGCGTCATTTGGCGGGTTTATGCCGATCATCATCTGTAACGATTGGCACGGGATGAATGCGAATGGCAAGTCTGCGGTGACTAGAAACTACACAATGATGATGTCGATAAGAGAGGGGAGGCTATGAGCAAGATTTTTCTTTTCTCCGCGGCTGTGTCGGTACTGGCGATCTCATCGCACGCGCACGCTCAGTCTGGCCCGTCGGAGCAGGTCCAAGCCGATTCTCCCTCGGCCGAGTCGGGTGTCGAGGAAATCGTCGTTACGGCTCAGAGGCGCCAGGAGAATCTGCAGAACGTGCCGATCGCGATCACGGCTCTTTCCTCCAGTCGACTAGCGGCGGCGAATATCAGCAGCGCCGCGGATATCTCCGCGCTCACGCCGAGCCTCTCGCTTACGCAGGTTGCCGGGACGTTGCAGCCGCATATTCGGGGCGTCGGGACAAGCTCGTCCGGGCCGGGGATCGAGAACCCTGTCGCCACCTATGTCGATGGCGTTTATATCGCGAGCGGAACTTCATCGCTGATCACCCTGAACAATATCGAGCGCATCGAGGTCCTGAAAGGTCCGCAAGGGACGTTGTTCGGGCGAAACGCCACCGGCGGCTTGATCCATATCATCACCAGGGATCCATCTCAGGACTTTTCGGCGGAGACCAGACTGAGTTACGGAAACTTCGAGACTGTCGTGGCCGACGCGTTCGTGAACTCGGGCCTGACCGACAAACTGGCGGCGAACCTCGCCCTTCGTTATGAGCACCAGGGCGAAGGATGGGGTCGCAACCTCTTCAACGGCAAGGACGTCAACCAACTGGATCACGACTTCTCGGCGAGAGTGAAGTTTCTTTTGGATCTGGCCGATACCAAGGTGCGCGTGGCGGTGGACTATGCCGATCGTAAGGGGACGACGGACGCACAGCATTGGTACGCCGGCTATCCCATCACGTTCAACAATCCCGGTTTCGGAGGACCCTATGATCAGGGTGGTCCTTACGATATCAACAAGAACAAGCGGGAGAACAGCGCGCTGCGTACTGGCGGTATATCTGCCCAGATTAATCATGATTTCGGGGCGGTTGCGGTTCAGAGTCTTACTGCCTACCGCAAGTCCAGATTTCAGTTCAATCTCGACCTCGACTTGCTGCCGGTAGAGGTTATCAGCACTGATGCAGATGCCCGTGCAGAACAGCTAAGTCAGGAACTCCAGTTCTCTTCTATCGGCGGCGGGCCCTTCAAATGGGTGGGAGGCGTCTTCCTATTTTCCGCGAAGGATCGATATGATCCGCTGGATGTCAGTTTCGCTGCCCCTGTCTCGTTCATACCCGGCGTTCCGGTCTCGATCCGTCAGAGAGGCGCAGTCAAGACTCACTCGGCGGCTGTTTACGGGCAAGCCAGCTACGAGATCATGACCGACACCACGCTGACTCTCGGCGGACGGTTCACCTACGAAGATCGGCGGCTCAGCGGCACCCAAACTCTCTTCATCGGCGCCGCACCGCCTGCGGTGGCGCCGTTGCCGATTGCCGGATCGAACGTACCTGCCAAGATCGACTTCCAGCGCTTCAACTACCGTATCGCACTTGATCATAAGATCACGCCCGACATTCTCATCTATGCGAGCTACAACACCGGCTTCAAGAGCGGCGGCTATAATCTGATCGCGCCCACCAGTCAGCCCTACAAGCCCGAAAACATTAAGGCGTTCGAGGCGGGATTGAAGTCACAGCTGTTCGATAGGCGCCTGCGCCTGAACTTGGCTGGCTATTATTACAAATACTCCAATCTCCAGGTTACTAACTACGCCGGAGGCTTGCTGACCATCGTAAACGGAGCCGCAGCCAAGATCTACGGTTTCGATCTGGATGCGGATTTCAGGATAGGAAGAGGACTGTCGCTCAATGGCGGCTTAGGTTACATACATGACAGGTTCACGGACTATCCCAACGCGCCCTTCTTTGCTGGCTTCGGCGGGTGCGCGATCCCGCCGGGCGGTTTCTGCAGCCAGTCCGCCAATGGCAACAAGCTCGGACAGACACCGACCTGGTCGTACAATGTCGGGACGAATTACAATGTGAAGACGACCATCGGCTCACTCGATATCAATATCCTATATTCCCATACTAGTCGCTCCTATGGATCGCCCGACAATTTTGCCTTCCAGCCAAGCTTGGGCCTGTTGAATGCGTCGATCCAATGGACGTCGGCGAACAATGCGCTGTCGCTTCGTCTCTGGGGCAAGAATCTGACCGACAAGGTCTATGCTACGGGCGTGATCGAGGCGAACCTCGGCGTGCTGCGGCAGATCGGGGCGCCTCGAACCTATGGTGTAACATTAGGCACGAAGTTCTAGATGCGCTGACGATGTCGGCAGATTTCGGGTCTGGAATTTCAGTGTTTATAGGCAGCTTCGTCCTCTCCGCCGAGCCATTTCGGCAGGTTACGTCTTGCTGGTGCCGGGCGAGCTTTTCCGGGTCATCAGCGATCTTGAGGACGCTGAGCACGATCGCGAGAGCTGACCGTGTCGAACACTCGATAGCGCGGAGTGAAATATGGACCTGAACATAAATGGCAAAACTGCGCTGATTACAGGTGGCAGCAAAGGTATCGGGCGTGGCGTTGCCGAACAGCTTGCCGCAGAAGGTGTGAATTTAGTCCTGGTCGCACGCGACGCCGGGAGGCTTGAACAAGCCAGCAAGGAAATCTCGGACACGCACCAAGTCTCGGTGCGTTGGGTACAAGCGGATCTGTTTGACGCCAATTCTCCTGGGGCGCTCGCGGAACAATGCCCTGAGATCGACATCCTGATCAACAACGCCAATACGCCGTCCGGGGGATCGCTGGAGGGCTTGGACGACGCGCAATGGATGCATAATTGGGCGCTCAAGCCGTTCGGCTACATCCGCATGACGCGGGCCTTTCTGCCGGTGCTGCGCCAGCGGGGCGGCGGGGTGGTCGTCAATATGATCGGCCAGATTCATCAGGTCGCCACGAATAAGGCGCTTTATTCATCGGCAAGCTGTTCTGCCCTTGCTACCGTCACCCGAGCGTTGGCGCATGATCTTGCCCGTGACAATATCCGCATCGTCGGTATCGGCGCCTGGGTCGTCAACACCGACCACGTCATTGCGGGGTATGAGGCCAAGGCGGCCGACATGCTCGGCAACCCCGCGCGCTGGCGCGAGCTGATGCGGCACCTTCCCTTCGGTCGCGCGGCGGAGACGGCGGAAATCGGCGATCTGGTTGCGTTTCTCGTATCCGAGCGGGCGTCCTATCTGTCCGGCCAGATCATCGATCTCGACGGCGGCTACATCGCAAGCGGCGTCCCCATGCTGGCTTCGGGCGCGCTCGCGCATGACTGAGCGGAACGATGCGGCCATTCCGACCGCGCACGGGTCCGAGACTGGATCATCGACGTCAAAGGTGTTGTGCATGGATAAGGTTATAATCAGCTGCGCGATCACGGGTTCGGCGCATGTCCCGAGCATGTCCGATGCGCTGCCGATAACTCCCGAGGAGATCGCCGACCAGTCGATCGCGGCCGCCAAGGCAGGCGCGGCCATTCTGCATCTCCACGCGCGCATGCCCGACGACGGCCGGCCTACCGGGGATCCCGACGTCTACGGAAGGTTCCTCCCGGTCATCCGCCAGGCGACCGATGCCGTGGTGAACATCACGACCGGCGGCGCGGTGACCATGACGGTGCAGGAACGGCTGAAGGCGCCGATCAAATTCGCTCCCGAGATGTGTTCTCTCAACATGGGCACCATGAACTTCGCCTTCTTCCCGGCTGCACGCCGGATCCGTCATTGGAAGCACGCATGGGAAAAGGACTATGTCCTGGGATCGGACGACTTCGTGTTTCGCAACAGCTTTCGCGACATAGCCTATATCCTCGAGACGATGGGGGCCGCGGGGACGCGCTTCGAGCATGAATGCTATGATTTGAGCCATCTCTACAACCTGGCCCATTTCCTGGATCGCGGACTGATCGAGCCGCCGTTCTTCGTCCAGATGATCTTCGGCATTCTGGGCGGCGTCGGCGCCGACCTGGAAAATCTGGTGGTGATGAAGCAAACCGCCGACCGCCTGTTCGGGCGCGATGCCTACCAATGGTCGGTCCTGGCGGCTGGGCGGCACCAGATGCCCTTCCTCACGCAGGCGGCGCTGATGGGCGGGCATGTCAGGGTCGGCCTGGAGGACAGCCTGTTCATCGGCAAGGGCGAGATGGCTGTCTCGAACGCCCAGCAGGTCGAGAAAATCGTGCGCATCCTGGCGGAGATGGGCAAGGAGCCGGCAACCGCGGACGAGGCCCGTCGGATCCTTCGCCTCAAAGGCGGCGATCAGGTGGAGTTTTGACCATGAGACGCACGATCGTGGATTTGTCGATCTTTCTCGAAAACGATGTCGTGTCCGATCCCCCGCTCTACCGGCCGAAGATCGACTATATCGATCACAAGATGACGCTGCCCGATATCGTCGAATTCTTCCCGGGCGTCACCGCGCAGGATCTGCCCGATGAAGAGGCATGGGCGATCGAGCGGGTGTCGCTGATCACGCATAACGGAACGCATCTCGACGCCCCGTGGCACTATGCGTCGACGATGGACAAAGGCGAGCGCGCGATAACGATCGACGAGGTGCCCCTCGACTGGTGCTTCCAGCCCGGGGTCAAGCTGGACTTCCGGCATTTCGAAGACGGCTATGTCGTCACCGCCGCCGACGTCGAGGCCGAGCTGAAGCGCATCGATCACGAACTGTCTCCGCTCGAGATCGTGATGATCAACACCGCGGCCGGCAAGCGCTACGGCGGAGATAGCTATGTCACCGCGGGCTGCGGCATGGGTTATGCAGCGACGATGTATCTGCTCGAGCGCGGCATCCGCCTGACCGGCACCGACGGGTGGAGCTGGGATGCGCCCTTCGTGCATACCAAGCAGAAGTACGGGCAAACCGGCGACGCATCGATTATCTGGGAAGGCCACAAGGCCGGACGCGACATCGGCTACTGCCACCTAGAAAAGCTGCACAACCTCGAGGTGCTGCCGCCGACGGGCTTCACCGTCGCCTGCTTTCCCATGAAAATCCGGAAAGCGTCGGCCGGGTGGACGCGCGCCGTCGCGATCTTCGATTAGCCGCACATCGCGAGCGGCGTGGAGGTATCGGGGCCGACTTTCGTAGGCATCGGAGCTTTCGTCCAAGGCGCAAGGCGTTTTATGCCGATGTCCAGCTTGACGCGCTGTTTACCGTCGCGACTGGACGCACCTGTCTCGGGCAAGATCGGCGAGCCTCTGGAGGATCGACCACGCTGAACGGGAAAAGAGGCGCTGCCGCACTGCGGCTTCATCGTGATCCTAACCCTTGCAAGTGAGGTCAGCGGCGGTTTCACGAAGTTGAGACCTAAACCAATTATGTGCGGGACTCTTATCGTTACGGGGGTGCCAGACGACGCTTTCCCGAACGGGAGGAACCCCAATCGGCAAGTTCTGCACGATCAGGTTGAAACGGGTGGCGACCAAGGTAGCCAGCCGGCGCGGAAGGATGGTCGCCCAGGATGTTCCGGGGATCATACAGGCCGCCTCGATGAAGCTGGGGAGCACCGCGGCAACACGGACAGGAAGTTTCTGCCTGCGAATCGCCGTCTCGATAAGGCTGAAGACCGCATCGGCGAAGCGCACCTCGACGAACGGCAGGGTTAGAAATACTTCCAAGGTGATCGGCATGCGCGCTGCGGGATTGGCGTGATCGATGACAATCACGAAGTCGTCCTCGAAAAGGGTTTCGCCGCTCAAAAGGTCTGCAGCGGAATTACTCTCCAAAAGCTCGCGTTCCTCGACTGCGATCGCGAAATCCGCGATGCCGCGGTTCACCTTGGTAAAGCTGTCGGGACCAAGATGCTCGACTATGCAGCGCGTGTTCGGTGCCTTGACCGCGAGGCTGCGCACGAGCGCAGGCATCAGGACCGTCGCTGTATAATCCGACATCAGCAGGTGCACCTCGCGCCGGTCGGTCAAAGGATCGAACGTGGTTTCCGAACGCAGGACAGAGCGCATCCGAGAGATCAATTCGCTGACCTCACCTGCCAGATCATCGGCTCGCGGTGTCAGTTCCAATCGCGACCCGACCTTCTCGAGTAAGGGATCGTCGAAGTAGGCTCTAAGCCGGGACAACGCAGCGCTCATCGCAGGCTGGGAAATGCACAACTTCTCCGCTGCGCGAGTGACGTGCTTTTCGTTGAGAAGCGCATCAAGAGCGACAAGCAGGTTTAGGTCAAATCGGTCAAGGTGCATAGCGGCGCATCCAAATTTCCTCATGCTGCTCGACCTTGGCACCGTTGCCGGGCAGGAACATGATCGCGCTCAAACGGTAGGCGTATTCACCGGCAGAGGACAGACTGACAGCTGCCAAATCTTGCCTGGCGTGGATTCGTGGGATTTAGGCGGCGGCTGTCGGCCTGGTTCAGGTGCCGCGAGGGACGCCGCGTGCCGTCATCAAAACGCCCGGGCGAGGTAGCTCGACGCTTCGTGCAAAAGCTCGCCGGGGCGCGCGGAAGGATCGTGGATTCCATGCCAGGACTCCAGCTCCCAGGTGGCAAGCTGTGTCGACATGTCGACGACATATTTGACACGGTCGAAGCGCCGGTCGACGAACGCCGCCTGAGCGTCCTCCAAAGTACCGTCGCCGCCGAGGAGTTCGGCCAGGACCACGGCATCCTCTACCGCCATCGCCGCACCCTGCCCTAGATGAGGAGTGGTCGTGTGGGCCGCGTCGCCGGCAAGCATGATTCGGCCCTTTCCCCATGGCTTGTCGATCAAGAGGTTGAGAAGCGGCCGGTATACGACGGCGTCGGGATCGACGATCTGCCCACGCAATGTCGCCAGCAGCCCGCCATACTCCTCCAGACGATCGCACATCTGCTTGGCGAGGCCGGGACCTCTATACAAGGTGCCCGCCTTTTCTTCGGACAGAATAAACAGGTACATCAGCGTTGGAGACAGCGGAACGAGGCCGACCTTCGAATGCGGTCCGAGAAACAGCGCGCCGGTGTCAACCTCGGCTGGACGCGGCAGATTGTAGCGCCAAGCGCCTTGGCCGGTGAATACCGGCACGCTCTTGTCGCCTAACAGGCTTGCTCGCGTCTCCGAGAAAGCGCCGTCAAAGGCGACGACCAGATCATAACGGCCGCGGCTTCCGTCGCTGAACATCACGTCGACGGCGGTCCCGTCATCGTCCATCGATTTAGCCGTAGCCCCTAGCTGGACGCGGGCGCCGGCGTCGATCGCGCCCTGCACGAGGATTTCATGCAGGACGGGCCGAGTGATACCGTTATTTGCCGGGAACTTTTCCGCAGAAGCCGGCGCCGAGTCTGGCTCCAGCAGCACCTGCCCGCTCACGTCGTGGATCCGCCAGCCGTGAAAAGCGCCGCCGCGCCTCATGCAAATCTCGGCCAGCCCGATCTCGTCCATCGCCCGAAGGAAGTTGGTCGGCTGCGTGATGCCGACCCCGTAAACCGTCCAGGACGGCTGCTTTTCGATCAGGTGAACAGCAATTCCTTTGAGGCGTAGCGCCCTTGCCGCCGAAAGGCCGCCGATCCCTCCACCGATGACGAGGACGTTGTCGAGAACCGGCATTTTTCTCTCCACGCGACTTTCTTGCAGATCTTCTCTGGTCGTGACGCGCCATTCACATTCCGCGCTGCCACGATGTTGCTAGCCACTCCGTATTCGCGGTCGAAATCGATTCGGAAAATGGCGACCATCAACTGGACGGATCGCGCACGGTGGTGCGCGATCGGATCATCGCCGAGATTGTCGGCACAGCGTCGAGAATCGCTCGCCGGTCCAGCCGACGTGCTCCCCGTCCTGTTCCGCTCGGGCGGTGGTCCCGGGGCTCGCGGCTGGAGTCGGCACGACAACCTGCAGGCCATGCGCGTCGGCGACGAGATGTGCAGCTGGCCTTCACCTGGAGAATATCGACTGATGAACATTCGAAGTCTCGCCCACGTCACGCCGCGGTAGCACCCCGACCGATATCCTCCCCCATCGACGAAGGAGCGCCGCTATCAGCACCGATTTCGGCAAGGATCCCCCTAATGAACAGATGCCCGGGATCCTTGTCGTTCCTCCTGTGCCACCATTGGCAAACGATGTTGGTCTCGACATCCACGGGAAGTGGGACGGCGCATAGATCGGGTCGCCCATGGAGCAGCCAGTTCACGCTCTTGTCAGGCACGGTCGCCACGAACTCGCCACCTTCCACGATCTCCGCAAGGACGACGGAATGTGGCACGGAGAGTGCATTGCGCTTTTTCGAGCGGTCGCTCCCTAATGCTCGCGCGATCGGATCGCGTGACGCCCCGGGGGCCTGAACTGTGACATGGGACGCTTGCAGGTAGCGCTCATAGCTCAGCGCCGGCGTTCCATCCTGAGAATGCTCGATCAAAGGGTGATCGCTGCGCAAGAGCACGGAGAATTTGCTCGAGTGAATATGTTGAGAACTGAAGCTTGAATTGAGTTGGAAGCGACCAATCGCAATATCGATTTCGCCCGTTTCGAGAAGGTCTTCGTAATTGACCAGCCCGTGCTCGACGGCGTGGATGGCGATATTGGGTGCTGAGCGGGCGAGCGTCTGCATCAGCCTCGGCAAGAACGTGATCTCACCCACGTCGGTCATGGCGATGCGGAATTCCCGCGTAGAAGATGACGGGTCAAAGCTCGTGCTCGTGGCGACCCCTGCACGGATGATGTTCAAGCCGAGCCCTACCGCCTCTGCAAGCAATATGGCTTTGCGCGTAGGCTCCATGCCCCCGGTGCTGCGGACGAACAGCGGATCGTCGAACAGACGGCGCATGCGATTGAGCGCGCTGCTCACTGCGGGCTGCGAAAGGCCGAGCTTATCGGCCGCCACCGAGACGCTGCGATCGCGATGGATTGCTTCGAAAACCCGCAGCAAATTGAGATCGAACGTTCGCAAGTTGATAGCGCCACCCCGCGACATTATTCACATCGTCAATAATCGCCGTCTCGATATTTATTTGTCAAGCCGTCGGCCAGCTAGGTAAATATCGAGAGGCAGGCATCGGCGAAGCAAGCCGGTCGCGCTGCGAAACGACCCAATGTGAGAGGCGATATCTTGCGAGTCTGGACCGTGAATGAGCCTTGGGGCCCGGAAAGTCTGGTCCTTAGCGAAATTGCCGATCCGCTGCCAGGCCGCGGTGAAGTTCGAATTCGCATGCGTGCTGCATCGCTTAACTATCGCGATCTTCTGATCGTGCAGGGACGCCATGTCGGCGGCGCGCTCAAACATGGCGCCTCCATCACCCCGCTCGGCGACGGCTGCGGTATCGTCGACATGATTGGCGAGGGCGTGACCCAGTATCAAATCGGCGATCGCGTCATTCCGCGGATGATCCCGAATTGGCATTCTGGGCCCGTTGCACCAGCAAAGTTGGCCGGAACTCTCGGGCTGCACTGTGCTGGTCTCGCGCGTGAGCTAGCTGTCTTGAAGGCAAGCAACCTCGTCAAGGCGCCTGACTATCTTACCGACAGCGAGGCGGCATGCCTCGCCTGCGCCGCGTTGACGGCGTGGTCGGCCTTGTTCGAAGGAGAAGGTGTGCGGCCGGGTGATGTCGCAGTGATCCAAGGCACAGGTAGCGTTTCGCTCGCCCTGCTGCAGTTTGCGAACGTGGCTGGTCTGCGTACGATCGTGACCTCGTCTTCCGACGAAAAATTGGCGTCCGTACTGGCCATGGGTGCGCACCACACCGTTAACTATCGCAAAAACCCCAACTGGGCTAATGCCGTGCGGGAACTCACCGGCGGCGTTGGCGCGGATTTCATTCTCGACATGGGCGCTACGGGGAGCCTTGCGGAGAGTCTCCTTGCGCTTCGAATGGAAGGGCAGATTGCCGTCGTCGGCATCCTCGGAGGTGGCTCGGCAATCGAACCGGCGCAGTTCCTCGCCAGTGCGCCCCGGATCCGGGGGATCACGGTCGGCTCGAGCGAGATGTTCGAAGCCATGATGCGTGCATTGACCCTTCACCGGATTCGCCCGGTTGTTGGCACGACTTTGCCATGGACCGATGCTCCTGCGGGATTTGAAATGCTCGGGAGAGGCAATCAATTCGGAAAGATCGTCTTCGAGTTTTGACATTTCTTGATGGCCAAGGCGGGTGGATGCGGTATAGCATCTACTTATATTAAGAGTGCGAAGTACATATTACTAGATTGTTCACTGGCAACTATAAAGAGAGAGGCTAGTCGACCGTGGGTCTTGATGGAAAAACTGCGATTATTACTGGTGCTGCAGGTAATATCGGAGCAGCCACAGCGCGCCTGCTCGCCGAGCGCGGCGTAAACGTCGTAGCGGTCGACCAGCCGAGCAGTGATTTCTCTTGCCTGACGAGCGGTGTGCCCGGCAGCGCCCGCATCGTTGTCCAACCAGCCGACGTGCGGTTTCCCGACCAAGTTTCGGCCTATGTCGACACGGCGATCCAGCATTTCGGACGCGTCGATATTCTATTTAACAATGCGGGAATCATTGGTCCGATGAAGTTCATCAATGACTACACTGTTGGTGACTTTAAGAACATCATGGATATCAACACTACCGGTATCTTCCTTGGACTTAAGGCCGTCCTGCCAATCATGTACCAGCAGAAGTCCGGTAGCGTCATTAATACCGCAAGCGTCGCTGGGATTGCCGGATCGCCAGGCTGCGTTGGGTATATAGCGTCCAAGCACGCCGTAGTTGGGCTCACTCGTGCTGCCGCCTTGGAAAGCGCGTCTCGAAACGTTCGCGTCAATTGCATCGCACCTGGCCCGATCGCCGGACCAATGATCGACGCCGTCGACCGAGGTCTCGGCCGATACGATACACCCGATCGCACGGGCTATGTTCCCGCGAACCGATACGGCCGGCCCGACGAGGTGGCACGCCTCGTGGCGTTTTTAGGCGGGGATGAGTCTGGCTTCTGCAACGGAGCGATCTACACGATCGACGGCGGAAAAACCGCAGAGATTTAGGTGCTCATGGTGCCAAAACAATGACGCCGATAAAGAGACTGGTCAAAGGAAAGGTCGTGTTGAGACTAAACGATATTTTGTCGGATTGTCCTGATGTGCCCGTGCGGCATAAGCTTCTGCCGTCCTGCAATGCATTGTAGCACTTATGTCGCAGGCTGCCGCCATGTGGCCTTAGGAATTAAAGAGCAGCCAGCGTTGGCGGTAATTGAGCGCTAGCAGGATCATTCCAGAAACCATAAATTCTCTTCCGCCAGATTGGTGCTCATCACATACACCTAACTGGTAGATGCCGGTCCCGATGTCTCGTCTTTCGATCACCAACTTATCTCACACGCAGCCAACTACTTTTTCATCGCATTCTATTGAGGATCTCATGAATCAATCCCCTCTCTTCGAGCCGTTCCGGTTGAAGTCACTGTCGCTGCCAAATCGTGTCGTCATGGCTCCCATGACGATGGAGGGCAGCCCTGGCGGCGTGCCGGATGACGCTACCGTGCTTCACTATTCCTCCCGAGCCGCGGGTGATACAGGTTTCCTGATCACGGAAGGTACGACAGTCGATCGGCCGGCAGCTTCACATAACACGAGCATCCCGAACTTTCACGCAGCGGATGCTTTGGCGGGATGGGCGAAAGTGGTCGAGGCGGTCCACTCGGCCGGTAGCAAGATAGCTCCGCAACTCTGGCATGAAGGCATGGCTCGCAAGCCCGGCACTGGGCCAAACCCGGATGCGCCGTCGGAAGGTCCCTCGATCGGTCCCGAAGGCGGCATCGCCATGACCGACAAGGAAATCGCCAAGACTTTGGAAGCCTTCGCGAACGCGGCCAGCGAGGCGAAGCGGATCGGCTTTGATGCTGTCGAAGTACATGGGGGCCACGGCTATCTTGTCGATAATTTCTTTTGGGAAGGTCATAACAAGAGGACCGACCGTTACGGGGGAAACCATCGCAACAGAGGCCGGTTCGCGGGCGAGGTGGTGCAGGCGATCCGCGCAGCAGTCGGCGAAGATTTCCCGATCATCATGCGCTTTTCGCAGTTCAAGCTCGAGGATTACGGCGCCAAGATCGCGACATTTCCTCACGAATTGGAAGATCTGCTGGCACCCTGCGTCGAAGCTGGTGTGGACATGTTTCACGCCTCGCAGAGGCGGTTCTTCGAGCCCGAGTTCGAAGGATCCGACCTCAACTTAGCAGGTTGGACCAAGAAAGTGACCGGTCTGCCGACCATTACCGTCGGATCGGTCGGCTTGAAAGGAGCCGATGCGTTCGACTCTCTGCGAGGCGGCGAGACAGGTCCTGATCGTATAGATCGAATCGAGGAAAGACTCGCAAAGGGCGAATTCGACCTAGTGGCGGTCGGGCGGGCGCTGCTGACCGATCCCAACTGGGCCCGCAAAGCCAAGGAGGGGCGTTTCAACGAAATGTTGGCATTCGATCCAGCGTCGATGGGCCGACGCCGCGACAATGTGGACGATTATCTGAGGGACACGAAGACGCGCTGAATTGGGCGGAACGTACCATGTTTCGATCATCCCGCGGCGCCTGCGCGCGATCGCCGGGCCGTCGGCGTACCACCAGGCGATGCAATCGCTTTTCCGGCTGTAACAGGAGCTTCCGAGCCGGCGTCGGCGCAGGACCGAATGTGGCTATTGTCAGCTGTCTGGATCGGCGGAGCGCCGGCGAGGAGTCTTTTGATCCTACCGATGTTTCGCTGGCCGCCGTTCGCGATGGGCGGCGAGGGCTTCGCGTGCCTCGGGGCCGAGCAGCTGGCGATTAAACATGTCGTTTTCCATGTCGATCCGCCGGGAAATATCGCCGTTCAGGCGCATCAGCCGCTTCGTCGCGACAAGGGCGTTCGGCGCCTTGGCGGCAAGCCCCACCGCCGCGGCGCGCGCTTTGGGCAGGAGTTCGCCGCTCGGTATCACGGCATTGGCCAAGCCGAGGCGATGCGCCTCCTCGGCCGTCAGCCGCTCGCCCAGGGCGAACATGCCAAACGCGCGAACATAGCCGATCCTTTCCGGCAGGAGCCGGCTGGACGCCGCTTCCGGAACCAGCCCCAGATCGACAAACGGCGCCGCGAGAACAGCCGTGTCATCGAGATACACCAGGTCGCAGTGCAGCAGCATCGTGGTGCCGATCCCGATCGCGACGCCTCGCACCGCTGCGACCAGCGGCTTGTCGAACGCGGCGATGCGGGACAGAAAGCGGCCCACCTGCATATCGCTCCACTTGAGCGTGCCGGCGGCAACGGCGGCGAAATCGCTCAGATCGTTTCCGGAGGTGAAGTCGCCCCCTGCGCCGCTGATCAAGACGCAGCGTATCGATCCGTCGCTATTGGCTCGCTCGAGCGCGTCGGCCAATCCGCCATACATCGCATTCGTAAGCGCGTTCTTCTTGTCCGGCCGGTTGATGCACAGCTCGAGCACATCTTCCGAGGTCTTCGTCACGATGAGATCGGGCATCAGTAGACTTTCCAACCGGTCATGGCGGACCATCACCCAGCTGGCTCACCGCTGCAAGGCTAGCGCGCGGTTTCATACTCGCGGCGCAGTGGGCGACACCGGCGCTTGTCGGGAGCCGGAGTCGGCGCGCGGCCTTCTCCGCTTGCCTCGCTGGCGTCGCCGCGCCGGCTCGCTTATGGCGCGGACATGGTCCTGCCGATCGCCCGGATGCACGCTCCCGACGCCGACGTGATCGAGGCGATCGCGCGCGCGGCGCTGGCGCGGCTGCCCGCTCCGTTCGCGCGTCATCTCGCCGGCGTGGTGTTGCGGATCGAGGAGTTTGCCGAAGAGCGAGTCCTGGCGGAGCTCGGCATCGACGATCCGTTCGATCTGTCGGGCCTCTACAGCGGCCGCCCGGTCGGCGACAAATCGATCAGCGATTCGGGTGCGCTGCCCGACATGATCCACCTCTATCGCCGGCCCCTGCTCGACGAATGGGCCGAGGGCGACGAGACGCTCGAGGCGCTGGTCGGCCATGTGCTGATCCACGAGGTCGGCCATCATTTCGGCCTGTCGGACGCGGCCATGCACGCGCTGGAGCAAGCCGCCGAATGAGTCATGCGCGGCTCGCGCTGCACGGGCTGGCGTGCGAGCGCGGCGGGCGCCGGCTGTTCGACGGGCTCGAGCTGACGCTGACCGCCGGCGGCGCCGCGATCGCTCGCGGGCCCAATGGCGCAGGCAAATCCTCGCTGCTGCGGATCATCGCCGGCTTGCTCGCGCCAGCCGCGGGGCGGATCGAGCGCGAGGGCGCGATCGCATGGATGGGCGAGGCGGCCGCGCTCGACGCGGATCGGCCGCTGATCGAGGCGCTCGCCTTCTGGGCACGGATCGACGAACAAAGCGGGGCGGCCTCCGCCGAAGCGCTCGAGACGATGGGGCTCGCGAACCTGGCCGAGGTTCCGGTGCGAATGCTGTCGACCGGCCAGCGTCGCCGCGCGGCGCTGGCGCGGGTGATCGGCGGAGCCGCGCCGATCTGGCTGCTCGACGAGCCGGGCAACGGCTTCGACGCGGCGGCGCTGGGGGCCCTTGAACAGGCGATTGCCGCGCACCGGGCGAATGGCGGGATCGTCGTCGCAGCAACCCATTTGCCGCTGGCGCTCGCGAATGCCGCCATCGTCACGCTCGGCAAGCCGGCATGATCGGCGCGCTGATCGCTCGCGACGTCGCGCGCGCGTTTCGGGCGGGCGCGATGCTGCCGGTCGCCTTCTTCCTGCTGGTGGCAACCTTGTTTCCCTTCGCGGTGGGGCCCGACGCGCCGTTGCTCGCGCGGACGGGCGCCGGCGTGCTGTGGATGGCCGCCTTGCTGGCGGCGCTGCTGCCGATCGAGCGGCTGATCGCGCCCGATGCCGAGGCCGGGGTGCTCGATCAGCTGGCCGCGCGCGGCATCGCCGACGAGGCGGTCGCGGCAGCCAAGATCGTCGCGCACTGGCTGAGCTTCGGCCCGCCGCTGATGCTCGCCGCATTACCGGCGGCGGCGCTGCTCGGCATCGACGGCGCGGCGCTGGCGCGGCTCGAAATCGGTCTGGCGATCGGCACGCCGGCACTGGCGGCGCTGGCGCTGACGGTGGCCGCCTTGACCGCGGGGCTGCGCGGCGCGGGCGCGCTGGCCGGGCTGCTGATGCTGCCGCTGGCCGTGCCGCTGCTGATCTTCGGCGCGAGCGAGGGGGGGATCAAACTGCTTGGCGCGACCGCGCTGCTGCTGGTCGCGGGCGCCCCGTTCGCGGCCGGCGCGGCGCTGCGGGCCCTGCGCGACTAATCGCGTACCCACCGCGCGAAGATCGCGGTCGGCAGCAGCAGCCCGCGCGCTTCCTCGCGCACCGCCATCTCGCCCGCCTCGATCCGCCCGCCGAGCGAAGCGGTCGCCTGCCCTAACAGCTCGGCCAAAGCGAGCGCCGACATGCGGATCGCATAAGCGGTCAGCACGAGGAATTTCGAGCGATCGTCGAGCAGCCGCGTGCAGTCGGCGATCAGCCCGGCAAGCCTCTCTTCGATCTTCCACAGCTCGCCCTCCGGCCCGCGGCCGAACTTGGGCGGATCAAGCATGATCCCATCGTAGCGCCGCCCGCGCCGCACTTCGCGCGCGGCGAACTTCGCGGCATCGTCGACGATCCAGCGGATCGGCCGATCGGCCATGTCCGACAGCAAGGCATTGGCTTTGCCCGCCTCGACCGATTTCCTCGACGCATCGACATGGGTGACCCGCGCACCGTTGGCGGTGAGCGCGAGGCTGCCGACCCCGGTATAGCCGAACAGGTTGAGCGCCTCGTCGCCCTCGCCGGTTCGATCGCGCATCCATGCCCATTGCGGCGCCATGTCGGGGAAGAAGGCGAGATGGCGGAACGGCGTGGTCTGCGCGGTGAAGCGCACCTCCTCCCACCGGAGCGGCCAGCCGCCGTGCGGCACGTCGCGCGCCAGATGCCACTTGCCGCCGCCGTCCTCGTCCGACGCGCCGATGAAATCGCCGTCGGCCTGCCACTCCGCCGCGGCCGGCGCCCACATCGCCTGCGGCTCGGGGCGAATGAAGCGGTAAGGCCCGTAGCGCTCGAGCTTGCGGCCATGACCTGAGTCGACCAGCCCGTAATCGGCCCACGGCTCGGCGACGAGAGTCAGCAGCTCCACCCGCCGCTCACGCCGCCTGGGCGAGCTTGCCGCCGACCGTCGCGACCGCCTCGGGGCTTGCCAGCATCCGCGCCGCGGCGGCGCGCACGCGCTCGACCGTGCAGGCTTCGATCGCCGCGATCGTCTCGGCCGGCGGGATCACCCGGCCGTAAAGCAGCACCTGGAGGCCGAGCCGGTCGGCGCGCGACTGGACCGATTCGAGCGACATCAGCATGCCAGCGCGCGCCTGCGCCTTGCCCCGCGCGAGCTCGCCCTCGCCGATCGTCGCCGCAGCCTCGCGCAACACCTTGCGCACCAGCGCCGCGGCGCGCGCGGCATCGCCCCGCGCGGTCGCGAAATAAGCGGTGAACAGTCCGGTGTCCGGCCACGCCGAAGCGCCCGAGCCGATCGAGTAAGCGAGCCCCTGCTCTTCACGCACCGCCTGGAAGAGCCGCGACGACGAGCCCTCGCCGACGATGCCGGAGAACAGGCTCAGCGGATGATGATCGTCATGGTGGTGGCCGACGCCGAGATGGCCGATCGCGACATGCGTCTGCTCGAAGCTGCGCGCGTCGGCGAAACGGCCGCCCGCGAAGACTGCCGATGGAGCCGGCGGGGCGCGGCCGGGTGCGAGATCGCCGAAATGCTGCTCGGCAAGCGCGAGGAAGGCGGCCGGATCGAGCCTGCCCGCGCCGGCGAGCACCATCGACGACGGGCGATAGCCGCGCGCGATCCAGTCGCGCAGGTCGTCGGGCGTCACCGCCATCACGCTCGCCTCCTGCCCCAGCACCGGGCGGCCGAACGCCTGGCCGGGGAAAGCGACGCCGTGGAGATGATCGTAGATCACGTCGTCGGGCGTATCCTGGACCTCGCCCATTTCCTGCACGACGACCTGCTTCTCGCGCGCCAGGTCCTCGGCGAGGAGATGCGGCCGGCGCACGAGATCGGCGATGAGTCCGACCCCGAGCGCGACATCCTCGGCAAGCAGCCGCGCCTGGAACGCGGTGTGATCGCGCGCGGTATAAGCGTTGAGCCAGCCCCCGACATTCTCGACCGCCTCGGCGATGCCGCGCGCGTCGCGCGATCCGGCGCCCTTGAACACCATATGCTCGAGCAGGTGCGCGAGCCCGCCGAGCGGCGCAGATTCGTGGCGCGAGCCGACTTCGACATAGAGGCCGAGCGCGATCGTCTCGACCCCGCTCATCGGCTCGATCGCGACCGCGAGGCCATTGGCGAGATGATGGAGCTCGGCGCTCAAGCGGCGACCGCGCGCGCGGCGATATGCGCCTCGATCGCCACGAGCGACGCGGGCAGCGGCACACAGCGCTCGTCGAGCTCGAACAGCCCGGCGAGCCGCGTCGGCAGCTGCGGGCGCAGGCTCGTCGCCGCTTCGACCGCGTCGGGAAATTTCGCGGGGTGCGCGGTGGCAAAGGTGACGATCGGTACGTCTGCCGGCAAATCGGCGGCGCGCGCGGCGGCGAGACCGATTGCGCTGTGCGGATCGATCAGTTCGCCGCACGTCGCTGCGGCCCAGCGCATCGCGTCGCCCATCGCGGCAGGGTCGATCCGCGCGCTGGCGAACAGCGCCCCGGCCTCCGCCCGCATCGCCGGAGTCAGCGACAAGGCGCGGGTCGCGTCGAAATCGGCCATCGCCTGCGTCAGCCGGGCGCCGTCGCGCTGATAGAGATCGAACAGCAGCCGCTCGAAATTCGAGCTGACCTGGATATCCATCGACGGCGCTGCGGTCGGCGTCACCGTGCCAACCGAATAGTCGCCGGCCGACAGCGCGCGGTGAAGGATGTCGTTGACGTTGGTCGCGACGATCAGCTTGGCGACCGGCAGCCCCATCCTGGCGGCGGCATAGCCCGCGAAAACGTCGCCGAAATTGCCGGTCGGCACCGAGAAGGCGACCGGCTTCGCCGGCGCGCCGAGCCGGACCGCGGCGTAGAAATAATAGACGATCTGCGCCATCAGCCGCGCCCAGTTGATCGAATTGACCGCCGACAGGTTGAACCGGGTCGCGAAGCCGCGATCGGCGAACATCGCCTTGACCAGCGCCTGGGCGTCGTCGAAGCTGCCGTCGATCGCGATATTGTGGATATTGTCGTGCGGCACGGTGGTCATCTGGCGCCGCTGGACGTCGGACACGCGCCCTTCCGGGTGGAGCATGAACACGTCCACCTTGGCGCGCCCGGCGAGCGCGTCGATCGCCGCCGAGCCGGTGTCGCCTGAGGTCGCGCCGATCACCGTCAAATGCGTGTTGCGCGTCGATAGGAAGCGCTCGAACAGCAGCCCAAGCAATTGCAGCGCGACGTCCTTGAACGCCAGCGTCGGCCCGTGGAAGAGTTCGAGCAGCCAGTGGCGCTGGTCGAGCTGGACGAGCGGCGTCACCGCGGCGTGATCGAACCGGCCGTAAGCGGTCTCGCACAGCCCGCGCAGCTCGGCCTCGGACAGCGCATCGTCGACGAACGGCCGCATCACGCGCACCGCCGTCTCGACATAGGACAGGCCGGCGAGCGCAGCGATCTCGTCGCGCGGCAGGCTCGGCCAGGCCTCGGGCACAAAGAGCCCGCCGTCCGGAGCCAGCCCGGCCAGCGTCACCGCCTCGAAATCAAGCGCGGGGGCTGCGCCGCGGGTGCTGATGTAACGCATGGTGCGGCGGATTAGACGCCGGGGAGCCGGGCTGCAACTTCGCTATTTCTTTTCCCGCCGCCGCAGAGCCAACGCATAGATGCCGAGCGCCAGCCCCGCGAACACGAACCATTGCACGGCATAGGCACGGTGATTGTTGGCGATCAGATCGAGCGACGGATGCGCGCTCGGCTGGAGCCCCGGCGCGGGCGTGTCGGCGACCAGCAGGATGCGGTGCCTGGCGTCGGGGCCGATCACGCCGCTGACCTTGCCGCCGCGCCACCCCGTGGGGGCATCGCCGCTGTTCGACCAGCCCGCGTCGACCTGCATCCCCGGCCCTTCCGCGCCGGTGCGACAGGATGCGACGTGGCTCCAGCCGGGGACGCCGGCACGGCTGCGCCCGGCGCGCGCGCGCCAGCCGGTGACCTGGAGGCAGAAGCCCTCGGCGCGGCGGAACAGCAAGGCGTCGTCCCCGCGCGGAACGGCGGGGAAGGCGACGGGCGGCAGTCCCTGCGCAGACGCGTAGCGGGCGAGCAGGCCCTCCTTCCACGCGGCACGGTGGAGCTGCCACATGCCGAGCGCGATCATCGCCGCGGCAGCGAGGACGACGAGGATCGTCGGGATCAGCGGAATACGCTTCATCGCGGCGTCTCCAGCCGGCCTTCGCGAGCCCGATTGCGATATTCAAGCGCGATCAGCATGCCCTTGGCGATACGCAGCGCACCGAGCACCGCGCCCGCGGTGAGCGGCACCCACAGCAGGATGTGAACCCAGAACGGCGGATGCGCGCTCAGCTGGAGCGCGATCGCCAGCCCGACGATCAGCGCGCCGATGACGAGGGTCAGAAACGCGGCCGGCCCGTCGCCCACGTTGAACGCGGCATAATCGAGCCTGCAGGCCTGGCAGCAATCGGCAAAGCGCGCAAATCCGGCAAACAGCGTCTTGGCGCCGCAGCGCGGGCACAGGCCCTGGAGGCCCGACTGGAGCGCGGGTGGAGCGACCGCCTCTGACGTCATCGTTGCCCCGCTCCGTTCGTCCCGGATGGCGTAGATCAGCCCCCGTGGATCGGCGCGCCAGCACCGCCCCAGACGTAGACCGAAATGAACAGGAACAGCCACACGACGTCGACGAAGTGCCAATACCAGGCGGCCGCTTCGAAGCCGAAATGCTGCTTGGGCGTGAAATCGCCGCGATAGGCGCGGATCAGGCAGATCGCCAGAAACAGCGTGCCGATGATCACGTGGAAGCCGTGGAAGCCGGTCGCCATGAAGAAGGTCGCGCCGTAGATATTGCCTTTGAAGGCGAACGGCGCGTGGATATATTCATAGGCCTGCACCGAGGTGAACAGCAGTCCGAGCAGGATGGTGCACCACAGGCCCTGCTTGAGCCCATCGCGATCGCCATGGAGCAGCGCGTGGTGCGCCCAGGTGACGGTGGTGCCCGACAGCAGCAGGATCAGCGTGTTGAGCAGCGGGAAGGCGAACGGATCGAGGACTTCGATCCCTTTGGGCGGCCACACCCCGCCGACGGCCTCGACCGCCTTGGGAAACAGCGACGCGTCGAAGAATGCCCAAAACCAGCCGACGAAGAACATCACCTCCGAGGCGATGAACAGGATCATGCCGTAGCGCAGATGGAGCTGGACCACCGGCGTGTGATCGCCCTGATGCGCCTCGCGGATCACGTCCGACCACCAGGAGAACATCGTGAACAGCACGCCGAGCAGGCCGAGGAAGAAGATATAGCCGCCGTAAGGCTGCCCGTGCATCCACATGATGCCCCCCGCCGCCATGCCGAGCGCCGAGAAGGCGCCGATCAGCGGCCACGGGCTCGGCGCGAGGATATGATAATCGTGGTTCTTCGCGCCTGACATCGTCGTGCCTCTAAGCTGTATCGCCCGGTCCTTAGAACATCACCGGCGCGATTGGGAATAGGGTCTAGCCGTCGGAGCCATCCGTCGCTGGCGCGGCCGACGACGATTTCGCGGCATCGCCCGCCTTCACCGGAAAGAAGGTGTAGGACAAGGTGATCTCGCTGATGTCCTTGGTGTCCGGATTGCCGATCAACGCGGGATCGACGTAGAACACGACCGGCATGCGCATCGTCTCGCCGGGCGCCAGCGTCTGATCGGTGAAGCAGAAGCATTGGATCTTGGTGAAATATTGCCCGGCCTGGCCCGGCGTGACGTTGAACTTCGCGCTGCCGGTCAGCGGCTGGCCCGACAGGTTGGTCGCCTCGAAGAAGGTCAGCTCGCGCGCGCCGATCGCGACGCGTTGCGTCGGATGCTCGGGCACGAACTTCCACGGCAGATCGGGGCTGACGTTCGCGTCAAAACGCACCGAGATCAGCTTGCCGACAATCGCGCCCGGCGCGGTCTCGCCTTCGGCGCGCTGCGTGGTGCCGTTGAGGCCGGTCGCCTCGCAAAAAATGCGGTAGAGCGGCACGCTGGCAAAGGCGAGCCCGCCCATCGACGTCACCAT
The DNA here is from genome assembly GCA_964245585.1 of uncultured Sphingomonadaceae bacterium. Taxonomy (GTDB): domain Bacteria; phylum Pseudomonadota; class Alphaproteobacteria; order Sphingomonadales; family Sphingomonadaceae; genus Solisphingomonas. The sequence continues at coordinate 1,077 of CAXTMX010000011.1, read as the reverse complement.
GATCGCGGCGAGCAAAGCCGTGCGCCCGTTGCGGGTCATCGCCTCAACTCATCTTGGCGATGCTGATCGCATAGAACAGCACCACCAGCGCGCCCAGGATCAGCGCGGTGACCAGCGCGCGCGAGCGTTGGCGCCGGCGGATGAGATCGTCGGGTGTCATGCGAGCGAGCGATCGAGCATGAGCGCGCCGAACACGGCGAACAGATAGACGATCGAGAAGGCGAACAGCCGCCGCTCGGGCGCCATGCGCGCCTGATCGCTCTCGCGATTGAACGCCACCCGGGTCGCCAGCACGAGGAAGATCGCCGACAGCAGCAGCGCCGTCGCGCCGTAGACCGCGCCGGCGAGACCCAACGCCCACGGCGCGATCGCGGCGGCCGCCATCGGCACGCTATAGAGCAGCACCTGGTGGCGGGTGTGGCGCGCGCCGGCGACGACCGGCAGCATCGGCACGCCGGCGGCGGCATAGTCCGCGCGGACGAACAGCGACAGCGCCCAGAAATGGGGGGGAGTCCACAGGAAGATCAAGGCGAACAGCAGCACGGGCAGCAGCTCGATCCGCCCGGTCGCCGCGGCCCAGCCGATCAGCGGCGGAAAGGCGCCGGCCGCGCCGCCGATGACGATGTTCTGCGGCGTGCGGCGCTTGAGCCAGACGGTGTAGACCAGCACGTAGAACAGGATCGACACCGCCAGGATCGCCGCCGCGACCAGGTTGAGCGCGAGCCCCATCAGGATCACCGAAAAGCCCCCCAGCCCCACGCCGAAATGGAGCGCCGCCTCGCGCTCCATCCGCCCGGCGGGGAGCGGGCGGGTGGCGGTGCGCGCCATCAGCGCGTCGAGATCGGCCTCGTACCACATGTTGAGCGCCGCCGCCGCGCCGGCGCCGAGCGCGATGCACAGGATCGCGGTGAAGCCGAGCACCGGATGGATATGCGCCGGCGCGGCGAGCATCCCGGCGAGGCCGGTGAACACGACGAGCGTCATCACCCGCGGCTTGGTCAGCGCGACGAAATCGCGCCAGTCTGCGGGAAGGGCGGGGGCTGCGGGACTCAGGGTAACGCTGGTCATCTCTAATAC
>CAXTMX010000010.1:13157-44528 GCA_964245585.1 uncultured Sphingomonadaceae bacterium | reverse complement strand
TGCCGATCTCGACCGCCAGCGGATCGACGCCGACGATGTTGGTGGTGAGGTTGAGCCCCGCCTGCTCCGCCATCTCGACGATCGCGACGGCGTAGGGGACGGGGAAGGCCGGACCGATCGGCTGGTGGTTGACGGTCACGCTCCTGACCGTCGCGCGGCCGGACACCGCGCTCGGCGCGAGTTCCTCGCTGAGGCAGACGCGGCAGATCGGCGCGGGCGGATGGACGTAGTGCCCGTGCGCGCAGCGCAGGAAGCGCAGCCGGCCGTCGCTCCCCGACGTCCAGAAGAAGCGGTTCTCGTCGGTGAGGACGGGAAGTGGGCGGTCGTTCATGGTCCGTCTCCGCGCGACGCGGCTCAGCGGGAAGTGGAGCGCAGCTCGAAGACCTGCGCGTTGGCGTCGCGCGGCAGGTTGGCCATGTGGACGACCGTCCGGGCGGCGGCTTCGTAGCCCATGCCCCGGTTGAGCGTCCAGGTCGTGCCTTCCTGCACCTGATATTCTATGAAGCGCTCCAGCTTCTCCGGCGGCGCCGTGCCGGCGAGGACGCCGAGCCGCAGGATCGATGCGCGGATGTCGGCCGTGCGCAGCTCCATCGAGAGCCCGCGCGTGAACGCCTCGATGCCGGCCTTGCTCGCCATGTAGGCGGCGAGCATCGGCGCCGGGTACAGCGCGGACTCCGAGGAGACGCTGATGATGTCGCCCTTGCCCGCCGCGCGCAGCAACGGGATGGCGAGCTTGCTGCAGTAGATCGTGCCCAGCAGATTGGTCTCGACGATGTAGCGCAAATCCTCGACGGCGGTCTCGTCCACCGTTCCCGTCTCGAACAGGGCCGCGTTGTTGACCAGGAGGTCGAGCGATCCGAACGCGTCCCCGATGCGCGCGAAGACGGCGGTGACAGAAGCGACGTCGCTCACATCCACCGCATAGGTGCGCGCGCGCGCACCTGCCTGACGTGCCGCGGCTTCAAGCGTCTCCTGATTGCGCCCGAGCAGCGCCACGTGCGCGCCCTCGTCGTGCAACAGCTTGACGAGCGCCCTGCCCAGCCCACGCGCTGCGCCGGTCACGACAACCTTCTTGCCCTCCATCATGGCCATTACACCTACCTCTTTTTGCACCGCGACGCGAGCGACGGGCGAGCGGCACGACCTGCTAACGCACGGCTCTGGACAAATGAAGTTCTTTCCGCTTCATCAATTCAAATATAGCTTTACGGGAGAAGCGGTGTGGAAGCGGATGGGCGCGCGGTCGCGCGGGCGTGGAGCGGCGGGGCCGGCGACACGATCAACGGCCTGCTGGAGCGGCGGGTCGCCGAGGATCGTCAGGCGCTCTTCCTCGACCTGGTCGGCGAGACGTTCAGCTACGACCGGCTCGATCGCGAGAGCACCGCGCTGGCGCATGGACTGCGCGCCCTGGGCGTACGCAAAGGCGATACGGTCTTCTCCATGCTGGATAACGGATCGCTGCCCACGCTGCTGATGTTCGCGCTGTTCAAGCTTGGCGCTGTCTATGTCGGGGCGAACACCGCGCTGAAGGGCGAGTTCCTGCGTCATCAGGCCGCCGACGCGGGCGCGCGCATCCTGTTCGCGGAGGCGGACTATGCCGAGCGCATTCTCGCTATCGAAGACCGGCTGCCGGACGCCACGCACCTCTTCGTCCGGGGCGGGCCGCCGCAAACGTCCTCCGCCCGGCTCAGGGTCGCGCCCGCAGCCGAGGCATTCGCCGACGACGAAACGACGCCGCTCGACGTCGAGGTGCGGCCGTCGGATCTGGCGATGCTGGTCTATACCGGCGGCACGACCGGCCCGTCCAAGGGCTGCATGATAAGCCATAACTACGCCGTCGCGCTCGCGCGGCAGGTGACCGTCATGGCCGAGCTGACGAAGGACGACGTGATCTGGACACCATTGCCGAACTTCCATTTCAACCTGATCGCCTCGACCTTGATCGCATCCATGCTGGTCGGCGCGCGCGCAGCCATCTACACCAAATTCTCGCTGTCGAACTTCTGGCCCGAGATCGAGCGCACCGGGGCCACGCGGGCGAACTTGATGGGCGCCATGCTGCCGTTGCTGGCGCAGGCACCTGACACCGACGTTTCGTTGCGCTGCAGGGGACAGCTCAAGACCATGACGGGCGCACCGATGCCGCCCGAACTCGCCGCCACCCTCGCCGAGCGCTTCGGCGTCAGATCCTATGCCGGCACCGGCTTCGGCCTCACCGAATGCTCGCTGCTGGTGAGCGCCACCGCCGCCGAACCTCTGCCGCCCAATTCGGTCGGTCGACGCAACGAATGGTTCGACACGCGCGTCTTCGACGACGATGATCAGGAACTGCCGCCCGGACAGGCGGGTGAGATCGTTTGCCGCCCGCGCAAGCCGCACGTCATGTTCGAAGGATATTGGAAGCGCGAGGCGGACACGTTCAAGCTGTGGCGCAACGGCTGGTTCCACACCGGCGATGTCGGCCGCTTCGACGAGGACGGCTGCATGTACTTCGTCGACCGCAAGAAGGACTATATGCGCCGCCGCGGCGAGAACATATCGACGTTCGAGATGGACAATTGCTTCCGCGCTCATCCCGATATTGAGGACGTCGCGGTCCATGCGGTCTACTCCGAATTGTCGGAGGACGACGTCAAGGTGACAGCGGTGCTGCGTCCCGGCGCGACCTTGACCGAGGAGCAGCTCTGTCGTTGGTCAATTGACAACGTGCCCTATTATGCCGTGCCCCGCTTTTACGAGTTCCGGACAGAGATCCCACGCTCGGTGCTCGGCCGCGTATTGAAATACGAGCTGCGCGAGCAGGGCGTGACGCCAACCACCTTCGACATGGACAAGGCGGGCATCAAGTTCACCCGCCGCTGACGCTCCCATCCAGCGGCCAGCGGCCCTCACGGAAGAAGTCGATGAAGGTTCCGCGCTCGCGCCGTGCCAGCTCGCGGACACCGGGCAGGTACGTGTGACAGCTTGGCGGCACGGGGAATCCGCCGAGCGGCGACTCCAGCGCATCGAGGTCGAGCGTGCGGCTCGCGCCGATGTGCATCGCACGCCGCATCACCAGCACCGGCTCGGCGCGGTCGATCGCGCGCCCGAAGAGAAGGCGCGGCAGCTCGCCCGGAACGCGGCCGTCGAACTCGTCATCGCTCTCGATCCGGCCTCCGGCGATCCGCCAGGCGAGCGACGGCCGGCCGTCGACGACGAGGCTGCCGGTGAGCGTCCGGTCGGGCGCGACGTCCACCGCGACGCGATAGGTCCGCTCGAAGCCCGGCTGGTGCGCGCGCCCGGCCGCGAGATTCGCGAGATCGAGCATGTGCGTGCAATTCTCGAACCGCTCGTGCGGCGCGGCGAACGGCAGCGGCGAGACGACCGGCTTGCCGGCCAGTTTCGTCAGCGCGAGCGCGGCGGCGGGACACGTCGTCCACGGCACCCGTATGCTGTCCGCAGTCGCAGCGGTGATGACGCCGGCGTGGTGCCGTAGCTCGATCGCGAAATGGTGAAGGTCGTCGCCCATCTCGGCTCGGGCGACGCCCACCCGCGCCGTGATGCGGATTTCGCGGCGGTACGGCCCCACGCGGGTGATGTGGACGGGTCCGCCCGCCACCCTGGCGCTCAGCGACCCGTGAAGGCGGGCGTACGCTTCTCTAAAAACGCGTTCACCGCCTCGCGATGGTCTTCGGAGAGATGCGACATCGTCTCGTAGCCGAGGTGGGCTTCGATCATGGCGTCCATACGCTGCCGCAGGTCCATGTTGATCGCTTTCTTGGTGAGGCGGATCGCCACGGCCGCGCCGTTGGCGAGCTTGCCCGCATAGGCGGCGACCTTGTCGTCCAGTTCCTCGGCTGGAGCGGACTCCGTGATGAGCCCGATCCGCGCCGCCTCCGCGCCGCTGATCGGATCGCCCGTCAGCAGGTAGCGCTTGGCGCGCGCGTGGCCGATCAGTGCCGGCCACAGCACCGCGCCGCCGTCACCGGCGACGAGGCCCACACCGACATGGGGATCCGCGATCTTGGCGGTGTCGCGCGCGACGACGATGTCGCAGCACAGCGCCAGCGTGGCGCCGAGGCCGACGGCATGGCCGTTGATCCGTGCGACGACCGGGCGATCGAGATCGATCAGGCCGACCAGGATCGCTCGGGCCTCCGCCACGCTCGCGATCCAGCGCGCCTGATCGTCGAGCGAGGCGCGCAACGTGTTCAGGTCGCCCCCGGCGGAAAAACAATCGCCCTCACCGGTCAGGATCACGACGTGGGTGTCCGGATCGGTGCCGATCAGCGGAAAAATGCGCGCCAGTTCGCGGTGCATCTGCGGATTGGTCGCGTTGCGCACCTCCGGCCGGTTGAAGCTGACGGTCAGGATGCGGCCGTCGCGCGTGATCTTCAGCGTCTCGAAATCGTCGTACATGCCCCATGGCTCCTTAAGCGCCGAGCCGATGCAACTGCCCGTGATCGATCCGTCGCGCGGATCCGTGACATTCGTCAGGGCGACGGTTGTGCCATCGACGGTCGCGGCATACAAGCTGAAGCGGCATTGCAGGTACCTCTTTTCGTTCGCCGGCAAACACGCGGCGAGTGGGATCAACCTTCGACGCGCTCCCAGGCGCGGCGCTCGATCGAGCGCTGGATCGCCTCCACGATCTCCTGGACATGGACGGCCTGCGCGAAGCTCGGTGCCGCGTCGCCGCCGCCACGGATCGCGGCGACGACGCCGGCGAAGACCTGCGCCATCGGCATCACCGGCGTCAGCGAATCGCGCGGCGACAGCTTCGCGCCCGGCACCGCGTGGAAACGTTCCGGCACCGGCATCTCGGCCGCGAGCGGCACGTGGCTCGCGCCCCCCTCCGCCCCGAGCAGCGTCGTTGTCGCCGCCGAGGGGAAAGCCGGACCGCTCGCCCTCAGGCGACCCTTGCTGCCGCACGCTTCGAGCATCCAGCCCGGTCCGTCGGCGGCCGCCCATGACGCCGTCACCTGCGCGGTCCCGCCGCGTTCGAACCGCATCAGCGCCGACGCCGTGTCGAGCACTTTCGGACGGACGACGCCGCCATCGGACAGGTGCCATTGCTCGAGGAAAATGCGGCCGTCGCCGACCACCTCCGCCACGGGACCGAACATATGGACGATCGGGTGCAGCAGGTGCGAGCCCAGGTTGCGGAGCGCGCTGGCGCCGTTCGCCTCGTCGGCGAACCAGAGCCAGCCGAAGTCCGCGGCGAGCTTGAGGAACAATTGCAGGTTGAAGTGCGAGGTGACGAAGTTCAGCTCCCCGATATAGCCGTCGTCGATGAGCGCCTTCATGTAGGCGACCGCGGGGACCGCCTGGATGTAGGCGTCCACCGCGCCGACGAGGCGGCGCCGGGTCTGCTCGTCGAGCATGCGCCGGGCGTGCGGCGCGTCCACCGCGAAGGGGATGCCGTTGTAGACGTGCTTGCCGCCCGAAAGCGCCGCCATCACCATGTCGTAGCGCAGCGAGGGGCGCGTGCCGCAGTCGACGACATCGATGTGCGGATCGGCGCACATCGCGCGATAGTCCCAGAACGGCCGGGGGATGCCGTTGGCCGCCGCGGCCGCGCGCGCGGTGGCTTCGCGCGAGGTGCAGATCGCGGTCACCTCGACGTCGTCGGCCAGCGCGCGCCACGCCGGCAGATGCGCCGTCACGCCCCAATTGGCGCTGATGATCCCGACGCGAAGACGCGGCTCAGCCATGATCGTTCCTTTCCTGTCCCACCCCGCTCCAGGCGGCAAGGATGTCGGCGGTCGACGCGACGGTTGCCAGCATCGCCAGCGTATTGGCGACGACCTCGTCGGCATAGGCTTCCGGGAAGCCGGCGACCGCGTCCGCCGGGAGGACGGCCTGATACGAGCGGTTGACCGCGTCCATGACGAGATTGGTGATCGCGAAGCCGACCGAGACGCCCGCGACGATGACGGTGCCGATCCCCTCGTTCCGCAGGAGCGCGTCGAGCGGCGTTCCGGTCATCGGGCTGATGCCGTGGTAGCGCGGCAGCAGGACGTCGCCTTCGACGAACGTACCCGCCATCGGCGCCGCGAACAGCGGCGAGTCTTGCGCCGTGCGCTTCCGGGCGGTGGCGAACAGGCGGGCGTTGGCGTTGGCGCCGAAGCGGCCGGGCAAGAAATCGGCCGTGCAATGGACGACGGGCACGCCGCGTCGCCGCGCTTCCTCGGCGAGCCGGATGACGTTGCCGATCAGGTTCTTGCGGCCCGCCGCGGCCACGAGCGCCGGCCATGGCGCGGACTCCCCCAGCACGCCCTCCTGCACCTCGCACAGCAGCAGCGCGGCCCTGCCGCCGCCGAGCACGTACCGGAGGCGCTCGCTCACGATACCGCCTCAGCAGGCCAGCGCGCCGACGGCGATCCGCTCGGCCATGATCGCGCGCGTCGCCAGGTACGACGACCGTACCGCATCGCCGATGCGGCCGACCGTCCGACTGTCGCCGACGACGTGGCAGGCAATCCCTTCCGCGATCAGGGCGTCCGCGAGCTCATCGCACGGCTCGCGGCCCTGCGCGATCAACACCTGGCGGGCGGCAACGCGTCGCTCCTGCCCGTCATCCAGGACGACGCGCGCGCCGTCGGCGGTGATTTCGAGGAGCGAGGCGCCGGCCAGGATCTCGATGCGCGGGTCGTCCCGCAACCGCCGGACGAGCCCGGTGCGATAGACGAGTTCGGCCGAACGGGCGAGCAGGTCCAGCGGCGAGCGCGTGACCAGCGTAACCGACACGCCGCGGCCGGCCAGGAACTCGGCCGTCTCGCAGCCGGTCTCGCCGCCGCCGTAAACCATCGCGCGGTCGCCTGGCTCCGCGAGCACGGGCGCGTCCCCCATCAGCACGTCGAAGGCGTCGGCGACGTGAGACCGATCCCGTCCGGCAATCGGCATCGGCCGGCTCTTGGTCCCGGCGGCGACGATGGCCAGGTCGGGCTCCAGCTCGGAAACGAGCCGGACGGTCGCGGTCGTGTCGAGATGCAGCAGGACGCCGGACGCCGCCACTCGGCGCCGCAGATAATCGGTGTACCACCGGAACTTGTCCTTTCCCGGCGCCGCCGCCGAGGCGACCAGGCCGCCGCCGAGCGTGGTCCTCGCCTCGAACAGGTGCGTCTCATAGCCGGCGCCGTCCAGCATCAGGGCAGCGGTCATCCCGGAAGGCCCCCCGCCGACCACGGCCGCGCGCAGCGGCGCCCCGACGACTGGCGCGAGTGCAGCATCGAGTTCGCTCCCCGTCCGCGGGTTCTCGGCGCAGGCGACGTGGGGACGGGCGCCGCTGATGCACCAGTTGCAGCTGGTGCACGGCCGTATCGCGTCGCGCAGGCCCGCGCGCGCCTTCATCGGCCAGGCGGGGTCGGCGAGCGACGGGCGGCCGAGCGCGATGAGATCGGCATCGCCGCGCGCGAGCGCGGCTTCGGCCGTTTCCGGCCAGCGGATCTGGCCGACGCCGATCACGGGCACGCCGGCCGCGTCGCGGATGCGCCGCGCAAACGGCAGCCGCCAGCCCTCGGGCGCGGAGATCGGCTCCATGACCTTGTCGAAGCTCTCCGGCCCGCGTCCCGTCGAGACGTGCAGGATGGTCGCGCCGGCCGCTACCAGGCCGGGCACGATCCGCACGCTATCCTCGATCGAGAGGCCGCCGCTCACGAACTCGTCCGCGGACAATCGGAACGAGAGCGGCAGATCGCCGATGGCGGAGCGTATCGCCCGCGTCACGGCCGCCGGAAAGGCCAGACGGCGCGCGTCGTCGCCGCCCCATTCGTCGTTGCGCAGATTGCTGAGCGGGGAAAGGAACTGCGAGAGGAGGTAGCCATGCGCTCCATGGATCTCGATGCCGTCATAGCCTGCTTCGGCAGCGAGCGCGGCGGAACGGCCGAACGCGTCGATCAGCCGGTGCAGCTCGTCGGACGCGAAGGGCTGGACGATGATCTTAGCAGGGTCGCGGCGCGACGTCACCGCGCTCGGCCCCTTCGTCACGCCGCCCGGGAGCAGCTTGGCAGGCGCGAAGCGGCCCCCATGCTGAAGTTGCAAGAAGGTCTTGGCACCGGCGGCGTGCAGCATGTCGACGAGACGGGCGTGCCCGTCGAGGTTGCGGCGGCTCTCGAGCGAGAGCTGCCGCTCCTCGGTACGCCCGGTTGCGGTATCGACGCAGGTGAACTCGACGACGATCAGGCCGAAGCCGCCGAGCGCGCGTTCGCGGTAGAAGGCGATGTTCTCGGCGGTCACCGCGCCTTCCCTGCCGCCGAGCGAGGTCGACATCGGCGCCATCACGACACGGTTGCCGAGCGACAGCGGCCCGATCGACAGCGGGCTGAACAGGCGCGGGTAGGCCGTCACCGCCCCGCCCTCGCCTAGTTGCGGCTGCGCGGGAGGCCGAGCCTGCGCTCGCCGACGAGGCTGCGCAGCACTTCGGTCGTGCCGGCGTAGATGGTCGTGGCGGTGGAGTGGCGATAAGCCTCCTCGATCACGCCCAAGCCGTCCCGGCCGCGGATCATGGAGCCGGGCGCGGTGAGGTCCATCAGATCCGCGGAATCGGCGATGAACGTCTCGGTGATGAACACCTTCGCGGCAGGGCCGTAGGCGAGGTCCTGCAGCCGGTTGGCCGCGACCCACTCGATCCGGCTGGCGAGCGCACTGCCGATCCGCGCGTGCGCGCGGACGCGGGCGAGACGGGCGAGCACGCGACCGTCGTCGATCGCGCGGCCCTCGCTGCGATCCATGCCGCGCGCCCACTCTGCGGCGATGTCGGCCATGCGGCGCTGGTTGAGATAATAGCTGACGCTGCCCTGTTCCATCTGCAGCGCCGCCGCCATCACCTTGACGCCTCCGTTCACCTCGCCGATCCGGTAGCGGTCGGGCACACGCACGTCGGTGTAGAAGGTCGTGTTGGTGCGCTCGTCCATGAAGGTGAAGACCGGGTGGATCTCGACGCCCGGCGCGTCGAGCGGCACCAGGAACAGCGTCGTCCCCTTGTGCTTGGGCACGTCCGGATCGGTACGCGTGATGAGCAGCGCGTAGGACGCCCACTCGGCGCCCGAGGTGAACATCTTCTGGCCGTTGATGATCCAGCCTTGTCCATCGTCATCGCGTTCGGCGCGGGTCTTGGCGCCGAACACGTCCGATCCGCCCGACGGCTCGGTGTAGCCGAGCGCCGCGGTGATCTCGCCGCGCCCGAGCCGGGGCAATACTTCGCGCTTGAGCTCGTCCGACCCGAACGCCTGGACGATGAGGCCGACGATCTCGCTCGTGCCCTGCGCGTTGATCGTCCAGCCGAACTCGTCCCACACCATCAGGCTGGCTCGCGCTGCCGGGAGGTCGGCCGCGCGGCCGCCCCACTCGCGCGGCCATTTCGGGAACAGCAGGCCGGCCGCTCCGATCGCGCGGCTTACCCCCCAATCGTGCCCCTCGAAGCTGTGATGCGCCATGGCGCGCAGTTCCGGCGTGAGGATCGCCTCGAACAGCGCCCGCGTCTCATCGGCCAGCGCCCGCGCCTCGTCCGACAGGTCGAAGTCGATCGCGATCTCGCCGGGGTCGGGTAGCGGGACCGTTTCGCCGCGATAGAGGCGGCGGCCGGCGCGCTCCAGCGCCAGCTCGGAATCGCCCAGCATCAGGCCGATCGCCTTGGCGCGACGGTGGTAGAGCTGGATGTCGTACTCGTTGGTCAAGCCATAGCCGCCGAATACGTGCAAAGCGTGCGCGACGGTGCGGGTCACCGTCTGGTTCACCCACCACCAGGCCTGATCGATGCCTGCCGCCGCCTCGACGGCTTCGCCCTTGGCGAGTGCGGACAGGATCCACATCAGCAGCATGCGCGCGCCATCGACGTGGATCGCGCAGTCGGCGAGCGGATGCGAGATGCCCTGAAACGTACCGATGACTTGGCCGAACTGGGTGCGCTCGGAAGCGTAAGCCGCGGCCATGGCAAGCGCCTGATCGCCGAGACCGACGAGCGCGGCGGCGGACAGCAGTTTCCATTCCTCGATTCCGGCCTGCCAGGCCGCGACCGCCTCGGCGCCCTCGATCAGGACGAGGGGCGTGGCGGCGGGTTCGAACCAGGCGTGCGCACCGGCCGCGATGGTCGCCGGCGCGACGGGCGGCGGATCCTGACGATGGAGCGTGAGCCCATCCTCGGTGAGCGCGAGCACCGCCGATGCGACCGCGCCGCCGGTGACGATCTGCGGCTTGCCCGGCCTCGCCGGGTGCAGCGCCAGCGAGACGATGCGCTCCCCGCGCCCGATAAGCTCGAGCCACTCGGCTGCCTCGGCGGCACCGCTCAGCGCGATCAGCCGCGCGGCCACTATCGCTTCCGCCAAGGGAACGGAGGCGAGCCGACGTCCCGCCTCCTCCATCAGCAGCATCGCGTCGAGCAGCGACACCCCGCTGCCGCCCAGCGCTTCCGGCACCCGCATCAGCGGCGCGCCCAGTTCGGCCAGCGTGGCCCACAGCGCGGCGTCGAAGCCGCTCGACTCCGCGGCCCTGACGCGAGCGGGCGTCGACTCCGCCTCGAACAGGCGGGCGAACATGTCCTTGAGCGCGATGCTCTCGTCAGATGGCGCGAGATTCATGGCGGCGTCCTAGCGCGGCCCGCAGGGCATCGCGACGACGCCGCGCAGCCTGTCTCCCGGGCGCGGGCCAGCTCCATGTCGCTTCATGTCGGATCGCTCTCCCTGACAGTGTCACGCTGCCGCTACGTCCATTAAAGCGTTAGCTCTTTGACGCAAGAGGCTGCGCCCTTCCCGTCGGCGCATCGGATCGATAGAGGGCGTTCAATGGCCATGAAGAACGAGCAGACGGGGAGCGGCATGGACGATTACGTTATCATGCACCTGCATAACGCGGCGGACGGGCGGGACGCGGCGCTGGGCGAATATTTCAACGCGGTGCACGTCCCGAAGCTGGCTGCGCTGCGCGGGTTCCGGGGCGTCCAGCGCTTTCGGGTGACCGAGGATCAATTGATGGTCGAGACCGCGCAGCCCTGGCGCTACGCCACCAAATACGACCTGCGGCTGAGCGCGCCCGAGATCGACCTGCCCGCCATCGCGCCATTGCTCGCCGACATGCGCGACTCGGGGTTGGTCGATGCGGACGGTGCGGAACGGATTTACAGCTATCGGATGTACCATCCGTGGAAGTATAGCGGAAACCTCCAGCCGGGCCGGCCGCTCACCCACCTGATGTTCCTGTTGGCGAACATCACCGCCGGCCGCGATGCCGAATATCACCGCTGGTACGACGAGCAGCACAGCGTGGAGGTGAGCGAGGCGGTCGGCTACGTCGGCATGCAACGGGGCAAGCTCTCCGCGACGCAGGTGCCGCCGGTCCATTATTGTCCCGGCAGCGAGCTGATCCTCGGCGCGCTGCAGTGCGACGACCTCAAGTTCACGATCAAGGATTTCATCGATCGTGCCTATTGCCGCAGCCCCTCGGGCGTGAACTGGGGCGAGCGCTCCACCGCGGCATCGGTCGCGCGTACCGTGCACATGTCCGAGAGCGTCGACGGACCCTATCCGGCAAGCCATGTTCCGCCGGCCGCTTAGGGCGGATCGACATCGGCGTATCGGGATCACGGCTGCGGCGAGGCGGGCGAAGCCGGCGAAGCGGTCCGTTCGGCAATCGTAGCGGGGGCGAAGCGGGGAGTGCTCGAGCTTGCCGAGATTAGCGTTCGATGCGGTTGCGGCGTTTGTGACCGGCGGCCTATTGCTGTATAGGATTTGCCGGCCGGTCGACCCGATCATCGAAGTCCGCGGATGCAGGATGCAACGCGATGCCCGTGCCGAAGGAGGAGAGGCATGGCCGTCGCGATGCCGCCGCTGAAGGTGATCCTGTGGGGATTGGGCGGCGTCGGATCGCTGGCGCTGCGCGAACTGCTCGACAACCCGATGTTCGAGGTGATCGCGGTCAAGGCCTTCTCGGCTGGCAAGGCCGGCAAGGATGCCGGCGAGCTGATCGGCGGCGCGGCCACCGGGCTCCTGGTCACCGTCGACGAGGGCGCGCTGCCCTTCGAGGACGCCGATTGCGTACTCTACTGCCCCCGCATGGCCGACTATGAAGCCGTGACGGAATGCTCCGTCGGGGTGTCAACGTCGTCACCACCGCGAGCAACAGCTATCCCATCTATTACGGACGAGACGTATTCGGGCGGCTCGACGAAGCGGCCAAGATCGGCAACGCCTCCTTCCACGGCTCGGGCATCAATCCCGGCTTCATCAGCGACCTGATGGCGATCACCGTCTCGGGCGGGGTGCATCAGGCGACCGGCATCGACGTGCAGGAGATCTCCGACGTCACCGTCTACGCCATGGCGGCGCCGGACATCATGCTCACCCACACGAGTTTCGGCAAGCGGCCCGAGGAGGTGTCCGGGCCCGACCAGTTCCTGAAGGGCATGGACGATTATTTCGGCGAAGCCATGCTGATGGTCTGCGATCGGCTCGGCGTGACGCTGGACGGCGTCGAGCACGAGCATGACTGGGCGACGACCAACGTCCCGATCACGCTGCCGAACGGGCAGGTGATCGAGAAGGACACGATCGCCTGCCGCCGCTTCCAGTATTTCGGCGTGGTCGGCGGCGAGCGGCGCATTCGACTCGCGACCGCGTGGAAGCTCGGCGCGGACCTCTCTCCCGCCTGGGACGTCTCCACCTCGGGACTTGTCGAGTGGACCATCACCGTCGAGGGCTCCCCCGCCCTCCGGTGCAAGGTCACGGCCGCGAAGAGCTTCGATCCCGCCTCCGCCGATTATCTGAAGGGCAGCGAGGATGCCGCGCTGAGGGCGACCGCGACGCACGCGATAAACGCGATCCCGCATATCGTGGCGGCGGCGCCCGGCGTCCGCACCTTCCTCGATCTGCCGCCGATGGGAAGCGCGGGCGCTTTCCGGAAACCGGGCGGCTTCGGCAGGAGCAAGGCGCACCGGGACGGCCGCGTGGCTACGTCGGAGAGGTGAACGCGTCGCGGCTTACCCGCCCCCGCGCTCGAAAAGCGGCCTGCTGAACTCATTGATGAGCTCGATGCGTCGACGACGATCGGCCGCGGAGGTGGCGCCGAAGGGCGCTTCGTCAGCCTCCTTCGCCCAATTGCAGACCGGCCCGTCGGCAAGATGCCGCAGCCCGAGCGCCGCCGCCGCGGAGGCGTCAGCAACGTTGGCGGGAAGCGGGGCGCCCCTGGCGGCCAGGAAGCGGCGGAACTCGGGGGTGTCCGTGGCGCCCAGCACGAGGTTGAGGACATGTACGCCGTGCGGCTTCAGCTCGGACCAGAGCGACTCGCCCAGGCACAGCTCGAACGCCTTCGTCGCCGAGTAGATCGCCATGCGGTTCGCCCCGCCGTAGCAGGCGCCTGAATTGACCAGGATGATGCCGCCCCTGCCCCGCGCCTTCATCGTGCCGGCGAAGTGATGGCACGCTTCGGCAACGGTCATGACGTTGCGCCGGATCAATGCGCTCCACTCGGACATCGGCCGGTCGAGCAGCCCGGCCCCGTAGGGATCTGCGCCCGCATTGGCGACGAACAGCCCGACGTCGCGCGAACCGGCTGCAGCCACGAGCTGTTCGCTCGCTCCCGCTTCCGCGAGGTTGATCGCCGCAGTGCTGCACTCGACACCGAACTCGGCGTTGATTTCGTCCGCGAGCGCCTCGAGCGGAGCGCGACGGCGCGCGACCAGTACGCACTTGATGCCCCGCGCGGCGATCTGTCGCGCGAACGCGCGGCCGGTGCCTTCCGACGCGCCGGCGACGATCGCCCAAGGTCCGTATCGATCGATGTCGCGCATGCCGTTCAGCTCCGCCGATCCCACAATACCGCTTCCCGCGTGACGATCGCGCGATTCGCGCGGCGGAACGGGGCCGCGGCACCGGCGTCGAGCACCGACGCCAGCGCCGGCAGGCCGATCGTCGAGACTTCGACCACCGCAGCGTGAGCGAGCGTGTTCGTCATCGGCCCGAGCGCCTGGCCATCCCGCCTCGTGTTGAGCGTGACGCGGTGGACCCGCTCGTCCGGCACGTAGGCCGCAGCGACTTCCCGCGCTTCCCCCGCGTCGTCGAAGAACAGAAAGGCCGTCGTCCCGCCCGGCTCGCCGCCCTTGAGATGCAGCTCGGTGGTCCACAGCGACGTGTTCGCGATGAGATCGGCGAAGGTCTCCCGCTCGTCCTCGGCCATGATCCGCGCGGCGTCCGCGTCCTCCGGAAGCGGAACGCCGGCGAAGGCCTCCTCGCGCACCCCCCAGCAGGCGACGGCGTCATGCTCGTCCGACGCGCCCTTCACCGGAACCGGCCGGATCGGCTCCGCCTGCACGTAAAGGACCACGTGACGCCAGACCGGCATCGACATGCCGACCGCTCCATGCATCCGCCATCTCCTGGTGAACTGGTCCGGCGACAGTCGGGGGTTGCGCTTGGCGACGTAGATGAGCTTGAACATACGGCGCTTCCCTGCTCGCTCGACCGTGCGCCGGGTTCAAGCCACCAGTCCCGCGTCGCGCAGGCGGCCGATCGCGCTGCTGTCGAGCGAGAGGATGTCGGCAAGCACCTCGTCGGTGTGCTCGCCGAGACGCGGGGCCGGCCGCACGGCCGCACGTTGCCGTCCGAGGACGGTCGCGGCCGGACCGGCCGCCGGATATGCCAAGCCGCTCGGATGCACGATCGTCTGAAATTGCGGGTTGGCGGCGAACAGGCGGTCGTCCGCCGTCACGGCCTCCGCGAGGCTCTGGTAACGGGCCCAGGTCACGCCGTTCGCGTCGAACGCGGACTGCAGCTCGGCAGCCGTCCGGCGCAGGAACGCGGCCTCGAACAGGGGGAACAGGTCGGCCCGGTGCGTGAAGCGCGCGCCCTCGTCCGCGTCGAACGCGACACCCAACCTCGCCTCGAGCGACGCGACCGGCTCCGCAAGCCCCAATGGGGCGATCAGGCCGCGCCACTGTTTCCGGGTAATCGCCACGACGATCAGCCGCACGCCGTCGGCGCACACGAAATCGCGCCCGAAGGCTCCGTACAGGTCGTTGCCGAGCTTCGGGCGGTCTCCCTGCGTCAATACCTCGGCGACGCTCCCGATGTGGCTCAGGCTGGTCGCGGCGAGGTCGGAGAGAGGCAGCCGGATCTCGGCGCCCTCGCCCATCGCGCGGCGCCTGAGCAGGGCCGAGACCATCGCGAACGCCGCATAGGCGCCGCCCAGCAGATCCCAGGCGGGCAGGACGTGATTGACCGGCTGCTGCGCGTCCGCAGGCCCGGTCATCATCGGGACGCCGACTGCCGCATTGATGGTATAGTCCACGGCGGGCGAGCCGTCGGCCCATCCCATCACGCGCAGCGTGATGATGTCCGGCCGCCGCGCGGCCAGCGCCGCGTGGCCGAGGAAGCTGTTCGCCGGATAATTGGTCAGGAAGAGCCCGGCATCGCTACCGGGCGCCGTTGCGATCGCCACGGCGAGTTCCCTCCCCTCGGGCCGTGAGAGATCGATGGCGATCGACTTCTTGCCCTTGTTGAGACCTTCCCAGTACAGGCTTGCACCGCTGTCCGGAGCCAGCGGCCAGCGGCGAAAGTCGGGGCCGCCGCCGATGGCGTCGAAGCGGATGACCTGCGCACCCATCTGAGCGAGGTGCAATCCGCACGACGGGCCAGCGATGAAGGCGTCGCCTTCGACCACGCGGATGCCGGCGAGCAGGTCATACATACGATCGAAACAGCCCGTCTCGAAGCCCGGTCCAGCCCGGCTCGGCCGGCACTCCCGCAGAGCCGGGAGCTTCGGCAGGATGTCGCGCCAACTCCCCACCCGCGCGCTCAGCCATGCCCAGGCATTCTAACATGCTGCCGCGCCCAGGTTCCGCGCGCCGTCGCAGTTCGGTCCATCGTGGCGCGCCTTCTCGCCGTGCTATTCGATCGTGCCGATGACGGTGCCGACCGGCAGGTCGCCTTCCTGCACCAGGATGTTCACCTTTCCGGAAGCCGGCGCCTCGATCTCCTGCGCGGCTTTCTCCGCCTCGAGCACGTAAAGCGGTTTGCCCTGCTCGACCTCGCCGCCGTGCGGCACGAGCCACTCCACCAAGGTGCCTTCCGCCATGCTGAAGCCGAGTTTCGGGATCAATATTTCCGTAGCCATGTGGTTTGCAAGTCCCGTTGAAAGCGACCGGAAGACCCGGGAGCGCAATTCAGCTACCGCTTTACGCTTCCGCCTGTAAAGCCGCTTTTGAGGCTTTGCGCGGCGTCGATCACGTCGGCCGTTAACGTTTCCCCGGTTCGGCGAGCTCGGTCAGACGGCGCTTTTCGATCTTGCCCATCGCGTTGCGCGGCAGCGAAGGGAGGATGCGGACGACGCGCGGCACCTTGTAGTTCGCCATCACGTCGCGGCTCCAGCGGATCAGCCCCTCCGCGTCCGGCTCGCCCGCGGCTTCGTCCCACACGACGAAGGCGCAGCCGACCTCGCCGAGCCGCTCGTCGGGCATCCCCGTCACCGCCACCTCGCGCACCCCCGGGTGCGCCGAGAGCATGTGCTCGATCTCGGCCGGGTAGCAGTTGAAACCGCCGACGATGTACATGTCCTTGGCGCGACCCGTGACATGGACGAAGCCGAGTGCGTCGACATGCCCGAGATCGCCGGTGTGCAGCCAGCCGTTCGGATCGATCGCTGCCGCGGTGCCCTCAGGATCGTCCAGATAGCCGCGCATCACATGATAGCCGCGCGTCACGAGTTCGCCCTCCGTGCCCGGCGGGAGGATCTCGCCGTCGGGCGCCATCGCCGAGATCTCGACGCCAGCAATCGCCCGCCCCGTCGAGGCGACGACCATCTCCGGGGGATCGTCCGCGTAGATCATCGCCGCCGTCCCGCAGCACTCCGTGAGGCCGTAACCCGCATAGACCACCTTCGCGCCGAGCTTCGAACGGATGTCGCGGATGAGCGTCGGATCGATCACCGTTCCGCCGGTGCCCACGACGCGCAGCGACACCAGCCGGTCTTTTCCCACCGTCGCGTCCAGCAGGGCTTTGAACAAAGTGGGCGGACCCGGCAGGAAAGTGATCCGCTCGTCGATGGCTCGGCGGACCAGCCGGTCGATGTCGAGCGTGGCTTCGGGAAACACCGTGCAGCCGACGATCATGGCCGTCAGCCAGCCGGACTTGTAGCCCGAACAGTGGCAGAACGGCCAGATCATGAGCAGGCGATCGTCGGCGTTCATCGTCGTCGCGCGCACCCACTCGACGTAGGTGCGCATGTTCTGGCCGTGCGTGGTGACGACCCCCTTCGGCGCGCCTGTCGTACCGGAGGTGAACATGATGTCGGACACGTCGTCGCCCGACAGGCGGGCGAGGCGCCGGTCGACCTCGGCGGATGCGCGGGCATCCCCGTCCGCCTCGGCGATGAAGGCGCCCAGCTCGTCGCGGTCGTCGGGCTTCAGCGCGACGGCGATCGCGCGCACCAGCCGCTCGGCCTGGATCGTGCCGAGCATCGCGCGGTAATCGATCCCGACGAAGCGATCGGCGTGGATCAGGAAGCGGACTTCCGCCCGGTTCAGCGCGTGGCCGACCTCGGTCGCCTTGTAGCGCGTATTGAGCGGGATCACGACGCCGCCCGCCATCTGGACGGCGCTGCACGCGACCACCCACTCGTTGCAATTGGGGAGCCAGATACCCACCCGGTCGCCCTTGCGCATACCGGCCTTTACCAGAGCGGCGGCGAGCGCGTGTGCCCGCGTCCGCAACGCGCCGTAAGAGAGCGTGCCGCGTCCGTCGACGAGCGCGGGATGGTCCGGACGCGCCGCCGCCGTACGGATCAGCGCGTGCGGGATGGTGGACGGCACCCCGTCGAGGTCCAGAACGTCCGCCGCCGTGTCGGGTCCGCCCGGAAGGGCTGCGGAACGGCCGGACGTCATCGGCCGAGCTTCGTCTGCATCGCCGAAAACAACGCGGCCTGCTCCTCGCCGACCTGGAGAATGCTCTGGCCGAGCCGCTCGATCCTACGTGCGTCCCGCGCGGATGCTTCCTCCGCGAGATCGATCGCCAGCTTCGCCATGGCCGTCATTTCCGGCGGTTGCGCGGCCAGAGCCCGACAGAATTCGTCGACCTTGGCTTCGAACTCGCTCTCCTCGTAGACGGCATGGACGAGGCCGATCGCAAGCGCCTGCTCGGCATCCACCGGCTGATTGGCGAGGATGATCCATTTGGCCCAGTGCTGGCCGCACAGCCGCGTCAGCCGGCTCACGCCGCCCGAGGCGGGGATCGCGCCGAGCCTGGCCTCCGGAAAATGGTAGCTCGCCCCGCGGGCGGCCAAGCGGAAGTCGCACGACAGCGACATTTCCAGCCCGCCCCCCACGCAGGGCGCCTGATGGGCGACGACGAAGGGTTTCTCGATATCTTCCATCTGCTGGTACAGCGCCTGCATGCCCGGGCCCATCGCGGTGCGATACCACTCGCGAACGCCACTGCCGCCGCCGGTCGTGGGAGCGGGAGGGCTGTCGATCAGATCGGCGCCCGCGCAGAAGTAGCGGCCCGTGGAGCGGATCAGGAACACGCGCAACGCGGGATCGGCGGCGTAGCGGCGGACCGCCTCGGTCATCCCGGCGAAAATCTCGCGGTTCAGCGCATTGAGCTTGGCGGGACGATTCAGCGTAGCAGTCAATATGCCGCCGTGCTCCTCGACGATCAGGGCCGGTTCACTCAATTGCGTCTCCTCCAGCAGCCGGCTCGATCACCACCACCATTGCTTCAGCTCGATCCGCCACGATATCTGGCGAGCGAGTCGGTGAACCATATTGAGTCTATTCAATCGGGAGAAGTTGCTTATGTCCGGCGCGGTCATCCTCAGCGCGGTTCGGACCGCGATCGGCACAGCCCGCAAGGGTGCTCTCGCGCGGACCAGCGCCGAATCGCTCGCCTGCGCGATCGTATCCGCGGCCGTCCGCCGCGCGGCGGTGGCACCCGAAATGGTCGACGACGTGATCCTGGCCGAGTCGCTCCAGGGCGGCGGCGCGATCGCGCGGCACGCCGCGATCAGGGCCGGGCTGACGGGCGCCGGCGGCATGGCCGTCAATCGGCACTGCGCCGGCGGGCTCGCCGCGATCGGCGCGGCGGCCGGCAGCGTTCTCTGCGGCGCGGAACGCTTCGTCGTCGCCGGCGGGGTCTGCTCGATCTCGACCTTGCCCGAGATGCGCCGCATCGATCCGCTGACCGGCGTCGCGCAGGACGGCTGGATGCCCGATACGCACCCGGATTCGCCCGACGCGCCGGCGGCGGATATGTCGATCACCGTCGGCTGGAACACGGCGCGGGAGGCGGATCTGTCGCGCGAGGATATGGATCGCTGGGCGCTGCGTTCGCATCAGCGCGCCGTCGCCGCCATCACCGCGGGCCGGTTCGTCGCGGAGATCGAACCCGTCGCCGCCGTGACGGCCGCAGGGGAAACCGTGCCGTTCGCCGAGGACGAACATCCGCGGCGCGACAGCTCGATGGAGCGGCTGGCCTCGCTCAAGGCGCTCCATCCCGAGATCGAGGGCTTCTCCATCACCGCCGGAAACGCAGCCGGCCTTAACGACGGCGCCTCGGCAGTGATGGTCGCGAGCGAGACCGCGGCGCGCGACGCGGGCGTGGACCCGATCGCGCGCATCCGCGCCTGGACCATGATCGGCGTCGATCCGCGCCTTACCGGGCTGGCCGCCATCGAGGTGATCCGCAAATTGCTCGCACGCACCGGCGTCGCGCAGTCGAACGTCGCATTGTGGGAAATCAACGAGGCGTTCGCCGCCGTGCCGGTTGCCGCCTGCAAGCTGCTCGGCCTCGACCCGGAGACGGTCAACGTGTCGGGCAGCGGCTGCAGCCTCGGCCATCCCATCGCGGCGACCGGCGGACGGATGGTGACGACACTCGTCAACGATCTCCGGCGCCGGGGCGGCGGGCTGGGGATCGCGGCGATGTGCGCCGGCGGCGGCCAGGCCGGCGCGCTGCTGATCGAGGTCTGAGCGGGCGGACGCGTCACGCCCGCGCTGGTGGATCGGGCTCGCCCAGATAGCTTCGCAGGGTACGGTGGAAATTGCTGATCGTGCCCTCCTGCGCCGGATTCAGCATGGCGCCCCGGAAGCCCGCGGACTTCATGCCCCGGCTCACCGCTTCCATGTTGTCGAAATCCTCTTCGAGGAATGCGCACTGCCCGCGGAATGCGTCGAACCCGTGATAGATCTCGTTCTCGACGGGGGGCTCCGCGCCGCGTGCGAACCGGCCGAAAGACCAGATGTCGAACACGCAGCTGTCTCGGTCGGCGCTGCCCGGGCGGACCCGGTACCATAAAGCGCCGTCCAGCGTCGGCAGTACGATGCTGTTGGGAAAGATGTGCCAGTCGGTGCCGGCGGCGAGCAGCTTGTCCAGCGTCATGCCCTCCGGCCACTTGGCGCCGCGCCGTTCGATCTCCTCGCGGGTGAAACTGAAGAGGCTGGCGAACACCTCTTCCGGCGCGGTGCCCTCGGGCAGCTCGAGCAGCCGGTCGCTCGCCGTCATGCTCGCGTCGAGCGTCATCGCCCCGAGCGTGTGGAACAGGTGGCGATTGTTGGCCCACAGATTCTCGGCCATCGACTTCGGCTTGACCCACCGGCCGTCGGCATCCTTATACTCGGTGAAGTCCGCCGCCTCGCTGAAGAACACGCCGTGCCTCCCGGCCGGAGCGGTCGGCGACCGCAGGCCGCGATAGTTGACGCCGCCGGTGTGGGTGGCGCCGCTGTGATAGCCCTCGCTGAACGCCTCGACCACGACCTTCCAGTTGACCGGCGCGATGATCGTCTTCCACCACAGCGGCCGCATGTCCTCAAGTTGGAAGGGCTCGAGCAGGACGGCGGCCGCGCCGAGCCAGCTCTCCAGCGGCTCGGCGTCCACGTCCTGGTTGATCCAGATCCAGCCGCCCCACCGCGCCACGCGCACCTTCGGGATGCCGAGCTTGCCGCGATCGAACGACGGACAGCCGCGCCAGTCCTCCTCCATGAAGGCCTGCTTGAGCTCGCCCGTCCGATCATACTGCCAGCCGTGAAAGCGACAGGCCAAGGTCGGCCCTACCTGGCCGCGCGCCTCGTCCCGCAGCCGCCGGCCGCGATGCTGACACACGTTGTAGAAGGCCGAGAGATCGTCGGGCGCGTCGCCGGTGCGCACGATCAGGATCGACTCGTCGAGAATTTCGTACGCCACGAAATCGCCCGGGACGGCCAGCTCGGCCTCGCGGCAGGCCATCTGCCACACGC
Organism: uncultured Sphingomonadaceae bacterium; assembly: GCA_964245585.1. Lineage (GTDB taxonomy): Bacteria > Pseudomonadota > Alphaproteobacteria > Sphingomonadales > Sphingomonadaceae > Solisphingomonas. The sequence continues at coordinate 23,338 of CAXTMX010000010.1, read as the reverse complement.
GGGGCCAAAGCCGTTCGCGCTCTCGCTCGTCCCATCGCGGATCGCGATATTCAGAAACCGGTATCCACGTCTCCGAAACCGCAACCGGGATGATTCTAAAATCGGTCACGGGCTTCACTCCAACCGGCTCGACCACGATCTTCGTAACGGCCGCCCGACTGATAGCGCAGACCCGTCCGTCGATCAGCTTTTGATTGACACCTTCCGGCCTCCCTGTCACCACCCTCCCGCTAAAAAGAGATATATCTATTGCGAGAGAGCGCGTCCATGATCAGTGATGGCCCGACGGGTGAGCATCTCGTCAGCATCTATCGCGCAGCGGCACGAATCAAGCGCGTGGATGAACGGCTGCGCGAGCTTATCAAGGCCGGCCGCCTCAACGCCAACTATTACTCGCCCCGAGGACAGGAGGTTCTTGCCGCCGCCACCGCCGCAACGCTCCGCGCGGATGACTACTACGTCACGATCTATCGCGGCCTGCACGATCACCTGGCCAAAGGCGTGCCGCTGCGAATGCTGCTCGCCGAATATTTCGGCAAGGCCACCGGATCGTGCAAGGGCAAGGGCGGCTGCATGCACATCACCCATCCTGACGCCGGCGTGATGGTGACGACCGGCATCGTCGGCTCGGGCATGCCGATCGCCAACGGGCTGGCGCTCGCCTCGCAGATACGCGGCGACGGTCGGGTGACGATCACCAATTTCGGCGACGGGGCGACCAACATCGGCGCGTTTGGCGAGAGCCTCAATCTCGCCTCCGTCTGGAAGCTGCCGGTCGTGTTCCTCTGCCAGAACAACCTCTTCGCCGAGCACACGGCGCTGGAGACATGCACGGGCGGCGAGATCGTGAGACGCGCCGACGGCTATGGCATGCCGGGCGTGCTGGTGGACGGCAACGATGCGGAGGCGATGTTCGCCGCTGCCGCCTCCGCCATCGCCCGCGCGCGCGCGGGCGATGGGCCGACGCTGATCGAGGCGCGTACCTTCCGCTTCCAGGGGCACAATTACGGCGATCCGGGTCACTACATCCCCAAGGAGTTGTACGCGAGCAAACTCGCCGACGATCCTGTGCCCAAGCTGCGCGCGCTGCTGCTCGACCGGGCGCTGGCCGGCGAGCAGGCGCTGGCTGCCATCGAAGCCGAGATCGAAACCGAGATCGACGAAGCGGTCGCCTTCGCCGAGGCGTCGGACTATCCCGGCGTCGACGAGATGTTGCGCGACGTATATGCCCGGGAGCTGGTGGTCGCGTGAGCGGGAACATCACCTGCAGCGCCGCCACGAAGCAAGCGCTCGACGAGGCGCTCGCCGCCGATCCCGCCGTGCTGGTCTTCGGCGAGGACGTCGCCGATCCCGAGGGCGGCGGGATCATGGGCAGCACCGCCGGCCTTTCCAAGAAGTATGGCAACCGGGTCCGTTCCACCCCGATCTCGGAGCAGGCGATCGCGGGCGCCGCGGTCGGGGCGGCGATCGCGGGCATGCGCCCGGTCGCCGAGATCATGCTGATGAATTTCATCACCGTCGCGATGGACATGATCGTCAATCATGCCGCGAAGACGCGTTTCATGTCGGGCGGCAAGACGGGCGTACCGCTTACCATCCGCACCATGTCGGGCGCGGGCATCGGCGCAGGCGGGCAGCACTCGGACATGTACGAGGCGTGGCTGGCGCACGTGCCCGGGCTGAAGGTGGTGGTTCCGTCCAACGCCGCCGACCAGAAGGGGCTGCTCACCTCCTGTATCTTCGACGACGATCCCTGCATCTTCGTCGAGACGACGGCGCTCCAATTCGTCAAGGGGCCGGCGCCCGAGGCCGGTCACCGCGTGCCGCTGGGCAAGGCGTCGCTGGCGCGTGCCGGCACCGACGTGACGGTGATCAGTTACGGCCGGCCCGTGCTGGATGCGCTCGCCGTGGCGGAGAAGCTCGCGGGCGAAGGTGTCTCGGTCGAGGTGATCGATCTGCGCACCATCATGCCCTGGGATGAGGAGACCGTGTTCGCGTCGGTCGCCAAAACGGGTCGGGCGGTGACGCTGCACGAGGCGGTCCGTCAGTTCGGCGTCGGCGCGGAGATTTCCGCGCGCATCCATGAAGAGCTGTTCTCCTCCCTGCGCGCGCCGGTGCAGCGGGTCGGGTCGATGAACAGCGTCGTGCCCTTCTCTCCTCCGCTGGAGCAGGCCTACATGTGGAGTCAGGCCAAGCTGGAGGCGGCGATACGGAAGACGTTGAGCTGAGGACGGAAGTGCGTGTCGATCGGGTCATTCGGGCGAATACGCAGAGAGGATAGGGTGTGCGACTGACTGTAGAGGACTGGTGCGCCGTTCAGGATTTCTGGGGGCGCTATTGCTGGCTCGTCGACGAGGGCAAAGGCGACGATTGGGCAGCGATGTGGACTGAAGACGGCACCTTCTCGGGGGTGGCGCCCGAGCCGATCGTCGGCCGCGAACTGCTTCGCCGCATCCCGATCGGTGCCTACGCCGACTATGGCGGGGGACAGATGCGCCACCTCTTCGGCAATCTCACCTGCGAATATGGCGAGAACCGCGACGTCGTCGTCGCCAGGCTCTACAATTACGTCACGGTGTGGGGAAGCGCGCCGTCTGCGGGCCATTTCGTGATGGCGCTGTGCGAGGCGACGCTGGTCCGCGCGGGCGGTGACTGGAAGCTTGCGCGGAACGATGCCCGCCTGCTGACGCCCTGATCCCTTGTACCCGCCAGCTACAGGAAACGTCGTGTGAGCACCAAGGTTCTGTCGGGCGTCCGCGTGCTCGATTTCGGCCGTTTCATCGCCGCGCCGCTTTGCGGCGCCGTCCTTGCCGACATGGGCGCCGACGTGATTCGCGTCGAGAGGCGCGAGGGCGGCGAGGATCGCTGGGTCCAGCCCGTCGCGGCTGGCGGCGAAGGCGCGAGCTTTCTCCAGTGCAACCGAAACAAGCGCTCGCTCGCGCTGGACGTGACCTCAGCCGAAGGCAAGCGGATCGTCCGCGAGCTGATCGCCACCGCCGATATCGTGCTGGCCAACATGCCCGAGCCGGCGCTGCGCGCGATGGCGATCGATTACGCCAGTTTGACCGCGATCAAGCCGGACATCATTCTCGCCAAGGCCACCGCCTTCGGCACCGGCGGGCTCTACGGCGACCGCGTCGGTTTCGACGGCATCGCCCAGGCGATGGCAGGCGGCGTTTACCGATCCGGCCCTCCCGAGCAGCCCTATCGCTGCGTCGTCCCTTACGTCGATTTCGGCACCGCCCTGTCGCTGGCGACCGGCATCATGATGGCGCTGCGGCATCGCGACGCGACCGGGGAGGGACAGGAGGTCGAATCCGCGCTGCTGCCGGTCGGGCTGATGATGGCCAATGGCATGCTGATCGAGGAGGAGATGCTGCGGCTGGATCGCGGACGGGTGGGCAATCGCGGGATGTTCGCGGGCCCGTGCGACCTGTTTCGCCTCACGGACAAATGGATCCTCGTCCAGGTTTCGGGCAACCCCATGTTCCGGCGCTGGTGCCGCCTGATCGGCCGGGAGGACTGGATCGAGGATCCGCGCTTCGCCAGTGACGACCGACGGGCCGCCGAGATCGAGACCCTCAACGCCGCGATGCAGGCGTGGTGCGACGGCAAGAGCCTGGCGGAGGCGACCGCCGCGCTCGATGCCGCGCGCATCCCGGGAGGGCCGGTGAACACGCCGGCGGAGGCGATCCGGGATCCCAATGTGCTTGCGTTGGGACAGCTGGTGCCGGTCGACTATCCGGGCCTGCCGCGGCCCGCCTCGGTTTCGGCCACGCCGTTCCTGCTCTCCGCCACGCCGGGCGAAATCACGATGCGCGCGCCGCTGGTCGGCGAGCACAGCGAGGCGGTGCTGGCCGAACTCGGCTACGACGCCGGGGCGATCGCCGCCCTGCAAACCGCCGGCATCGTCTGACGCATTGGCGAGGCTTGTCGCGCGGGACGATGGCCGATATTGAAAAAAGGCATCTCAATAGCGGGGCCGGCACTTGGCGGACGATGGACTGATACGAACGCGGATCACCGATGATTCGGTCGAGCTGATGCGCCGTCGCATCGGCTTTCCCAATCCGACGCTCAGAACCGGTGCGATCGACGAGCCCTGGAACCTCATGTGCACCGATGACGCGGTCCGCCGCTTCGCGATATGCATCGGCGACGACAATCCGCTGTTCGTCGATCCCGGCTACGCGGCAGGAACGCGCTGGGGCGGCGTGATCGCGCCGCCGGCCTTCGAGAAGTCGATGGGCATCAATCGCAACCGGGTAATGGACCCCGCGGAGGCAAAAGCGACCTCAAAGGCGTTGCGCGGCGTTCAGCTGTTCCACTCCGGCGGAGAGAATTTCTACTACGCGCCGATCGGACATGGCACGACCCTTTACCGCTCGCGCTATGTCAAGGCGGTTGACGAGAAGAAGTCGGAGTTCTCCGAACGCTCGGTGATCGTCACCAACGGCCTCTGCCTGTGGGACCAGGACGACCGCGTGATGGTTGACGGCGTGGACTGGTTCGTTCACGCCGAACGCAGGACGTCGCGAGACACGGACAAATATGCCCGCGATGAACCCGCGTTCTACACCGACGAGCAGCTTGCGGAGATCGAAGCGGCTTACGACGCCGAATACCGGCGCGGCGCCGACACCCTGTGGTACGAAACGGTGCGAGCGGGCGACCCGCTGCCGCGCATGGTCAAGGGCCCGCTCACCGTCACCGACCTCATCAACCTGCACATGGGCGCGGGATGGCTCATTTACGGCAATTGGCCCAACCGCCTCGCGTTCGAGAACCGCAAGGCGCTCCGCGGCTTCTACAGCCGTGACGAGCACAATGCGTGGGATACGGTGCAGCGCGTGCATTGGGACAAGGAACTGGCGCGCGAAGTCGGCGTCCGCATGATGTACGATATCGGCCCCGTACGGCAGTTCCATGTCAGCAACTATCTCACCAATTTCGCGGGCGACGACGCTTGGATCCATCGCATCCGCTTCGAGTTCCGGCGCTTCAACTATATCGGCGACGTGACCTGGCTGACGGGCGAGATCACGGCGGCACGGATCGACGCGATCCTGGGACCGCTGATCGAGGTGAACCTGCGCGGCACCAATCAGCGGGGTCAGGACAATATCCGCGCGGACGCGACCATCCTCCTGCCGTCGCGCGAGCGCGGGCCCGTACGCCTTCCGCCGAGCCCGCGCCCGACGCCGCATCGCACGGTCTGAATGGCATCGCGCGACCCCGGCGGCGGGCGGGCGCTGACGCTGGACGACCGCGCGGCGATCGAGCAGGCGCTCGGCCGCGACGGACATGCGCCGTCCGAGCATTGCTTCGCCAACCTCTACCTTTTTCGCGAGCGGCATAGCTACCGGCTGGTCGACGGGCCCGTGCCGCACATTCGCGGCATAACCTACGACGGGGAGCGCCACGCCCTCGCGCTGGTGCCGCTGAACGCCGCGGCGGCGCTGCTCGACGGCGCGACCGATTGCCTGTTCCCGCTGGGTGCGGAGGCGCCGGCGCTGGCGGCGCAATTCTCTCTCGGCTGCGACTATCGCGAGGCGGACAGCGACTATCTGTTCGACGGATCGACCATGGCGGGGCTCGCCCGCGCCAAAACGCGCCGCGCGCAGGCGCGCGCGTTCGCCGCGCGGCACTCGCCCGTGCTGGAGCCCTGGTCGGCTGCGCTCGCGACCGAGGCGACGGCAGTGCTGCGAGGCTGGCTCGTCGATGTGAAGCGCGAGGAAGCGGCAACCGACGCGCGCGAATGTCGGGAGGCTATCCGCCACGCGGACGCGCTCGGCCTGGAAGGCGGCCTGGTCCGCACCGCGGGTGGCGCGGCAGTCGCGTTCCTGCTCGCGAGCGCGCGCAACGACGGCGTTCGCGTGGTTCATTTCGCCAAGGGACGCCGCGCGCATTCGGCCGCTTATCCCTGGATGTTCGCCGCCTATGCAGGCGCCACCAATGCCGCGCTGATGAACTTCGAGCAGGATCTTGGCCATCCCGGACTTGCCCGGTCCAAGCGGGCCTATGCTCCGTCGGAGCGACGGCCAAAATATCGTCTGCGCCGACGCGCAACGTGAATAAAGCTTCCTATTTCACGCGGCAGAATTTACTCGGCGGACGGGACGGCTGCGGCGAGGAGAGCATGAACGAGAAGGACATTCTCGCAATCGAGCGAGACGGCCCCGTAACGGTTCTAACGTTGAACCGGCCGGAGGTGCTGAACGCGCTCAACCCGCCGCTGATGCGGTTGCTCGTGGATGCGGTTCGCCAAGCCGCCGAGGACGAAACCGTGCGATGCGTCGTGCTGACCGGCGCGGGCCGAGGGTTCTGCTCGGGCGGTGACGTGAACGCGATACGACGTGCAGCGGACAGCCGCGTCGCGAACGGCACGGTGCGGCGTGGGCCGATCTCCACGACCGAGGCGCGTGCGCGCTGGCTTCGACGCTGCGCCGAGGCCTCGCGTATGCTGCACGAGATGCCCAAGGTGACGATCGCGATGATCAACGGCTCGTGCGCGGGAGCGGGCCTCAGCCTGGCGGCGGCATGCGACTTCCGCTTTGCCGCTGCCTCTTCGAAATTCCGTTCCGCCTTCACCGTCAACGGCATGCCGGGCGACTATGGCGGATCGTGGCTGTGGACTCACGTGCTCGGCCCGAGCAAGGCGCGCCAGCTGTACTTCCTCGACGAGATCCGGAATTCCGAAGCCGCCCTCGATTTCGGTTTGATCGATCGCGTCTACCCCGACGAGACCCTGCAGGCCGAGGTCATGGCGCTCGCCCATGGGCTGGCCAACCTGCCCGGTGGCGGGCTCGCCCATGCCAAAACGAATCTGAACGCGGCGATGACCGAGACGTTCGCTGCCTCGCTGGACCGCGAGAGCCTCGGCATGATGCTCGCCCGCAATGAACTCATCGAGAGCGAGCAGCGGCGGCAGTGAGCGAAGGATCGATCCAGGACGAGGCGTTCCGCGCGGAGGTCCGCGCCTTCATCGCAGCCGAGCTGCCGCGCGAGATGGCGGCGCGGACGCTGCTCGGCTACCATCCGCACAAGCCCGACGTGCAGTTCTGGACCGCCAAGCTGCACAGGCGGGGCTGGTCGGCGCCGAACTGGCCCGTGATCCATGGCGGCACCGGCTGGACGATAAGCCAGCGCCACATCTTCGAGGAGGAATCCTTCCTCGCCGGTTGCCCGGCGGTCAATCCGCAGGCCTTTCACCTCGTCGGACCGGTGATCTACAGTGTCGGCACCAGCGCGCAGCGGCAGCGCTTCCTGCCGTCGATCCTGTCCGGCGAGCACTTCTGGGCGCAAGGTTTCTCCGAGCCCAACGCCGGATCCGATCTCGCCGCGCTACAGACCCGCGCCGTGCGCGACGGCGATCACTACGTGGTCAACGGGCAGAAGATCTGGACGTCGGAAGCACATTATAGCGACTGGCTGTTCCTGCTCGCGCGCACTTCGACCGAGGGCCGGCCGCAGGCGGGCATCTCTTTTCTGCTGGTCGACCTGCGCTCGCCCGGGATTACCATCCGTCCGATCGTCGGCATCGAGGGCGGGCACGTCCTGAACGAGGTCTTCCTGGTCGACGTCCAGGTGCCCGTGGAGAACCGCATCGGCGAGGAGAACGAGGGCTGGACATATGCCAAGCAGCTGCTCGGCGCGGAGCGCACCTTCACGGCCGACGTACCGCGCTGCAAGGGCCTGCTCGCTCGCTGCCGGCACGTCGCGGCGCGGATGCCGGCAAGGGGACGACCGCTGCTCGAGGATGTCCATTTCGCGCGGCGGCTGGGCCAGCTCGAGATCGAAGTCATGGCGCACGAGGCGACGCTGTGGCGGGTCGTCGCGGAAGAGGAAGCGGGGATCGCCGAGGCTTCGCCGACGCCCTCGATCCTCAAGGTGCGTGGAACCGAGCTGGCGCAGCAGATCGGCGCGCTGCTCGTCGAGGCGCTGGGCGACGACGCGCTCCCGCTCTATCCCGAGCGGACATATCTGCTGGGTGGGCCGGCGGACGCGCCCGGAACGCCGCTCGCCCACGGCGCGGTGGCCGGCTTTCTGTACCATCGCGCCGCGACGATCTACGGCGGGACCAACGAAGTGCAGCGCAACATCATCGCCGCACAGCTCTTGCAGGCCTGACGCGATGCCGATGCAGTTCGTGCCCACCGAGGAGCAGACGATGCTGCGCGACGGGCTGCGCCGGTGGGGCGCCGGCCGCGACGTGCGCGCCGCCGAGCCGTTCGACGAGGTGTGGGCCTATGGGGCCGGGCAAGGCTGGCTGATGGCCGGCCTGCCGGAAGCCGCGGGCGGGCTAGGCGGAACGCCGTTCGACAGCGCGCTGATCGCCGAAGAGCTCGGCAGGGCGCTGGTGCGGGCGCCGTTCGTCGAGATCGGCATGGTCGCCGCTCGGCTGCTGCTGACGGTGGCGCCGGATCGGGTATCGGACATCGCGGCGGGCGTGGCCCGCCCGCTTCTGGCGCATGACGAGCCGGCAGCGCGGGGAGACCGCGCTTGGGTGGAAACGCGCGCGGTGCCTCACGGCGACGGCTGGATGCTCACCGGCCGCAAGACGGGCATCGTCGGCGCTGCTCACGCGGACACGCTGCTGATATCGGCGGCGGTCGAGGGCGAGGGCGTGGCGCTGTTCACGCTGCCCGCCGCCGGCGCGCCGCTCAAGACGTTCGTCACGATCGACGACCGGTCCGGCGGCGAGCTGGCGCTGAACGGAACGCCCGCGACGCTGGTGGCGGCGGCCGCGCTTCCGGCGATCGAGGAAGCGGCCGATCACGCGCTGGTGCTCGAGGCGGCAGAGGCCGTGGGCGCGATGCAGCGCGCGCTCGAACTGACCCGCGACTATCTCCTCACCCGCCGGCAGTACGGGCGGCTGATAGGCGACTTCCAGGCGCTGCGGCACCGGCTCGCCGACATGTTCATCCAGGCTGAGCAGGCGCGATCGATCATGCTGCGCGGGCTGGCCGCGCTGACGGATGCGTCGCCCGGGCCACGCGGCGCAGTTGCAGCGGCGGTCAAGGCACAGGTTGGCCAGGCCGGACTCTTCGTCGGCGGGCAAGGTATCCAGCTCCACGGCGGCATCGGAGTTACGGACGAGCACCCGATCGGCCACTATTACAAGCGCCTGCTCGCCTTCGACCAGCGACACGGCGGCGGCGCGCGACAGGTGGAACGCTATGTGGCGCTGGCCCGCGAGGAGGCGCCCCGGTCCGAACTCCCCGCCCCGCCGGCTTGTCGAACCTGATCGGTCCGCCGGTCGCCGGAATGTGGCGAGACCGTCGGCAGGCGGTGATCTCCGGCTCCGGTGGCCGGCGCACGGCCTCAGGCAGGCGTGAAGAGCGGTGCGACGATCCCGGTCATCAGTGCGGGCGCGCCGAGGTCGTCGAAGCGCACCGTCAGCGCCATTCCCACCGTCAGCGGTTCGGCCACCGCGACGAGCCGCGTCACGAGCCGTACGCCGGGCGCATCCACCGGCTCGACCAATGCGGCGACATAGGGGGCCAGATCGGCGTAGACCGCCGCCAGGGGCCGCGTTACCACTGCCCAGCTGAACAGGGTGGCACGGCCGCCTATCCTGACCCATTCCACCGCCGCACCCGACGGATACCAGTCGAAGCCGCCGTCGGAGAGGCGGCGCGGCAGGCGCAGCTCGCCTTTCGCCGCCCAGTCCCAGAAGGGCGTCAGCGCGGGATCGTCGCGCGGCGGCAGGGGCAGACCCACGCTCATGGCCGCACGAGCACCAGCGTCGAGGCGTCGCCGCCGGTATAGCCGCCATAGACCCCGACGCGGGCGTCGGCGACCTGGTTATGCGCCTGCCCGCGCAATTGCCGGACCAATTCGACGACGTGCGCGATGCCGAGGAGGTAGGCGTGCGCGAGCAGCCCGCCATGGGTATTGCACGGCAGCCCGCCGCGCGCGCGGCCCCGCGCGTGGCTCAGCCGATCGCCCTCGACGAAGGCACCGCCCTCGCCGCGCCCGCAGAAGCCCATATCTTCGATCTGCATCAGCGTGACCACCGTGAACGGGTCGTAGACGGCGAGCACGTCGACGTCGTCCGGCGTCAGCCCCGCGGCGGCGAAGGCGGCCGGAGCGGCGAAACGCTGCGGCGTCGCGGCGAAATCCGGTTGCTGCGCGAAATAGGCGCCGGTGCGCGACACGCCATGCCCGACGCCCGCCAC
>CAXTMX010000010.1:0-13147 GCA_964245585.1 uncultured Sphingomonadaceae bacterium | reverse complement strand
GCGGCTGCGCGAGATCGCGTGCCCGGTCTGGCGTCGTCATCAGGTAGGCGGCGGCGCCGTCGGAGATCAGGCAGCAATCCTCCATCCGCAGCGGATCGACGAGCATCGGGCGCGCGAGATAATCGGCAAGCGACAGCCGACGCTCGTGCATCACCGCGCCCGGATGACCGTTGGCGTGCGCACGCGCCGACACGGCGATGGCGCCGAGCTGCGCGTCGGTGGTGCCATAGTCGTGCATGTGGCGTCGCGCGATCGTCGCGAAATAGACAGGCTGAGGGTAGAAGCCGAACGGCAGCTCGTATGCCGCCTTGATCCGCTCGTTCGCGTGATAGTCGCCCGGACCGCCGGTGCCCGCCGCCTTCTGCGAAGCCCAGTCGACGCCGAAGACGTTCACCACGTGCCGCGCGCGACCGCTGGCCAGCTCCCGCGCCGCGACGAGCGGCGCGGTCCCTGCCCAGGTCATCGCGCCACCTTCGTCAGACACCCAGATGTCGTGGCCGGTGCCGAAGCGCGCGTGGAAGTCGGCGGCGGAGAACTGGCCGGCCATGCCACGCTGCAGCATCAGCCCGTCGACATCCGCAGGGACGAGGCCGGCGTCGTCAATGGCGGCCGCGACGGCATCGCCGGCCATGGCCACCGCGCTCCGCCCCGATCGCGCGCTCGCCGGCGCCTCGCCCACCCCGGCGATGGCGACCCGCCCCGCCGCGGCTTCGAGCGGCGCAGCGTAGCCCCAATCGCTCATCGCGCCAGCTTGAACGACGCCGCGACGCGGTCCCACGTCGCGGGCGTCACCCCCCGCGCGCGCAGCTTGTATTTCTCCACTTTGTTGGTCGGCGTGTGAGGCAGGGCGTCCACCACCTCGACGTAGCGCGGCACGATGAAATGTGGCGCATGATCGTTGATGAAGCGCGTCAGGGTCGCGGGATCGATCGCGGCGCCGGGTCGGGGCACCACGTCCAGTTTGATCTCGTGCTCGGATTCGAGCTCGGCGGAGGGCACCCCGTATGCGGCGCTCTCCGCCACGCCCGGATAACGGTTGGCAACGTGCTCGACCTGGAACGAAGAGACGCTGCGCCCCTTGTAGCGGATGTAATCCTTCTTCCGGTCGACGAAGAACCAGTCGCCGTCCGCGTCCCGCAGCCCCAGGTCTCCGGTGCGATACCAGTCGCCGGTGTAGGCGGCGCGCGTGGCCTCGGGATTATCGAAATAGCCGTTGAACAAGGCGAACGGCTCGTGCGCCCTGACCGCGAACTCGCCGGCCACGCCCGGCGGCACTTCCTGCCCCTCGTCGTCGAGCAACGTCAGCTCGAAGCGGGGATTCACTCGACCGAGCGCATTGGGTTTGGTGGCTTGGCCCGGAAGGCAGTCGCGCTGGATCAGCGTCATCACTTCGCTCTGGCCGTAGCCCTGGACGATCTTTTCCAGGCCGAAGCGGCGGCACATGGGCTCGATGAGATGTTCGGGGAGCGGAGTCATCGCGGCGACGCGCACCGGCGTGTCGGCGTCGTCGTGACGCTCGGGCGCATTCCACAGGAACATGTGCATCGCGCCGAGGCTCATCATCTGCGTGGCGCCGTAACGCCGCACGCGATCCCAAAAACCGCTGACCGAGAAGTCGGGATCGATCGCGACGGGAATACCTGCCACCAGCGCGCGCAGGATGGTGGCGGCCCATGCCGCCGAATTGTAGAGCGGCAGGCAATTATAGGCGACGTCGCCGGCCCTGGTGCCCCAATTCGCATTGCCGACCTCGGCGGTGTTGATCCAGGCGTTATGGCTCTGCATCACCCCCTTCGGTCGACCGGTGGTGCCCGAGGTCCACAGGATCGCCGCGGTGGTGCCGCGGTGGATCGGGATGGCCGGCGGCGGCGGCGGCGTGTCGGGAGCGGCGTCGAGATCGTCGTAGGCGACCGCACGGCCGGCGAGCGGCCCCGGGTCGCCGAGCACGACCAGGGGCATCTTCGGCAGCCGGTCGACCACCTCCGCGAGACGCTGCACATAGGGCGCTTCGGTCACCAGCGCCGCGGGCCGCGAACCGTCGATCGCCTCGACCAGCCAGTCGCCGCGATAGTCCTGGTTGATCGGCACCCACACCGCGCCGATCCGGTTCACCGCCAGCGCCAGCTTCACATAATCGGGCCGGCTGCTCATCAGGATGGCGACGCGCTCGCCCTCGCCGATCCCCAGCGCACGCAGGCCATTCGCGAGACGGTTCACCGCGCGGTCCACCTCGGCGAAGGTCTCTCGGCTCTGCGCGTCGATCAGGAAGACGGCGTCGGGCGTCTTGCGAGCCCAGGCCGCCAGCACCGCCGGTAGCGTGCGCGCGTCGGCGTCCGGCGAGCTGTCGCTCACGCCGCCGCGCTTCGTGCGTCTCCCGACGGCACGTCGGCGTAGAACTGCTTGGCCCACGATCGGAACTTCAGGAACGGCCCGTCGCCGTCGCAGAGATACGGTCGCGCGCGGTAGATCTTGTTCTCCCAGATCGGCTGGTCCTGCCGCAGCTGGCGATTGACCTCCTTGGCGAAGGCCTGGCCGATCCGGTCGATCCCCGGATCGCGCTCGGGGTTCCGCCAATATACCCTGAAAATCTGCTCGACTGCCTCTTCTTCGACCGGCGCGTTCACGGTCAGCATGCAGATGTCGATCACCGTTCGGTAGCGGACGATCGCGAAGCCATACCCCCAGCTCTCGGACGACAGCGTGCCCTCGACCGGCCCGCGAGACGACGGGAAGAGCTGCGTCGATTCCATCCGCATATACGGGCCTTCGAAGCGGACGCTGTCGTAGGCGGCCGCACCGGGGTGGCCGTGCACCGACTGGAAATGCGCGCCGTCCACCGTGTTTTCCGCCATTTCCTGCAGGCACGTGCGGATCCGGTGCGCCTCCACGAGCGGGCCGACATAGTCGCCGCCGTGGAGTTCGGGCACGCTTCCGGGCAGTTCGAAGGTCGGCTCGATGCCGGCCGGATGGAACCAGCCCGTCAGGAAGCCGTAGCGTTCGATCAGGGGGTAGGTCGTCAGACAGGCGTAGGGATTGACCTTGCTGGCATAGGGGATGGCCGCGACCGATCCGTCGCCGTTGAAGCTCCACTTGTGGAACGGACACTGGACGGCGTTGCCGACGACCTCCCCGCCGACCGCGATGTTGGCGCCGAGGTGCGGACAATAAGCGTCCTGCAGATGCGGCTGCCCGTCCTCGCCGCGCCACAGGATCAGGTCACGGCCGAAGCGGCGCACCTGGCTCAGTTCGCCGGGAAGTGTCGCATCGCTCTCGCCGACATAGAACCAGCCGAACGGAATGGGAAAATCGAAGCGGCTCATCCTGCAACCTCCACGCCCGCGCGGTCTCGCACGCGTTCGAATACCTGTATCGGAATTAGGTCTTGGCGAGCAGTGCGTCAATCGGCATCGTAGAAAGACGGTGGCGTCCCCCGCCTCGCCGATTCCCCTATCCGATCGCGCTCGGCCTAGCCGGCCAACGGCATCGGCGTGAGCGCACGGTCGATCATCTTGTGCTGCTTGGCCGTATGAGGAGGCCACATCAGGCGGAGGAACGACAGCCGTCCCTGAAGGTACACCGCCTTGCGATGCGAGAGCGTCTCGAATCCGAACCGGCCGTGGTAAGCGCCCATGCCGCTGTTGCCGACGCCGCCGAACGGAAGCGACTCCGGGAGAGCGTGAAGGAGCACGTCGTTGATCGTGCAGCCGCCCGAGACGATGCCGTCGCGCACCGCACGCTGCTGCGCCTTGTCGTGACCGAAGAAGTAGGAGCCGAGCGGCCGCGGGCGTACGTTCACGTAGGCGATCACCTCCTCCAGCCGGTCGTAACCGCGCACCGCGGTCACCGGCCCGAAAATCTCCTCCTGCGAGATTGCGAGATGCTCCGCGGGATCGATCACCAGGGTCTGCGGGATCTTGCGGTGCTCCTGCTGCGAGAAGTCCTCGCCGGCGGGATTGACGACCTCGATCCGGGTTCCGGCCTCGCGCGCCTCCTTCACCAGGCGCATCACGCGGTCATGGTTCCGCTCGTCGATGATGGCGGTGTAGTCGGGATTGTCGCGGATCGTCGGAAACCAGCGCGTGATCGTCGAGCGCGCCTCGCCGATGAACTCCTCCATGCGCGCACGCGGCACGAAGACCGTGTCGGGGGCGAGGCAAATCTGCCCAGCGTTCAGTACCTTGCCAAACATGATGCTCTGCGCGACGGCGCCCAAGTCGGCGCCATCGCCGATGATCGCCGGGCATTTGCCGCCCAGTTCGAGGGTCACGGGAACCAGGTTCGCCGCTGCGACGGCCATGACTTCCCTTCCCACTCTGGGGCTGCCGGTGAACAGGATGTGGTCGAAGGCAAGTTTGGAAAAAGCGCGCGAGGTCTCCAGATCACCGGTGACGACGACCGCTTCCTCCGGCGCGAAATATTCGGCCACCGCCTCCGCCAGCGCTTCGCCCGCAGCCGGGGCCATTTCCGACGGCTTGAGCATGGCGCGGTTGCCCGCCGCGAACGCCGCGACGAGCTGGTTGAGGGTTGGCTGATAAGGGGAGTTCCACGGCCCGATGATGCCGATCACGCCCAGCGGCTGGTACTGGATCTCGGCCCTGGCACCGGTCAATCGGAAGATCAGCGGCAATCGCGCGCGTCTCGTCCGCATCCATTCGGCCACATGCTTCCTGGCGTAGTCCGCAACATCGACCACCGAGCTGATTTCCGCGCGCGTGGTCAGAGACGGCCGACAGCCGAAATCCGCTGCGGCAGCGTCGACGAACCGCTTCTGATGCTTTTTCGACAGAGCGGCGATACGATCGATACGATCGATGCGCGTTCCAACGCTTGGCGGCCCCTCACGGACGAATGCAGCGCGTTGCGCGTCGAGAAGAGCGCCGATATCCGCTATTTCAATCCGCACGATCCGCTCCCGCCCGTGACTGCTCGCCAGCCAAAGTGAGCAGCCGCCAGTCCTGAGTCAAGAAGCGCTTGTCCAACTCTGCTGAAATGCGGTACATGAATTCGCAACATGCTGACTTCACCCGTACAGAGGGAGCAATCGGTCGCCGCGCCCTCCGGGATTGGTGCGACGAGGCCCTCGACGCCGGCAATGCTCGGACGGATACCAGGCCTGCCGCCTCGGACTTACACTCACCTCCTCGCGACACACGCCTCATCGGAGCGGCGACCGAAGCACGATCGTCATGGATCGGTTTGACTTCGTCGTAATCGGCGCCGGCTCGGCCGGCGCGGTGATCGCCGCACGCCTGAGCGAGGATCCCGCAAACAAGGTGCTGCTGCTCGAGGCAGGCGGGGCCAACGGATCGGTAATGGTGCGCATGCCGGCGGGCATCGGCGCCATCGTGTCGAAAAAGAGCCGGTATAATTGGGGGTTCCAGACCGAGAACAATCCTGGCCTCGACGGACGATCGCTGTTTCTCCCGAGAGGCCGCGGTCTCGGGGGCTCCTCCTCGATCAACGGCCTCCTGTACGTCCGCGGCCACCCATGCGACTATGATCGCTGGGCCGAACAGGGACTGCGGGGCTGGTCGTTCGAGGACGTGCTGCCCTATTTTCGGCGCAGCGAGGATTATGCGGGTGCGCCCGACACCTGGCACGCCCGCGGAGGGCCTCTCCACGTCGCCGAAAAAGGCGAGAGCGGCCACCCGTTCTGGGGCGCGTTGATCGAGGCGGGGCGACAGGCCGGATACCGCGTCTCCAACGATTTCAACGGAGCCGATCAGGAAGGCTTCGGCTTCTTCAACCTGAACATCCGCGACGGGGAGCGGCACGGAACCTTGGCCGCCTACCTCCGTCCCGCGATGAAGCGGCCCAACCTGGAAGTGCGGACCGGCGCGCACGTCACGCGGATCATCGTCGAGGATGGGATCGCGACCGGGGCCGAATATGCACGCGGACCGGGAGGCCCGATCAAGCGCGTGCATGCGTCGCGCGAGGTCGTGTTGAGCGCCGGCGCGATCCAGTCGCCACAAATCCTGATGCTGTCGGGCCTGGGCTCGGCGGCGACGCTGCGACAGCATGGCATCGACGTATTGCGGGATCTGCCAGGCGTCGGTGCCAACCTGCAGGATCATATCGACGTCGCGCTGGCGTGGCGCAGCGCGCAGCAGACGGCGTACGGGATGACCTGCGGCCATCGCGGACTGCTCCTTGGACTGAATTACCTGCTGTTCAAGCGCGGCATCGGCCGGAATTGCTTTCTCGAGGCCGGGGCATTCCTCAAATCCTGCGAATCGGTCGCGCATCCCGACATCCAGATCCATGGTATCCTGGCGGTCATGGACAAAGAGAAAAAACTGGCGAGGTTCGACGGCGTGTCATTGGACGTGGTGCCGCTGCGTCCGAAGAGCAGGGGTCACGTCGGCCTGCGATCCAACTCCGCGTTCGACCAGCCGATCCTGCAACCCAATCTTCTCAGCCATGCGGACGACTTGGCCGTGATCCGCGCGGGCATCCGCCACGCGCGGAGAGTCGCGCAACAGCCGGCGCTTGCGACGTTTTTAGGGACCGAGGTCACGCCGGGTGCCGACGTGACGTCGGACGACGAACTGGATGCGTTCAGCCGCCAGACCGCGCAAACCGTATACCATAGCGTCGGGACATGCCGCATGGGGCGCTCGCCTGAGGACGGTTCGGTGGTCGACGACGCTCTCCGCGTGTGGGGTGTCGGCCGGCTCCGCGTCGCCGATGCCTCGATCATGCCGAGCATCGTCAGCGGCAACACCAATGCCGCCACGATCATGATCGGCGAGAAGGCGAGCGACCTGATCCTCGGCCGAGCGGGGCTGGGTGACGCGCGACCCAGCCATGAGCGCGAGCGGTCCGTTTCTTGATCAGTAGGTAGCCGGGAGTTCCAAGGGCTTAGCGCCGCGACCGGACCGACAGGTTGTCGGATCACGAGCCCGGCTTCCTGCGCATAGCAGTCGCACAGCTGCGCCGAGCCCGCCACCTCGCCGCGCGCTGCGGCCCGCCCGTCCGACTCGCGATGGTGCATCCCCATCGCGCGTACGATGCCGCGGCGCAACGTTCAGCTTACAGACCGACCTCAGATATTGCGCGACCAGGTTGCCCTCTAACCCGGTGCGCATCATGATCACCACACATCGCCGGCTTCGTCGGAACGTCGTCATAGCCCGTCGCGTCCCCTGCGGATCGATGTAGCTTTCGACGAACCGCCGTGAGACCTGAATATATGTCCCGCTAACTGAGCTCTGGCACTGCCGCCATCGGCGCCTTTGATAGCACCCCCCGGGAGGCGGCCTCACAAGCTTCGGGGACAGCTAAGCCGATCGCGCTGCACTAGCCTGCCGCAACGAAGAAGAACGAGATGAGGCGAGGCATGCGCGTAGGCGACGGCGGAATCGAGTTGACCGGCGAGGACATCACCATCGAAGCGAACGGCATTGCGCTGCCGCTCATGCTATACCGCCCCGCCGACGAGCGGCCGGCCGGTGCGGTCATCTTCTGCCCCGGCGGAATCGGCCAGGGGAGCTTCGAGATCATGGAGTGGATCGCGGGCAGCCTGGCCGCGCAAGGCTTCGTCGCGCTAACGATGAGCTGGCGCGCGGGATCGCCCGAGCATGATCCCGACGATGTCGCGCTGGCGCTGGACTGGCTCGCGGCCCAGCCGTTCGTCGACGCGGAGCGGATCGGCGTGATGGGCATGTCGCGCGGCGGGAATGCGGCGCTGCGCTCCGCCGCGTTCGATTCTCGCCTGAAACTGTGCGTCACCTTCGGTCCGGCGACGGACTTTCTCCAGCAGGCTGCCGGCACCAAGGTGTATGCCCCGAGCCGTTACCGCATGCTGGTCGACTGGCTCGGCGATCCCGTCGCGAACCGCGCTTTCTATGAGCGGGTACAGGCGATCAGCCATGCGGCGCGGATCTGCCAGCCGCTGCTGATGGTGCACGGGCTTCACGACATGCACGCCGTGCCCGAGCAGACGATCTGGATGAAGGAAGCGATCGAAGCGGGCGGAAACCGCGACGTCCGCGTCGAGCTTATCCCGATGATGGGCCATTACGGCGACGTCGTGCCGAACGGCTACGGCTTCGACAAGCTGCGTGGGATCATATTGCCCTATCTGACAGAGAAGCTGTAGCGATGCCGCCAGATCCGCACCCGCCGCTTCCCGCCATCACCACCGAGGCGTCGGCGCGGGTTCACCTCGCCGCGCTCTACCGTCTGATCGACCATCATTTCCCCTCGACCGACGGCATCTACAACCACGTCACGTTGCGCGTGTCGGGATCTCCCGACCTGTTCCTGATCAAGCCGCATGCTCTGCTCTATGAGGAGGTGACGGCATCGAGCCTGGTGGTCGCCGACATGACCCGCGATCTGGACGAGCGTTCGCACGTCAATCGTCCGGGCTTCGTGCTGCACGGCGCGATCCTGCGCGCGCGCGCCGACGTCGATTGCGTGGTGCATATCCATTCGATCGCCGGCCTGGCCATGGCGGCGCACGGCGGAGGCCTGCGCATGCTCTCGCAGAACGCGCTGCGGTTCCATGGCCGGCTCGGCTACCACGCCTATGAGGGGATCACGGACGGTGATGCCGAGGGTCCGCGGATCGCCGCCGCGCTCGGCGATGACAACATCGCGCTGGTCCTGCGCAACCATGGACTCGTCATCTGCGGACGCACCCCGCGCGAAGCGTTCGAGCGCACGCGGGACCTGCTGATCGCGTGCGAAACGCAATTGGCCCTCGAGGCGACGGGAAGCGCGATGGTCGAAGTGCCGGAGGAGATCTGTATTCGCGTCGCGCAGCAGTTCGCCGCGCACGATGCCGGGCGCGGCGCCGCCGACTGGCCCGCCTGGATCCGTTTCCTCGACCGGCGCGACGCCGGTTATCGCGACTGAGCGGAGATCGTGAAGCTGACGGCGCGGGCCGATCGCGCCCGACCGGCGTCGGTCAGATGATGCCCCCGCCGACGCGCAGCTGCTGCCCGGTGATCCAGCGCGCCTGATCGCTGACGACGAAGGCGACCACGCGGGCGATGTCGTTCGGCGTTCCCATGCGGCCGAGCGGCGTCATCCGGATCGCCGCGGCGAACCGCGTCTCGCTGCTTCCCGCGGCGCGCGACAGCGTGGTATCGATCGGCCCCGGCGCCACCGCATTGACGGTGATCCCGCGCGACCCGATCTCCTTGGCGAGCACGCGCGTGTAGAGTTCGGCGGCGCCCTTCGCGCCGGCATAGATGGCGGTGCCGGCATAAGGCGTCACCACGGTCGTCGAGGTGATGACGACGATGCGTCCATTGTCGCGCAGCTTGCGCGCCGCTTCGCGCAGCACGAAGAAGCTGCCCCTGGCGTTGACCGCCGTCGTTGCATCATATTCCGCTTCGGTGACGCCGACCATCGGCTTCACGGCCGCGGGCGCGCCGGCATTGCTGACGACGATATCGACCCCGCCGTATCGCTCCGCCGCCGTGTCGAACAATGCTTCGATGTCGGGGACGCTCGTCACGTCGCCCTGAACGGCGAGCGCCCTGCCCCCGTCGTCGCAAATGGCCGCGACCACATCGGCGGCGGCGCTGCTCTCGGCGGGATCGGAATGGTTGACGATCACGGTGGCGCCGCGCGCGGCCAGCACCTCCGCGATCTGGCGACCGATGCCGCGTGAGGAGCCGGTGACGATCGCCACCTTGCCCTCCAGCGGCCGGGTCATCTCAGGCACGCCCGGCGGCAGGTCGCGCCGAGGACGGCATGCCGCGGCGAACAAGCGAGAGCGCGAACAGCGCCGATGCGGCGCAGACCGCGGGGACCAGGCAGAGGCTGAAGAGCGCGCGCGGCGACAGTCCTGCCGACAGCATGGCGCCGCCCGCCATCGGGCCGACAAGCGAACCCAGCCGGCCGATCCCCTGCACCACGCCGATGCCGGTGCCACGCAGCTCGACCGGGAATTGCTGGGCGCTGTAGGAGGTGGTCGAGATCTGGCTGCCGATCAGGAAGAAGCCGCAGATCGCGAGGACGGCGAGCGCCGCGACCGACGGCCCGGACATGGTGCCGACCATCACGAGCGTCAGTCCGCTGATGGCGTAGCCGCCAGCGAGCAACAGCAGCCCGTGGCGGGTGCGATCGAGGATCCGCGAGATGACGAAGCTGCCCGCGATCCCCCCGGCATTGAGCACGACGGTGCCCAGGATCGCGCGCGACAGGTTCATGCCGCCTTGCGACAATATCATGGGCACCCAATTGACCAGCAGATAGCTGAGCAGCAGGCTGAGAAACATCGTCGTGGACAGCAGCAGCGTGGTGCTGGCCAGCCCCGGCGCCAGCAGCGAGGCTACACCGGGCGCGGCAGCCCGCGCCTCACGCCCCGCCCGCTCCGGAACGACGATACGCCGCCCGGGGGCGATGCGATCGATGATCCGCTGCGCCTCCTCGTGTCGATCGCGTCGGGTCGACAGGAACTGGATCGATTCCGGCAGCCAGGCGATCAGCACCGGCACCAGCGCCAGCGGCGCCGCCGCGCCGACCACGAACACCGCCCGCCAGCCATACGCCGCGATGATCGGCGCGCTTATCAGCCCGCCGAGCATGGCGCCGGCCGGAAAGCCCCACAATGTGGCGGTCACGATCGTCGCGCGCAGCCGGCGCGGCGCATATTCGGAGGCGAGCGCGAGCGTGTTCGGTATCACTCCGCCGAGGCCGATGCCGCCGATGAAGCGGCAGAGCAGCAGCCCGCCGAAGCCGGTCGTGAGGGCGGTGAGGCCGCCGAACACCGCGAACAGCAGGGTCATGGCGATGGTCAGCCGTCTGCGGCCGAAACGGTCGGCGAGCGCACCGAACACGCTGGTGCCGATCACCGAGCCCAGCAGCGTCGCGCTGAAGATGAGGCCGAAGTCCCACGGCGAGAGCACCCAGCTCGCCGCGATCGAGGGCGCGACGAAGGCGATCGCCTGCGTGTTGAAACCGTCCAACACGGTGATCAACGCGCACAGCACGAAGACCGTGACCTGGATCCGGCTGACCGGCGCCTCGTCGACGATGTCGACCGCGGAAGATCCGGCGCCGGCGGCAGCGTCCGACATCAGGCGATGCCTCCGCCGACCTGGAGGATCTGGCGGGTGACCCAGCGGCTGTCCTCGCCGGCGAGGAACGCGATCACGTCGGCAATGTCTTCGGGCATGCCAAATCGCCCGAGCGGCGTCATCGACACGACATGCGCCTTGCGCTCCTCGCTGTTCTGCGACTGCATCATCGGGGTGTTGGTCGGCCCCGGCGCGACGACATTGACGGTGATGTCGCGTTCGCCGAGCTCGGCGGCGAGCACCTGCGCGTAGAGCTCCGCCGCGCGCTTGGCTCCGCCATAGCTCGCGGTGCCGGGATAGGGGCTGAGCACGGTGCTGCTCGACAGGACGACGATCCGCCCGCCGTCCGTGATGCGCCGCGCGGCCTCCTGCATGACGAAGAATTGCCCGCGCGCGTTCGTCGCCATGACGCGGTCATATTCCTCCTCGGTCGTCTCCGCGATCGTGCGGATCGCCTGGCCGCCGGCGGCGTTGCTGACGACCATGTCGAGACCGCCGAGGATGGCAATCGCCTCGACGAACAGCCGGCGGATGGCGGCCGGATCGCTGACATCGGCGACGACGAAATCGGCGCGGCCGCCGGCCGCGCGGATTTCCTCGACGACGGATGCAGCGTCCTCGCGCTGCTCGTCGTCCTTGCAATTGACCACCACGTGCGCGCCCTGGGCCGCCAGGCGGATGGCGGTCGTCCGGCCGATCCCGGTGGCGCCGCCCGTGATCAGGGTCCGCCGGCCCGGCGCCCGTTCCACGACGTTCAGGATCATGCCCGATCGCCTCTGCGCGCAGCTGCCGACACCCGCTCCCTCCTCGTTCGCATCGGCTTGCCTTGGGCCTGCGTCTCATGATCCTAGGCAGGCGGCAGCGACGCCAGCATCACAGCGCCGTGCGACGTTCCGCTTTCCGGTTGCGCCGACGGCAGGAGCATCCCCGGCAGCGCCGGTGAAGACGCGGCGGCGGCGGCGCGCGGTTTGACACCGTGCGTCCTAATATGCTGTGACATGTCCGTCACGACGCCGCTGCTCGGAAACAAGCGGCGCACGACAGAACTTCGGGCCGCAGAATGCCCGCACCAGGAGATGGGATATGCAATCGGGAAATCTCGTCAGCCTGGCCCGCCTCGATCGGCTGACGCAGGCGATCGGCGACGCGGACTTCGGCAATCAGCTGATCACGACGATCCGCGCGGTCAGCGAAGCCGATCATGTCATGGCCTTCGCCTTCTCGCCCAACCAGCCGCCGCGCGTCGTCGTCAGCGCCGGCACGCTCGATCGGGAGGCCGCGGAACACGCGGCCGCCGCTTATGCCGGGTCGTTGTACCTGCTCGATCCGAACTGCGCGGAAATCCGGCGCAGCCGGCAGGGCGTCAGCACCTGGTTCGATTCGAGCGACACCGAGTCCTGCCCGCATTTCCAGGAAACCTTCTTCGACGCCTGCGGCGTCAGCCATGCGATCGCTTTCGCGAACTGCCAGAAGGACATCATCTTCTACGTCATCGCGATGCGCGTCGGCGGCCACCGCTTCGCGGAAGGCCAGACCTGGCTGCTGACGCAGCTCGGCGAGGTGCTCGTCGCCAACATCCACAAGCATTTTTCGTACATGCACACGCTCAAGGGCAAGAACCAGTTCGTGATCGACCGGGTGCTGGCCGAGGCGCCGGCCTTCGCCATGCTGACGCCGCGGGAGCGGCGCGTCTGCCTGGGCATCATGACCGGCTACACCTCGGAAAGCATCGGCGCCAATCTCGAGATCTCGATCAACAGCGTCCTCACCTATCGCAAGCGGCTTTATGAAAAGCTCGAAATCAGCTCGCAGAACGAGCTGTTCATGAAGGTCATCGCGGCAATGATGGACCTGAGCTACCCCGATTTCGGCCAGCCGACGTTGCGCGCCACGCGCGCGCGCCCGCTCGACGCGACGAGCGCCGCGCAGGACGAGGCGTTCAACGAATATTACATGGCCGAGGCGTTCATCCTCGGCGACATGGAGTAGATCCCTGCTCGCATCCTCCTAGAGCGGTGGTAGTCGGACGGCGTCATGCCGCTCCGCCCACTCAGGCGGGGTCGCCATCAACAGGTGCAGCGCTCGTGGACGGCCCCCACCCCCCAGCC
>CAXTMX010000009.1:5478-50552 GCA_964245585.1 uncultured Sphingomonadaceae bacterium | reverse complement strand
CCGGCCAAGCCTCGCTCCCTGGCCCAGATCACGGCTGCGCTTCGCCGATTCACGCCGAGCTTGGCGTAGATGCGCGCGACGTGATTCCGGACGGTGTTGTGGGACAAGGAAAGACGTTCGGCGATCGCCTTGTCCTCCAGCCCTTCGCAGATGAGTTCGAGCACACCGCGTTCGCGCTGGGTCAGTTCGGCCACCTGCGGCGGCTCGGATCGGCCCGCCCGCGGATGGCGAAGGTTGGCCAGCTTCTCCATCACCGAGCGGCTGAACCAGCTCGTGTCCTTCATCACCCCCTCGATCGCCTCGATCAGCTCGACCTCGGTGTGCCGTCGCGCGGTGATGTCCTGATAGAGCCAGAGGATGTATTTCTCGCTGCGCAGGCTGATCCGTTCCGCCGAAAGCAGACAGTCGATCGCTTCGCCGTTCCTATGCAGCACTCGAACGTCGCAGTTCCGCACGCCGCCGTTTTGCGCGATCTCCTCCTCGATGCTCTCACGGTGTTCGGCATCGTCCCAGAGCTGCAAGTCGTCCGGAGCACGCCCGATGCTGAGCGCCGCCGAATAACCCGTCATGTGCGTAAAGGCCTCGTTCGCCTCGATGATGCGCCCGCCGTCGGGCGAGGTGAGCACCATCCCGATCGGCGCCATGTTGAAGACGGTCGCGAAATGCTTTTCGCCGGCGCGAAGCGCTGTTTCGGCTTTTCGGCGCGGCTCGAGGTCGGCGAAGGTAAATAGCATGCAGGGCTCGTCGGCGAGCTCGATCGGCTGGCCCGCGACGATGACGAGCTTAGTATGGCCGTGCGGGAGCGGCAGATCGGCTTCCATCTGCGGAATGGTCTTGCCGGCGGCAAGCCGCTCCTTGGCGAGATCGCGCCTTTCCGCCCCCTGCAGGATGTCGAGCTCGAACAGGCTCCTGCCGATTACTGCGTCGCGACCGTAGCCGGTCAGCTCGAGAAAGCCCTGGTTGACCCGCACGAACCGCTGGTCCGCGATCCGCGCGATGATCGCCGGCGCCGGGTTCGCCTGGAACATCGCCTCGAAGCGCTCCTCCGCCTCGAACCTCGCGGAGACGTCCTGGATCACCAGCGCGATGCAATCGGGCTCGCCATCCGGATCGCTCAGCACGACGTCGCGGACTTGGTGGACCCAGCGCGGTTCGTCGGTCCCCACCCCCGCGACCTCGACCAGCACATTGTCGAAGCTCTCGCCGGCGAGCGCGCGCATGATCGGATAATGACGCGTCTGGAGCCGACGATGCCGCTCGTCGCGCATCTGGAAGCGACTGCAGAACTCGTCGGAAGTCCGGCCGAGCTCCGCGAGCTTGCCGACGCCGTGCATCGCTAACGCCGCTTTGTTGGCCCATACGATGACACCGGCCGGATCAAACAGGATAACACCGCCGCTGAAGCCCTCGATCAGCTGTTCGAGATGGTGAAGCGTGTTGCTCGAGATGATGCGGGGCAGGGCCGATATCGCGGCCCCCGGAGCGGCTGGCGCGGACGAATCCGCTTGAATGCTGTCCGTGCCTTGCGTCGTCATGCGGCCGCTCCTCGAAATGCCGCTCTGCGATGGCAGCTCCAGCTCTGTCAGACACGTTTAAAGCGACGCCTCTGTCGCCAGTTCCCCTTATAGGCATCCTAATCCCGGCAATGCACCCAGCGAGGTAGTGCGGACGCACTAGCGGCCGATGCATCTTATTCGCGCGGCGTTGGACATATCTCCGCCGCCCTGCGTTAACCGAGCCTGATCCGCCACATGACAGCAATGATGCTGAAAGCGGGTAGATTTGCCGATGCCAACATAGGTTAATTCCATGGACCGTATAAGTATTTGTCGCGATGACAGATAAGTCAGCCGATCTCGTAGCGACGATCCCTGTTTTTCAGGAGGAAGCCTTTGTCGACAAACGATTGATCGACACTGAGCAAGTCCGCATCCGCACCTCGTCCGAAGAAGAGTCAGTACTTGTTCGCGAAACAGTCTCGACAGATCAGGTCGAGATCAGGCGTATCGCCGTCGAGCGCGCGGTGGAGCATGCACCGGCCATTCGCGAGGAGGACGGCGTGACGATCGTCCCCATTCTCGAGGAACGGCTGGTGGTCGAGAAGCGGCTCTTTGTCGTCGAGGAAATTCATATCGTCCGGACGCGGCAGGTGGAGGCAGTCGAGCTGCCGACGACGCTGCGCCGGACCCGGGTCGATGTCGACCGCACCGATCTTACCAGCAAGCAGGAGGATGTTCATGGCCGGACCGAATGACGACAAGCCGGATGGGGCGCCGACCCACATCCACATCGAGAAAGACAAGAAGTTCAACTGGTTGCCTTGGCTGCTGCTCGGTCTTGGCTTGCTGGCATTGCTGTTGGCGCTCAGTCGCTGCCATCGGGACGAGACGGTGGCCGTTGCCCCGACGCCGGTCGCGAACGATGTCGTTGCGGCGACCCCGAACGCGGGCTCGGCCGATGCGCTGGTCGGTACTTCGGGCCTCGGCAGCTACCTCGCCGGCACCGAAGCGACGCCGCGCACTTTCGCGTTCGAGAAGCTCAACTTCGACACCGCCAAGAGCGATATTCGCGCGGCGGATGCTGCGGAGGTGAACCAGATCGCCGCGACGCTCAAGCAATATCCGACGGCGCGGATCCGCATCGCCGGCTATGCCGACGCCCGCGGCGGCGATGCTGCCAACATGGCGCTTGGCAAAGCCCGCGCCGAAAGCATCAAGTCGGCGTTGGTCGCCAGCGGCATCGATGCCGGCCGCATTGAGGCCGTCTCCGGCGGAGAGACCGATCCGGTCGATACCAATGCGACTGCCAATGGCCGCTTCGAAAATCGCCGCACCGAACTTGTCGTGACGTCCCGTTAATTCTTCAACACACCAGGAGAAATATCATGTCCAGTACGATTACAGCTATGTTCGACAGCCGCGCCGACGCGGAAGCCGCGAAGGGGCGTCTCGAGGCCGCCGCCGTCGATATCAATCACGTCCATATTCATGACAAGACGTCGTCCGGCTACAAGGACGCAGGCTATTCGACCCATCAGGATCGCGGCATCTGGGAGTCGGTCAAGAACGCCTTTCTGCCAGACGAGGACCGCCATACGTATGAAGAAGGGGTCCGCCGCGGCGGAACCGTGCTCACTGCCGATGTCGATGACGACAGTCTCGACGAAGCGGTTCGCGTGCTCGAGGAGGCCAACTCGATCGACATCGACGATCGCTCCAGTCAGTGGCGCTCGTCCGGTTGGGATTATTCGGCCGGTGACGCTTCCGCCCTCGGCGCGCTCGACACGACCGATGCCACTCGCACCGGTACCGAAGAGGTTATCCCGGTCGTCGAGGAGCAGCTTGTCGTCGGCAAGCGCGACGTCAGCCGTGGCGGTGTCCGCGTCCGCTCTTATGTGACCGAGACGCCTGTCCAAGAGCAGATTCGCCTGCGCAACGAGAGCATCAACGTCGAGCGGCGTACGGTCGATCAGCCCCTGTCGGCTGCCGATGACGACGCATTTCGGGATCGCACAATCGACATGACCGCGACCGGCGAAGAAGCGGTGGTCGGCAAGACCGCGCGCGTTGTCGAAGAAGTCGTCGTGTCAAAGACGGCCGAAGAGCATGTGGAGAATGTCGAGGACAGCGTGCGCCGTACCGATGTCGAGATCGACCGCGACACTGACAAGCGCCTCTGATCTTTGGGTGCTGCGCGGGCCCACGCCCGCGCAGCACTTGTCACAGCGAAATCATACCGGAGCCGCGCCGCGATTACCGTGCTACAACTTTAGGTTTCTAGCGCGGACGGCTCAGATCGCACCAATATATTATTGATACGCGGTCACTGTTTGATCTCGGGCTCCACAAGCTTTGCCAGCTTGCGGAGCGATTCCTGCCAACCGAGATAGCAGGCCTCAACCGGGATGGCGTCGGGGACCCCTTGCTGCTCGATGGACAGCTCGGTGCCGACCGACACGGCCTTCAGCGTCACCGTCACCGTCATTTCGCCAGGCAGGCCGACATCGTCGAAGCGATCGGTATAGACGAGCTTTTCGCCTGGCACGAGTTCGAGATAGGTGCCGCCGAAGGATTGGCTTTCGCCGGTCGTGAAGTTGCGGAACGACATGCGGTGCTCGCCGCCCTCGCGGGCCTCCAGCGCGTGGACCGTGCAGACAAAGCCGAAGGGCGGCAGCCAGCTGGCGATGGCATCGGGCTCCACGAACGCTCGATAGACCTTCTCTGGGCGGGTCGCGAGGACGCGGTGCAATCGGACAGTGTTAGGCATGACGGTTCCTCTCGTTCCGGCTCAAGGAGTGATCGGTCGTGCCGGCGTCGATGCCGGTCGAGCCAGCGGCGAGAACGACCGCCGCTCGGCTGCAAGCCTCGCCGCGGCGCCGCCCCATGGTCAGGACCCGGCGGTGGGCTTGACCGGCGTTTTGCGACCGCGCGGTTTGGCAGCGGGCTTGGCCGCCTTGGGCGCGGCGCGGCGGCCGCGGGCGGGTTTAGCGGGAGCGATGGTGTCGACCACGGTTTCGGCAGCGGCTTCGACCGCTTCGACGACCTTCGTGCCCGCGCTGCGGCCGAGACCGATCGCCTTCGCCAGCGCCTTGCGGCTTTCCGAATAGGCCGGGGCGACCATCGGATAATTGTCGGGCAGGCCCCAATAAGTGCGATACTGGGCGGGCGTCATGTTGTGCGCGACCATCAGCCGGCGCTTGAGCGTCTTCAGCTTGGCGCCGGTGAACAGGTCGACGATATGATCGGACTGAACGCTGCGGCGGATCGGCACGGCCGGCTCGGGGCGCTCGGGGGCGGGAGCTTCCTTAGGCGCACTCAGGCTGGTGAGCGCCCCATGAACACTCTGAATGATCGCGGCGACCTCGTTGGCGCCGACGCGGTTGTTGGCGACGAAGTTCGAGGTAATGTCGGCGGTGAGCGCGACGAGATCGGCATTTTCGGCCACAAAGGTCTCCTTATCGAGGTAGAATGGAAGGACTTAGCAAAAACGGCAGGCGGTCGATACGCTTTTGATGCGCGAAGAGCGAGAACCGATTGGCGCGGATCACAAACTATCGCTTGTTCCACACTATTCGAACACGCTCGTTGCTCCCGCTCGCGATCCGACGCCCAATTATCAGGCGCATGATCTTTCCCGGTAGGACAGCGCATCGGTGCCGTCTCGCGCCCACCTCCGTTAAGCTCTGTGCCGGCGCGAAAGGATGAAGCTACTCAGCCACGGTGTCGCCACCAACGCGCGGCGGGCGAATATCTATTCGCCGAAAGAAGGCATCGCCGTTCGACGCGAGACGATGCTGCGCTCGTCGCGCAAGCGCTCGGGGCACATGATCGGCGACCGATCTTTCCACCGGCGCGGTGACGCTGCCTATTGCCGCCGATACCCTCGGCTTGATGCATGGTTCGCGCGTACTTTCGGCCCGGCCAAGCGCTGCGTAAGAGTGCGCGGTCGGGGAGGACGAGCCTCGTTCAATCCTGAACCGCGAATAGGGCGGCGGAATATTTTGGATCGCATGGATCGAAGAGCGCGGAGGTGGCAAACTGGCGAGTGGTGCGCGCGATTCCGCTCAACCCGACCAGCTTGAAGGCGCCGAGCTTGAATTCCTTGGGTGGCTTGCCGTCCCGCTCGATCGTGATCGCATCGATAAATAAGGCGTCGTGCTTGGTATAGAGAATATGCGGCGCGAGGAGAACCGCAGTCCGATTGTACACGGCCGCCACGCAGATCTTCCTGGCGATAGCTTCCAGTAGAAGCTCGGTTGGGAGAGGGGCGATCGCAGCGGAGCGATCCGCGTCGACTGCCAACGGGCTGGAAGCTAGATTGTGCATTGCAGCACAACCGTCCGATATCGCGGAAAGTTCCGGCTGGAGCTGTCGCGCACGAACTCGCCGATCACGGAGTCTTTGCGCGGCCCAGACGCCGCGCGTTGTTCGTCGCGCTTCGGTGAACCGGCGCCAAGGCCTTGCCGCCGGCCGAAGCCGCACGCTCGATCATCCGCGACGAACGCGCCGCGAGCTCGCCCAGCTGCGAAACTGAGGCCATCCGCCCGCTCATCGCAATGCCCAGGAGCTGTTCCCAATGAGCAAAGGCATGCGCCTGAATGGCCTGCAAATCTGCCATCGCCGACATCCCTGCCTTGGAAAAGGCCTCGACTTTCTCGGGGATCATCATGCCCAGCTCGCCATAGTCGCCGTTGAGCGGATCGCGCGACGCCGCGGCCATCGTGCGCGTGCGGCTGTCGACGACCGCGCCGCTGGCATGCATCGTTTCCGCGAACTTGATGCCGGTCTCCGCCATCATGACGCCACTGCGCCACATGCCTGCCCAGAAATCGAATGGATCGTCAGCCATAAGTCGTCGGCTCCTTGGCACCGCGCTACGGTGAGTCTGTATCGGCGTCAATATTCCGCGGTGCAACATAATCATTGCATTCCGTCCCGATTGACATCGAACTTCACCGTCATCAGAAGCGCAGCGCGGAGGACGGCGA
Source organism: uncultured Sphingomonadaceae bacterium (assembly GCA_964245585.1). Taxonomy (GTDB): domain Bacteria; phylum Pseudomonadota; class Alphaproteobacteria; order Sphingomonadales; family Sphingomonadaceae; genus Solisphingomonas. Next base: position 44,065 of record CAXTMX010000009.1, on the reverse strand, counting down.
TGATCAGGCGCGGTTCGCTCAAGCTCAAGGCGCAGATCTTCTGCGGCGCGGATATCGCGATGGGGCCAGGCAAGGCCGACCTGCTCGAGGCGATCGCCGCGCACGGTTCGATCTCGGCGGCCGGGCGCGCATTGGGCATGAGCTACCGCCGTACCTGGCTACTGGTCGACGAGATGAACCGCTGCTGGCGTACGCCGCTGGTCGAGACCGCGGCGGGCGGTGCGCGCGGCGGCGGGGCGCATGTGACCGCGCTCGGCAGCGAGGTCCTCGGCCATTATCGCACGCTTGAGCAGCAAGTAGCCAAAGCGACCGAGGGCGGCGCGCTGGCCGCGCTCACCGCTGCGATCCGCGACGCGCCCAAATCGTCCCAGCAGGATTGAGCGAGGCTGGCGTTTGCCCCTTGCGCTATATATGATGCGGCATAACGCCAGCGTGGAGATAGTATGACTCGTCTGCTCAGCCGATTGCTGTTCGCCTTGCTGCTACTTGGCGGGACCACCACGCCCGCGATCGCGCAGCAGAAACCGCCGCTTGTGCTTGCCGCAGCCAGCTTGCAGGAATCGCTGACCGAGGCCGCGGCCGTATGGAGTGCGAGGGGACATGCGAAGCCGGTGCTGTCGTTCGCCGCCTCGTCGGCGCTCGCGCGGCAGATCGACGCCGGTGCCCCGGCGGACCTGTTCATCTCGGCCGACGAGCCGTGGATGGATGACGTCGCCAGTAAAGGCATGATCCGCCCGCGGACGCGCGTGTCGTTCCTCGCCAACCGGCTGGTGCTGATCGCGCCGGCCGCGAAGCCGGTCCGGCTGGCGATCAAGCCGGGCTTTGGCCTGGCCTCGGCGCTCGGCGACGGGCGCCTCGCGATGGCGGATCCCGACGCCGTGCCGGCCGGCAAATATGGCAAGGCAGCGCTGACCACGCTCGGCGTCTGGCCGCAGGTGGAGCCAAAGGTGGCGCGAGCCGAAAACGTACGCGCGGCGTTGGCGCTGGTCGAGCGCGGCGAGGCGCCGCTCGGGATCGTCTACGAGACCGACGCAAAGGCGTCGTCCAAGGTCGTGATCGTCGGGTTTTTTCCGGCCGGGAGCTATCCTCCGATCACTTATCCGATCGCGGTGCTCAACGCGAGCACCAGCCCCGATGCCGAAGGCTTCCGCAAGTTCCTGATTTCACGGCGCGGCAAGGCGATCTTCGTCCGCTACGGCTTCGTCGCGCGCTGATCCTGCCGATGCTGACCCCGGACGAGTGGGAGATCGTTTGCCTCTCGCTCAAGGTCAGTATCGTCGCCGTCGCAGCGATGATGCCGGTCGCGTTCGCCCTCGCGTGGCTGCTCGCGCGCGGACGGTTCCGCGGCAAGCTGCTGGTCGATGCGCTGGTCCATCTGCCGCTGGTCCTGCCGCCGGTGGTGACCGGGTGGCTCCTGCTGCTCGCATTCGGCAACAACGGACCGGCCGGTCGCTGGTTCGCGTACTGGCTCGGGCTCAGCTTCATGTTCCGCTGGACCGGCGCGGCGCTCGCGGCGGCGGTGATGGCGCTGCCGCTGATGGTGCGTGCGATCCGGCTGTCGATCGAGGCGGTAGACCGGCGGCTCGAGGGCGCGGCGCGCACGCTCGGCGCGACGCGCTGGCATGCGTTCGTCACGATCACGCTGCCGCTGACGCTGCCCGGGCTGTTCGCCGGCGCGGTGCTCGGCTTCGCGCGCTCGATCGGCGAGTTCGGCGCGACGATCACCTTCGTCTCCAACATTCCGGGCGAGACCCGCACCCTGCCGCTGGCGATCTATGGCGCGCTGCAGATGCCGGGCGGCGAGGGCGTGGTGACGCGCCTCGCGCTTATCTCAGTGCTGCTTTCGCTCGTTGCGCTAGTGATATCGGAAGCACTGTCGCGGAGGGCCGGGGCGGGGCAAAGCGGCCATGTCCTTTGAGATCGACGTCAGCCGCAGGCTGGGCGACGCGGCGGTCGCGCTGACGCTGCGCGCCGGGGCGGGACTGACCGCCCTGTTCGGGCCCTCGGGCGCGGGCAAGACCAGCGTCCTCAACATGGTTGCCGGGCTGCTGCGGCCCGACACCGGCCGGATCGTCGTCGCCGGCGCGGCGCTGTTCGATCACCAGGCCGGCCTCGATCTGCCGCCAGAGCGCCGGCGCGCCGGCTATGTGTTCCAGGACGGCCGCCTGTTCCCACATCGGCGGGTGCGCGCCAATCTGAGTTACGGTGAGCGGCTGGCCGATCCGGCGGAGCGGTGGATCGGGTTCGACGAGGTCGTCGCGTTTCTTGGGATCGGGCATCTGCTTGAGCGCTGGCCTCGCAGCTTGTCCGGCGGCGAGGCGCAGCGCGTGGCGATCGGGCGCGCCCTGCTCGCGGCGCCGCGCTTCCTGCTGATGGACGAGCCGCTGTCGTCGCTCGATGCCGCGCGGCGCGAGGAGATCATCGCGGTGATCGCGCGGATCCGCGACGAACTCAAGCTGCCGATCCTCTACGTCAGCCATGATCGCGCGGAGGTCGAGCGGCTCGCGACGACGATCGTCGCGCTCGAGCCTGCCTGATCAGCCTGTCGGCTGCTTCGTGCTGGCCGCGGTCTGGCCGAACAGGATCTTGCGCTCCTCCTCGCTGCGCGTTGCCGGCGGATTGGGATTGATCCGCTTGGCCGTCTCATAGGCGCGCACCGTCGCGGGGCGCTCCTGGATCGTTTCGAACCAGCGCCTGAGATGGGGGAAGTCGTCGAGCGACTGACCCATCCGTTCATACGGCACGACCCAAGGATATGACGCGATGTCAGCGATTGAATAGTCTGCTCCGGCAAGGAAGGCGCGATCGGCCAGGCGCCGGTCGAGCACGCCGAACAGCCGGTTGGTTTCATTGCCGTAGCGCTCGATCGCGTAAGGGATTTGCTCCGGCGCATAATTGCGGAAATGATTGTTCTGCCCCGCCATCGGGCCGAGCCCGCCCATCTGCCAGAACAGCCATTGCAGCACCTCGGCGCGTCCGCGCAGGTCGGCGGGGATCAGCTGGCCGCTCTTGTCGGCGAGATAGAGCAGGATCGCGCCCGATTCGAACAGCGACACCGGCGCGCCGCCGTCTGCGGGTTCATGATCGACGATCGCGGGGATACGATTGTTGGGGGCGATCGCGAGGAATTCGGGCTCGAATTGCTCGCCCTTGCCGATATTGACGGGAATCGCGCGATAGGGAAGCCCCGCCTCCTCGAGAAATATGGTGATCTTCTGGCCGTTGGGCGTGGGCCAATAATGCAGGTCGATCATCGCTGGCTCCCCAATCGGCTGGATCGGGTCATCGCGTCTGGCTGGCGAGGCGTTCGACCAGCGCCTCATGCTCCTGCCGCAGCGCCGGCGGCAGGCGATCGCCATAGGCGGCGAAATCGCGCGCGCTGAGCTCGGCCTCGTCGCGCCACACGACCGGATCGACCTCGAGCAGCAGCTCGACCTTCTCGGGCGAGAGATCGAGCCCGGCGAGATCGAGCGCCTCGGCCGGCGGAACGCGGCCGATCGGCGTGTCCGTCGCCGCCGCCCGGCCCTCCAGCCGCTCCGCGATCCATTTGAGCACGCGGCTGTTGTCGCCGAAGCCAGGCCAGACGAACTTGCCGCCGGCATCTTTGCGGAACCAGTTGACGAGATAGATCCGCGGTAGCTTGGCGGGGTCGGCCGCCGCGCCGAGGCGCAGCCAGTGGGCGAAATAATCGGCCATATGATAGCCGCAGAACGGCAGCATCGCAAACGGATCGCGGCGCAGCGTGCCGACGCGATTCTCGGCGGCGGCGGTGCCTTCGGAGGCGATGTTGGCGGCAAGGAACACGCCATGCTGCCAATCGAACGCCTCGGTCACCAGCGGGACCGCGGTCGCGCGCCGCCCGCCGAACAGGATCGCGGAGATCGGCACGCCGGCGGGATCGTCCCACTCGCGCGCGATCGACGGGCACTGGTCGGCAGGCACGGTGAAGCGCGCGTTGGGATGCGCCGCGGGCGTGCCCTTCTCCGGATTCCAGCGCTCGCCGCGCCAGTCGATCAGATTGTCGGGCGGGGTGTCGCTCAGACCTTCCCACCACACGTCGCCGTCCTCGGTCAGCGCCGTGTTGGTGAACACCGTGTTGGCGTAGAGCGTGTCGATCGCATTCTTGTTGGTGGCGATGCCGGTGCCGGGCGCGACGCCGAAGAAGCCGGCCTCGGGATTAATCGCATGGAGCCGGCCGTCCGGGCCGAAGCGCATCCAGCAGATGTCGTCGCCGATCGTCTCCGCCTTCCAGCCGGCGATGGTCGGCTCGAGCATCGCCATGTTCGTTTTGCCGCACGCGCTGGGGAAGGCCCCTGCGATGTAGCGCACCTCGTTCTGCGGCGAGGTCAGCTTGAGGATCAGCATGTGCTCGGCCAGCCAACCCTCGTCGCGCGCCATCACCGAGGCGATGCGCAGCGCAAAGCATTTCTTGCCGAGCAAGGCGTTGCCGCCATAGCCCGAGCCATAGGACCAGATCTCGCGCGTCTCGGGGAACTGGACGATCCATTTCTCGTCGTTGCACGGCCAGGCCACGTCCGCTTCGCCCGGGCTGAGCGGCGCACCAAGGCTATGAACGCAGCGGACGAAGAAGCCGTCCTCGCCGAGCATGTCGAGCGCCGGCTGGCCGATCCGCGTCATCACCCGCATCGAGATCGCAACATAGGGACTGTCGGTAATCTCGACGCCGACCGCGCTGATCTTCGATCCGATCGGGCCCATGCAATAAGGCACGACATACATCGTGCGGCCGCGCATGCAGCCGGCGAACAGCGCATCGAGCTTCACTCGCATTTCGCCGGGGTCGCGCCAATTGTTGGTCGGGCCGGCGTCGTCCTCGGTCGCCGAGCAGATGAAGGTGCGGCTTTCGACGCGCGCGACGTCGCGTGGATCGGAGCGCGCATAGAAGCTGTTGGGCCGCTTGGCCGGATCGAGACGGATCAGCGTGCCGGCATCGACCAGCATGTCGGTCAGCGCGGCCCATTCCTCGTCGGAGCCGTCGCACCAGTGGACGCGGTCGGGCTGGGTATGGTCGGCGATCTCGCGGACCCAATCGACCAGCAGGGGATGGTTGACCGGCGCCGGATCAAGGCCTGGGATCGCCGTCAAGAGTTCCGCCGCCTGGTGCATTTCGTCTCCCTGTCTTTTTCTCGGGCGCAGCCGCGGTCGTCAGCCGCGGGCATTCCGATTCGGCCCCTACGCGAAAGCGCCGACTTTTCCTAGGTCGGCCGCATTCGTCCAGTCACATCAACGGGGCGAAATGGCGCAGAACGTCCTCATACAGCACACGTTTGAAAGGCACGATCATCTCCGGCAGCGACGCCGGTTCGGCCCATTTCCATGCGCGAAACTCGGGATGCGCCGTGGCGATGTCGACGTCGTCGTCGGTCCCGGTGAAGCGCGCGAGGAACCAGCTTTGGCGCTGGCCGCGATAGCGGCCCTTCCACAGCTTGCCGACGAGATCGGCCGGCAGATCGTAAAACAGATCCTCGGGCGCGCGCGCGACGATCTCGACATGGCGCGGCGCGATCCCCGTCTCCTCCTCGAGCTCGCGCAGCGCCGCGGCCTCGGGCTCCTCGTCGGGATCGAGCCCGCCCTGCGGCATCTGCCACGCCTCGAGCGTCGAATCGAGCCGCTGGCCGACGAAGACCTTGCCTTCGGCGTTGAGCAGCATGATCCCGGCGGCGGGGCGATAGGGGAGGTCGTTCATATCCGCTTCTAGCCATTCCGATATGAATTTGAACAGGGGCGGGGCCTGTCCCCTTGTCCTGCCGCCATATTTTCTTGTTTGAGCCGCACCGCCGCTCGTCCTAGGGAAGCGCAACCCAATCGAGCAAGGTCCCACTCCATGGCATCCGCCGCGCGCGAACTGACCCCCCGTGAGGCGGCCGCGCATCCCGTGATGGAAGCGATCGTCGTCCGCTTCGCCGGCGACAGCGGCGACGGCATGCAGCTGACCGGTGGCCAATTCACGCTGTCGACCGCGCTCGCCGGCAACGACCTCGCCACCTTCCCTGATTTCCCGGCCGAGATCCGCGCGCCGCAGGGCACGACGTTCGGCGTCTCGGCGTTCCAGATCAATTTCGGCTCGACCGCGATCGAGACCGCGGGCGACCAGCCCGATGTGCTGATCGCGATGAACCCCGCCGCGCTCAAGACCAATGTCGCCGATCTCAAGTCCGGCGGGCTGATCATCGCCGACGAGGGCGAGTTCAATGCCCGCAATCTCGCCAAAGCCGGCTACGCCGTCAGCCCCTTGAGCGACGGCAGCCTCGCGCGCTGGCAATTGCTCGCGTTCAACATCTCGCAGCTGACGCTCGAGGCGGTCAAGCCGTTCGGCCTCGGCAACAAGGAGGCGCTGCGCTGCAAGAACATGTGGACGCTCGGCCTCGCGCTGTGGATGTTCGACCGCAGCCGCGATCCGATCGTCGACTGGCTCAAGACCAAGTTCGCCAAGGCGCCGCTGCTCGCCGAGGCCAATATCGCCGCGCTCAACGCCGGCCATGCCTATGGCGAGACCGCGGAGATCGGCGGCGACCTCCATCAGCATTCGATCGCCCCGGCGCCGGCCGAGCCGGGGCTGTACCGCACCGTCACCGGCGCGGAATCGATCTCGCTCGGGCTCGTCGCGGGCGCGCAGTTGGCCGGGCTCGACATGTTCTTCGGCGGCTATCCGATCACCCCGGCGTCGGCGATCCTCCACCATCTGTCGCGGCTCAAGGAGTTCGGCGTCACCACCTTCCAGGCCGAGGACGAGATCGCCGCGATCGCCAGCGCGATCGGTGCGAGCTATGCGGGCAAGCTCGGCATCACCTCGTCGTCGGGGCCGGGCATTGCGCTTAAGGGCGAGGCGATGGGGCTCGCGATCATGACCGAGCTGCCGCTGGTGATCGTCAACTCGCAGCGCGGCGGCCCTTCGACCGGGCTGCCGACCAAGACCGAGCAGTCCGATCTCTACCAGGCGGTCTACGGCCGCAACGGCGATGCGCCGATGCCGGTGATCGCCGCGCGCTCGCCCGCCGACGCGTTCGATTGCGCGATCGAGGCGGTGCGCCTCGCGACCCAATTCATGACCCCGGTGATGCTGCTGACCGACGGCTATATCGCCAATGCCGCCGAGCCCTGGAAGGTGCCCGACATGGGAGGCTACGCGTCGTTCCCCGTGGCGTTCAAGGACGATGCGCCGGCCGAGGGCGAGAAGCTGCTGCCCTATGCGCGCGATGCCAAGGGCGCGCGGCCGTGGATCAAGCCGGGGACGCCGGGGCTGCTCCATCGCATCGGCGGGATCGAGAAGGCGCAGGGCACCGGCAACATCGATTATGCGCCGGCCAACCATCAAGCGATGACCGATGCGCGCAAGGCGAAGGTCGACGGCGTCGCCGACCATATTCCGGACCAGGAAGTGACGCTTGGCGACATGGGCGGCAGGCTGGTCGTGGTCGGCTGGGGTTCGACCTTCGGTCCGATCCACCAGGCGGTGCGCCGATTGCGCGCGCGCGGGCGCGACGTCAGTCACGTCCACATCCGGCATATCTGGCCGATGCCGCGGAATTTGGGTGATCTGCTAAAGGGTTATACGAGTATTCTCGTGCCCGAGATGAATACCGGTCAGCTCAAGACGGTGCTGCGCGATCAGTTTTTGGTCGATGCCAAGCCGCTCAACAAGGTCAGCGGCCAGCCGTTCCGGATCGCCGAGATCGAAGCGGCCATCGAAAGCGCACTCGCATGAACGACATGACCCCGATCAAGACCAGCCCCAAGGATTGGGAAACCGATCAGGAGGTGCGCTGGTGCCCCGGCTGCGGCGACTACGCCGTGCTCAAGGCGGTCCAGCGGACGATGCCCGAACTTGGGGTGCGCCCCGAAAACACCGTGTTCGTCAGCGGGATAGGCTGCTCTTCTCGCTTTCCTTATTATATGGAAACCTATGGTTTCCACACGATCCACGGCCGTGCGCCGGCGGTGGCGACCGGGGTCAAGCTGGCCAATCCCGATCTCGACGTGTGGATCATCACCGGGGACGGCGACGCGCTTTCGATCGGCGGCAACCATACGATGCATCTGCTGCGCCGCAATCTCGATTGCCAGGTGCTGCTGTTCAACAACGAGATCTACGGGCTGACCAAGGGCCAATATTCGCCGACCAGCCGGATCGGCACGCGCTCGCCATCGACCCCGTTCGGCTCGGTCGACCGGCCGGCCAATCCGTGCGCGTTCGCGCTCGGCGCGGGCGCGCGCTTCGTCGCGCGCGGGATCGACGTGCACAAGAAACTGCCCGACGTGCTCAAGGCCGCGCATGCGCACAAGGGCACCAGCTTTGTCGAGATATTTCAGAACTGTATCGTCTACAATGCCGACGTGTTCGCACCGTTCACCGACAAGGCGGCGGCGTCGGGCAACCAGCTGTGGCTGGCGCAGGGCGAGCCGATGCTGTTCGCCGCCGGCACCAAGGGCCTGCGCCTCAACCGCGACCATCTCCATCTGGAGGCGGTCGACGTGGTCGACGGCGATTGGCGCAGCGCCGACGTGCTGGTCCACGACGAGGTCAATCGCGCGGTCGCGCACATGCTCGTCGAGATGCCGTTTGGGCCGTTCCCGATGGCGCTCGGCGTGCTGTTCCAATCGCCCGCGCCGACGTTCGAAAGCGCGGTAGTCGAGCAGAACCGGGCCGTCGCGCAGGGCAAGAAGCCCGATCTCCAGGCGCTGATCGCCAAGGGCCAGACCTGGCAGGTCGAAAAGGAACCGCACGCCATTTAGAAATCCAGACCGTTCGAGCTGAGCCCTATCAAAGCCCTTTCCTTGCCTCGTCGGCGAGAGAAAGAAGGCGCTTCGACAGGCTCAGTGCGAACGGAGTGCGTGCCCATCTAGTTAATTGCGTCCGCGCCGACGTTGCGGCATCCCGCGCCGATGAACGTGCAGAACCCCCGCGGCCATCATCTCGTGTCGGCCGACCAGCGCTTCGCTACCGGGGCCGGGCTGCTTGCGCGCTTGCTCGCCCCGGCCTTTCGCCGGCTGCTCGATCACATCGATGCGCGCCTCGCCTCAGGCTCGATCGAGGCGGTGCTGCCCGACGGCACCCGACGCCTGCTTGGCGGGCACGCATCCGGCCCGCATGCCGAGGTCCATCTGGTGAGCTGGCGGCCGCTCGCCCGGCTCGCCGTCGGCGGTTCGGTCGGCTGGTATCGCAGCTGGGCCGAAGGCGAATGGTCCAGCCCCGATCTGGTGCCGCTGTTCGATCTGTTCGTCCGCAACCGCCACACGCTCGGGCAAGTCGGCCGCGCGCGCGGGCCGGGCCGGCTGGTCAATCACTTGCTTCACGCCTTTCGCCGCAACGATCGCGGCGGCGCGATGCGCAACATCGCATTCCATTACGATCTTGGCGAGGACTTCTACGCCGCCTGGCTCGATCGCAGCATGACCTATTCGAGCGCGGTGTTCGCCGAGCCGATCGCACCCGACGAGCCGCTCGAGCAGGCGCAGGCGCACAAGATCGCCCTGCTGCTCGATCGCGTCGCGGCACGGCCGGGCACGCGGCTGCTCGACATCGGCTGCGGCTGGGGCTCGGTCGTCGAAGCAGCGGCGGAGCGCGGCGCCGACGTCACCGGCATCACTCTGTCGCCGAGCCAGCGTGATTTCGCCGCCGCGCGGCTGGGGCCAAACGCGCGGATCGAGCTGCGCGACTATCGCGACGTCGCGCCCGGCTTCGACGCAATCACCAGCGTCGAAATGGTCGAGGCGGTCGGCCAGGAATATTGGCCCGACTATCTCGGCGCGGTCGCGCGCGCGCTTGTTCCCGGCGGTCGTGCCGCGCTGCAGTTCATCGCGATCGACGACGCGATCTTCGAACGCTACGCCGCCAACGCCGATTTCATCCAGACCTATATCTTTCCCGGCGGGCTGCTGGTCAGCGAGAGCCGCTTCCGCGCGCTGGCCGAAGCGGCGGGGCTGCGCTGGGAGGATCGGCGCGGCTACGGGCTGCATTATGCCGAGACGCTGCGCCGCTGGCGTGCGCGATTCGACGAGGCGGTGAGCGAAGGCCGGCTGCCGTCGGGCTTCGACGATCGATTCGTCGGGCTATGGCGCTATTATCTGATGTATTGCGAGGGCGGGTTCCGCGGCGGCGGGATCGACGTGGTCCAGGTGACGCTGGTCAAGCGGGCCTGAACTAACCGCGCGCCGAGCCGGCGATGCGCAGGCGGAAGCCGCGTTCGAAACCCTCGCCGACGAGCTGCGCGATCCGCGCGCCGACCTTGTCCGTCGGCTGGATCGTGGCGGGGTCCTCGCCCGGATAGGCCTTGGCGCGCATCGCCGTCGCGGTCGCGCCGGGATCGACGATCGCGACGCGGATGTTGCTGATCGCCTTGACCTCGTCGCCATAGGCCAGCAGCAGCGCCTCGAACGCGGCCTTGGACGCGCCATAGGCCCCCCAGAACGCCCGCGGCTTGGTCGCCACGCTCGAGGTCAGTCCGATCACCCGCGCACGCTCGCTGGCGCGCAACAGCGGATCGAATGCGGCGATCATCGCCTGCTGGGCGATCAGGTTGAGCGTCAGGATGCGGCTGAACTCGGCGCCGTCGATCGTCGTCACGGGCCCGAGCGAGCCGAGCATCGCGGCGTTGAGCACGAGCACGTCGAGCGCCGGCCAGCGCCCGCGAATTGCGGTGGCGAGGCGCGCGATGCTGTCGCCGTCGGCCAGATCGAGCGGGGCGATGGTCGCCGTGCCGCCCGCGGCGTGGATGCGCTCCTCGGCCTCCTCGAGCCCGCCTGCGGTGCGCGCGACGAGGACGACGTGCGCCCCGTCCCGGGCGAGCGCCTCGGCGGTGGCGGCACCGATCCCGCGGCTGGCGCCGGTGACGAGGGCGACCTTGCCCTCCAACAATCCCGGCATCAGGCGACCCGTTCGGCGAGCAGCGACAATTGATCGGCCGGCGCGATGTCCTCCTGGTCGGTCAGGTGCGTCGGATAATCGCCGGTGAAGCAGGCGTCGCAATGCTGCGGGCGCGCGTCGTCGCGCACATCCTCGCCGAGCGCGCGATAGAGCCCGTCGACCGAGACGAACGCGAGGCTGTCGACCTTGATGTAATCGGCCATCTCGGCGACCGACATCTGCGCCGCGAGCAGCTTGGCGCGCTCGGGCGTGTCGACGCCGTAGAAGCAGCTGTGGCGTGTCGGCGGGCTGGCGATGCGCATGTGGATCTCGCGCGCGCCGGCGTCGCGCAGCATCTGGACGATCTTGAGGCTGGTCGTGCCGCGCACGATCGAATCGTCGATCAGGATCACGCGCTGCCCGTCGATCAGCGGGCGGTTGGCGTTGTGCTTGAGCTTGACGCCGAGGTGGCGGACCTGATCGCCCGGCTGGATGAAGGTGCGGCCGACATAGTGCGAACGGATGATGCCGAGCTCGAACGGGATGCCGCTTTCCTGCGCATAGCCGATCGCCGCGGGGGTGCCCGAATCAGGGACGGGGACGACGAGGTCGGCGGGCACGCCGCTTTCGAGCGCAAGCTGCTGGCCGATGCGCTTGCGCACCGAATAGACCGACTGGCCGTCGCTGATCGAATCGGGGCGCGAGAAATAGACCTGCTCGAAGATGCACGGCCGCGGCGCCACGGCTGCGAACGGGCGGATCGAGCGCAGGCCCCGCTCCGACACGATCACCAGCTCGCCCGGCTCGATCGAGCGGATGTACGACGCGCCGACCACATCGAGCGCCACCGTTTCCGATGCGAAGATATAGCTGTCGCCGAGCCGCCCCATCACCAGCGGGCGGATGCCGAGCGGATCGCGGCACACGATCATCCCCTCGGGCGTCAGGCACAGCAAAGAGTAAGCGCCCTCGATCTGCTTGAGCGCGTCGATGAACCGATCGAGCAGGGTGCGGTAGCTCGAAGTCGCGACGAGATGGATGATCGTCTCGGTGTCGCTGGTCGACTGGAAGATCGAGCCGCGGCGGACGAGCTCGCGGCGCAGCTTCATCGCGTTGGAGATATTGCCGTTATGGCTGACCGCGAAGCCGCCCGACGACAGCTCGGCGAACAAGGGCTGCACGTTGCGCAGCGCGGTCTCGCCGGTGGTCGAATAGCGCACATGGCCGATCGCGACCCGGCCGGGCAGCTGGCGGATGATATCGTCGCGGTCGAAGTTGCCGGCGACATGGCCCATCGCGCGATGGGTGTGGAACGCGCGCCCGTCCCAGCTGGTGATGCCGGCCGCCTCCTGGCCGCGATGTTGCAGCGCGTGGAGGCCGAGCGCGGTCATCGCCGACGCGGCGTCGGCGCCCCAGATGCCGAATATCCCGCATTCCTCGCGCAATTTATCCCCATCTTCGCGAGAGGGGTCGAACGGATGAGTGGTCAGCATCTTGGCAACCCGTCGTCGCTGGCGGATGCGCGCCATATAGGCAGGCGAGCCTGCTTTGTCGCCCTTTTGTAGCTTCGGGGCAAAAGAAGAGTTAGCGAAGGTGATGGACAAGACACGCGAGACGGGCACGAGGCTCAATCCCAGCTACGATGCGGCGGGGCTGATCACCGCGGTCGCGACCGACGCCGAGAGCGGCATGGTGCTGATGGTAGCGCACATGAACGCCGAGGCGCTGGAGCGCACGCTGGCGACGGGCGAGGCGCATTTCTGGTCGCGCTCGCGCGGGTGCTTGTGGCGCAAGGGCGAGACCTCAGGCCATGTGCTGAGCGTGATTGAGACGCTGATCGACTGCGATCAGGACGCGATATGGCTGCGCGTGCGCCCGCATGGGCCGGCCTGCCACACCGGCGCGCCGAGCTGCTTCTACCGCAGGATCGCGAACGGTGCGCTGGTCGGCGAGGACGACGTCCGGTCGGGTCGCGATTGACCTGACGTCGGGGACGGGTTGACGGCCCGCCCGTCGTCTCGCCACCCTCGCACGTGCGTACGCGTAGGAAACCGCCTTCATGAAGCTTGTCGTCGTCGAATCGCCCGCCAAGGCCAAGACCATCGAGAAATATCTCGGGCCCGGTTATCGCGTGCTCGCCTCCTATGGCCATGTCCGCGATCTTCCGGCCAAGGACGGCTCGGTGAACCCCGACCAGGGCTTCGCGATGGAATGGGAGACCTACGGCGACAAGACCAAGCAGCTCAAGGCGATCAGCGACGAGGCCAAGGGCGCCGAGAAGCTGATCCTCGCGACCGATCCCGACCGCGAGGGCGAGGCGATCAGCTGGCACGTCCAGGAGGTGCTCCGGAAGCGCAAGGCGCTGCCCAAGGATGTCGAGCGGGTCACCTTCAACGCGATCACCAAGGCATCGGTGCTTAAGGCGATGGCGGAGCCGCGCGCGCTCGACGAGGATCTGATCGACGCCTATCGGGCGCGCCGCGCGCTCGATTATCTGGTCGGCTTTACGTTGTCGCCGGTGTTGTGGCGCAAGCTGCCGGGCGCCAAATCCGCCGGACGTGTGCAATCGGTCGCGCTGCGGCTGGTGGTCGACCGCGAACGCGAGATCGAGGCGTTCCGCGCGCAGGAATATTGGTCCGTCGCCGCCGATATGGAACAGGACGGCACAGCGTTTCTTGCCCGTCTGGTTAAATGGAAGGGCGCCAGGCTCGATCGGCTGACGATCGGCAACGAGGGCGATGCGCTCGCGGCCAAAGCCGATGTCGAGGCGGGGCGCTTCTCGATCGTCGCGGTCGAGACTAAGCCGCTCACGCGCAATCCGCCGCCGCCGTTCACCACCTCGACGCTGCAGCAGGAGGCGGCGCGCAAGCTCGGCTTCTCGGCCAGCCACACGATGCGCCTCGCCCAGTCGCTCTACGAAGAGGGCGCGATCACCTATATGCGCACCGACGGCGTGCAGATGGACGGCAGCGCGATCTCCGCCGCGCGCCACGCGGTCGCCGAGCGGTACGACGCGAGCTACGTGCCCGATCAGCCGCGCATCTACACCACCAAGGCCAAGAACGCGCAGGAGGCGCACGAGGCGATCCGCCCGACCGATTTCGGCCGCAACCACGCCGGATCGGGCGATCACGCGCGGCTCTACGAGCTGGTGTGGAAGCGCGCGATGGCGAGCCAGATGGCGTCGGCGCGGCTCGAGCGCACGACCGTCGACCTGGCCGATCAGACCGGCCAGCACGGCTTGCGCGCGACCGGTCAGGTCGTGCTCTTCCCCGGCTATCTCGCGCTCTACGAGGAAGGCCGCGACGACGAGGGCGACGAGGATTCACGCCGCCTGCCGCGGATGAACGAGGGCGACACTCCGGCAAAGAAGGCGGTCAAGGCCGAGCAGCATTTCACCCAGCCGCCGCCGCGCTATTCCGAGGCGAGCCTGGTCAAGAAGATGGAGGAGATCGGCATCGGCCGTCCCTCGACCTATGCCGCGACGCTGCAGACGCTCAAGGACCGCGACTATGTCCGGATCGAGAAGAACCGCTTCTTCGCCGAGGAGAGCGGGCGGCTGGTGACGGCGTTCCTCGAGCGCTTCTTCGAGCGCTACGTCAGCTATGATTTCACCGCCGGGCTCGAGGATAGTCTCGACGACGTATCCGGCGGCCGCGCGCAATGGCAGGCGGTGCTCGAGGCATTTTGGCGCGATTTCAAGCCGAAGACCGCCGAGGTGATGGAGCGGCAGCCGTCCGAAGTCACCGCCGCGCTCGACCTGTTTCTCGGCGATTATCTGTTCCCTGATCGAGGCGACGGCAGCGACCCGCGCAAATGCCCCGCCTGCGCCGACGGCAGGCTGGCATTGCGCGGCGGCAAGTTCGGCGCGTTCGTCGCCTGTTCGAACTATCCGACATGCAAATACACCCGCCGCTTCGCCCAGCCGGGCGGCGAGGGCGCCGCCAACGACACGGGTCCGGCGACGCTCGGCGAGGACCCGGTCAGCGGCGAGGCAGTGACCCAGCGCAGCGGCCGCTTCGGCGCCTACGTCCAGCTCGGCGAAGGCAAGGAGGCGAAGCGCGCGTCGATTCCCAAGGACGTCGGCCCCCTCGACCTCGATCTCGCGTTGCGCCTGCTGTCGCTGCCGCGCACCGTTGGTGTTCACCCCGAAAGCGGCGAGAAAATCGCAGCCTCCATCGGGCGTTACGGGCCTTATCTCGCCCACAATGGAAAATACGCCAAGCTCGCCTCGACCAGCGAGGTGTTCGAGATCGGCATGAACGCCGCGGTCGCCAAGCTGGCCGATGCCGCCAAGGGGGGCGGGCGCGGCGCATCGCGCGAGCCGCTCAAGGCGCTCGGTGCGCACCCCGAGAGCGGTGTCGAAGTCAAAGTGATGGAGGGCCGCTTCGGTCCCTACGTCACCGACGGCACGACCCACGCGACCATCCCCAAGTCGGCCGATCCGCAGGCGGTGACGCTCGACGAGGCGGTGGCGCTGCTGGCGGAGCGTGCGGCCAAGGGGCCGGCGAAGGGCAAGAAGCGGGGTGGGGCAAAGAAGCTGACCGGGAAGAAAGCGGCAGCGAGATAGATGATTGAGTGTCGTCGAGGCTGACGTTATAACATCTGTATGACCAAACCCATCAAACTCGTTGCGATCGGCAACTCCACCGGGATTGTCCTGCCCAAGGATATTCTGTCGCGCCTGAAGCTCGATCGGGGCGATCAGCTTTATCTGAGCGAAGCTCCCGACGGGGGCTACCGCATCACGCCTTACGATCCCGAGTTCGCGCGGATGATGGAACTCGGTGAGGACATCATGCGCGATGACCGCGATATCCTGCGCGTGCTTGCGCAATAGAACTTCGTGGACTGGATCTGGATCAGTGCCGATCTGGCGATTGCGCTCCATGATCGCCAGCTTGCCGAGCACGGCGGACCGGCCGGCGTGCGCGACGGTGGCGGCTTGGAATCCGCCTTGGCACGGCCGCTCAATCTGGCGTCCTACGGCGAGCCCGATGCGGCGGCGTTAGCTGCCTCCTACGCCTTCGGCATCACGCGAAACCATGCATTCATCGATGGGAACAAGCGCACTGCGTGGGTGGTCGCGCGATTGTTTCTTCGGGCGAACGGCATCGTACTCCGGTTTGAGAAAGCCGATGCGATTCAGGTTATGCTTGCACTTGCCGCCAGCAAACTCGCCGAGGATGAGCTGGCCGACTGGTTTCGGGGACATATCGTCGCTGACTAGACGGTGATCAGCCGGCCTTCGCCCAGCGCCGCCATGACCGCTACCAACCCGCTCGCTTCGATCCGCGCATCGAGCGCCGCGGCGTCGATCGCGGCCATTGCCACCCCGGTCTGGCACGCGCTGATGGCGACGCCGAGGCTGAGCGCCTCATCGAGCATCTGGGCGAGGATCGGCAGGCCGGCCGCAGCGTGGCCGTCATCCTCATCCGCTACAAGCGGCGGTGCGATCATCCGCGCCGCCTCGCCGTGCAGATGCAGCCGCGTCGGCGCTCCGAGCGCAGCTGAAGCGGCCGCGATCGACAGCGCGGCGTGGAGGCGCACCGTCGACGCCTCGACGACGATGATCGTCAGGCCGCGCATCGGCATCCTGGATCCTTCGGCAGGCCGATCGTGCGGAAGCGGAAGCTCAATGCATCGACGAGCAGCAGCTGGCCGGCGCTGTCCATTCCGAACGGCACGATCTGGCGGATTGTCTCGATCGCCGCGAGGCTGCCGAGCACCCCGGTGAGCGCGCCGAGCACGCCCTGTTCGGCGCACGAGACATCGTCACGCCCGGGATCGCCGCCGACCAAGCAGCGGTAGCACGGCTTGCCCGCCTCCCATCCGCGATAGACGCCGAGCTGTCCCTCGAATTGCCCGACCGCGGCCGACACCAGCGGGATGCGCAGCGCGTGCGCGGCGTCGGCGACGGCGAGGCGGGTGGCGAAGCTGTCCGATCCGTCGACCACCACGTCCGCGCCGCCGAGCATCGTCTCGGCATTGGCGCCATCGAGCCGGCGATCGACCGGGCGGACCTTGACGTCGGGGTTGAGCCGAGCGACCGCATTGGCGACCATCGCCACCTTGTGCGCGCCGACGTCGCGCGTGGTGAACAAGGTCTGGCGTTGGAGGTTGGACAGCGCCACCGCATCGTCGTCGATCACGGCGAGCGTGCCGACCCCGGCGGCGGCGAGATACTGGATCAGCGGCGCTCCGATCCCGCCCGCGCCGACCACCGCTACCGTCGCGCCGAGCAACTTGCGCTGGCCTTCGCCGCCGATCTCCTTGAGGACGATGTGGCGCGCGTAGCGATCGAGCTGGCCGTCGGTGAGGTTCACCGTCCCGTCGAGCCGAACCCGCCGTGGCCGCGGTCGGTCGCGTCGAGATCGTCGACCTCGGCGAACGCGGCGCGGGTCACCTTGGCGGGGACGAGCTGCGCGATCCGCTCGCCGCGCTTCACTTCGAATGGCTCGGAGCCGAGATTGGCGAGGATGATCCTGACCTCGCCGCGATAGTCTTCGTCGATTGTGCCCGGCGTGTTGGGGCAGGTGATGCCGTGCTTGAGCGCGAGCCCCGAGCGCGGCCGCACCTGCACCTCATATCCGGGCGGGATGGCTACGGCAAAGCCCGTCGCGACCGCGTGGCGCGCGCCGGGCGCGAGCGTGACGTCCTCGGCCGCGACGACATCCATTCCTGCGGCGCCGGCGGTGGCGTAGGCGGGCAACGGCAGGCCCGCCCCATGCGCAAGCCGCTTCAAGCCGATGACGATATCAGCCACCGGCCTGTTCCAGCGCGTCGGCGATGCGCCGCGCAAGCCGCGCAGCGACGTCCGCCTTGCTCAGCCGCTCCCACGGCTCGATCCCCCGCGCGGTGATCAGATGCACCTCGTTCTCTTCGCCGCCCATCACGTCTCCCGAGACATCGTTGGCGACGATCCAGTCGCAGCCCTTGCGCGCCAGCTTGGCGCTGGCATTGGCGAGCAGAGCGTCGGTTTCCGCGGCGAACCCGACGACCAGGCGCGGTCGGCGCGCATTGGCCGAAAGCGACGCGAGCAGATCGGGGTTCTCGGCGAGCGTCAGCGGCGGCGGAACGCCGTCGGCGCGCTTCTTGATCTTGGCGAGCGCAGGCTCGGCGCGCCAGTCCGCGACCGCGGCGACCATCACCGCGGCGTCGGCCGGCAGCGCGGCCTCGACCGCCGCTGCCATTTCGCGCGCGGTCTGGACGTCGGTCCGCTCGACGCCCGACGGGGTGGCGAGGCTCACCGGTCCGGCGATCAGCGACACCCGCGCGCCGAAATCCGCCAGCGCGGCCGCGATCGCGAAGCCCTGCCGTCCCGATGAGCGGTTCGCGATGTAGCGCACCGGATCGATCGGCTCGTGCGTCGGGCCGGCGGTGACGATGACGTGCTTGCCCGCCAGCCTCCTCTCGCCCGGCCGGGAGAGCGCCGTCTCGATCGCCGCAACGATCGCTTCAGGCGCGGGCAGCCGCCCCGGCCCGAACTCGCCGCAGGCCATCTCGCCCTCGTCGGGTTCGAGGATCGTCACCCCGTCGGCGCGCAATTGCGCCACGTTGCGCCGGGTCGCGGCGTGCTGCCACATGCGCACGTTCATCGCCGGCGCGGCGAGCACGCGCTTGTCGGTCGCCAGCAGCAGGGTGGCGGCGAGATCGTCGGCGATGCCCGCCGCCATCTTGGCGAGCAGGTCGGCGCTGGCCGGTGCGACGACGACAAGGTCGGCCTCGCGGCTGAGCCGGATATGCCCCATCTCGCTCTCGTCCTTGAGATCCCACAGGCTGGCATGGACCGGCTGCTCGCTCAGCGCCGCCAGCGTCATCGGCGTGACGAAATGCGC
The DNA here is from genome assembly GCA_964245585.1 of uncultured Sphingomonadaceae bacterium. Lineage (GTDB taxonomy): Bacteria > Pseudomonadota > Alphaproteobacteria > Sphingomonadales > Sphingomonadaceae > Solisphingomonas. The sequence continues at coordinate 25,363 of CAXTMX010000009.1, read as the reverse complement.
TCCGCCCGCGGTCAGCACGCAGCGCACCGTCAGGCCGCGCTTGCGCAGCAGCCGGATCAGCTCGCACGCCTTGTACGCCGCGATCCCGCCGCCGACGATCAGGAGGATGCGCTGGCCGGTCATCTCAATATCCCGTCAGCAGCATGTCGATCGCGTCCATGATCGTCGATTGTTCTTCGGCGAGCGAATGTATCGGCCTGCCCAATTCCCGCGCATCAACCGCGGAAGCGAGCTGGGTGGCCATGACGACGTTTTCATCGGCAACCGTGAAGAGGGGATTGAGCCGATCGGCACGCGGCAAGCCGGTAGACGGCAGCAAGGGGATGACGAAACGCGTGGCAAGATTTCGCAGGATATCTGCTTGGCAATCCAATAGATAACCCGAGCCCGAGAGGCCGGAATAGACATCGAAGCGCGCCATCAGAATTGACGATAGCGTGCCAGCGGTAGTCCATTTGCCTCGACATAGGCGTTCCACCCCTCGATCGCCTTGCGGTTCGCTTCGAGCCAAGCTTCGGCGCGAGTCTTTGCGACTCGCTGCTCGAGCCCCTGTTCGCATGCCTCGGAGATATTGACGTTGAGCCGCTTGGCTTCGTCGATCAGGGTGGCATTGAGCGAGACATTGGTCGGCCGCTTTTGCGCGCTGGATCTTGACACGGGTTCCTCCAGATATGCGCATATCTTATGCGCATATCGGTTTCAGTCAATGGATCAACAAGGCCGCTGCGGCCCCGCCGGCTGCGGCTAGCAGCGCCACCGCCACATATCTCCACCCCCCGCCGATCCGCACCACTTCAACCGCGCGCAGCGGCGGCGGGGGAGGGGCGGCGCCGGGCGCGGGATAATGCGCCTCGATCCGCCGGATCAGGTCGGGCAGGTCGCGCAATGTCCGCCAGTCGCGCACCAGCCGGTCCGCCAGCGCCGCTTCGGGGCCAAGCTCGGCGCGCAGCCATTCCTTCACAAACGGCCCCGAGGTCTCCCACATGTTGATGTCGGGGTCGAGCGCGGTGGCGACGCCTTCGACCATCACCATCGTCTTTTGCAGCAGCAGCAGATGCGGCTGGGTCGGCATGTCGAAGTCGCGGGTGATGCTGAACAGCCCGTCGAGCATCTGGCCGATCGAGATGTCCTTGACCGGCAGCCCGCGGATCGGCTCGCCGACCGCGCGCAGCGCGGTGGCGAACTCGGCCTGGCTGTGGTGCGGCGGAACATAGCCGGCTTCGAAATGGATCTCCGCGACACGGCGGTAATTGCCGGTGATCAACCCGTGCAGGATCTCGGCGAGCCACAGCCGCGCACGCCGGTCGACGCGACCCATGATGCCGAAATCGATCGCGGCGATGCGTCCGTCGGCAAGCGCGAACAGATTGCCCTGATGGAGATCGGCGTGGAACAGCCCGTCGGCGATCGCCTGGCGCAGGAAAGCGCGCACCAGCGCCGCCGCCAGCACGGGCAAGTCGTGCCCCGCAGCGATCAGCCCCGCGCGATCGGACAGCTTGATCCCGTCGACCCATTCGAGCGTGAGCACGCGGCGCGACGTCCGCTGCCAGTCGATGGCGGGCACGCAAAAGCCCGGCTCCGCTTTCATGGCGTCGGCGAGCTCGGACGCGGACGCCGCCTCGCGGCGCAGATCGAGCTCGCGCAGCGTCCATTGACGGAAGGTGGCGATCACCAGGCGGGGGCGCAGCCGCGCGAGCTCGCCGCCCATCGCCTCGACTTGCGCCGCGGCCCATTCGTACGTCTCGATCGCGCGGGCGAAATCCTCCTCGACGCCGGGCCGCAGCACCTTGACCGCGACGTCGCGGCCATCGGTCGTGACCGCGCGATGGACCTGCGCGATCGACGCCGCGCCGACCGCCACCGGATCGATCGAGGCGAACAAGGCGTCGAGCGGCTTGCCAAGACCTGCCTCAATCGCCGCTGCCATCTCGGCGAACGGCACCGGCGGCAGCGCATCCTGGAGCCGGGCGAGGTCGCGCGCGGCTTCGCTCCCGACCAGGTCGGGGCGCGTCGCCAGCGCCTGGCCGAACTTGATCGCGGCCGGGCCGAGCGCCTCGAACGCGTCGGCATAGCGCGGTTGCTTGGGCGTCCGCGCGCCGAAGCGGGCGAGGCGGACGAGGCGGCGCACCTGCGGCGGCGTCAGCGGATCGGCCTCGATCCCGCGCAGCGCGCCGTGCCGCGCGAGCGTCCGGCCCCAGCGCAGCAAGCGGAAGAGGTGCGTCGCGGTAGATGTCATTTTCCCACTCTCACGACCGTTCGGGCTGAGCCTGTCGAAGCCCCTTCCTTCTTTCGCTCGGAAGAGAAGGGGAGCGCTTCGACGGGCTCAGCGCGAACGGTGTTTGAATGGGGATGCGTCAAATCTTCCAGCCGCTGTGGATCGCGACGAGCCCACCGAGCATCGGCTCGACCGATACGCGCGCGAAACCCGCCGCCTCGATCATCGCCCCGAACTGCTCCATGTCGGGGAAGCGGCGGATCGACTCGACCAGATAGCGGTAGCTGTCCTCGTCGTTCGCCAGCAGCTTGCCGAGCCGCGGCACGACATGATGCGAATAAGCGTCGTAGATTTCGCCGAAGCCGGGCCACAAGGTGGTCGAAAATTCGAGGCAAAAGAAGCGCCCGCCGCGCTTGAGCACGCGGTGCGCCTCGCGCAGCGCCGCCGGGATGTCGGTGACGTTCCTGATCCCGAACGCGATCGTATACGCATCGAACCCGCGGTCGGCGAAGCGCAGCGTCTCGGCATTCTCCTCCGCCCATATCAGCCCCGCGACGCCGCGCTTCTGCGCCCGCGCCATGCCCACCTCGAGCATCGCCGGATTGATGTCGGCGACCGTCACCGCCGCGCCCTTGGCGGCCACGCGAAAGGCGATGTCGCCGGTGCCGCCGGCCATGTCGAGAATCGCCTCGCCGCGCCACGGCCTCACCCGGCGGACGAAGCGATCCTTCCACAGCCGGTGCATGCCCCCCGACATTGCGTCGTTCATCAGATCGTAGCGGCCGGCGACGCTGCGGAAAACCTCGCCGACGCGCTGGGTCTTCTCGGCGGGGGCGATATCGGCATAGCCGAAGGGAACGGTCTCGGTCATCGCGCGGCTCTACCGAAGGGTTGCTCCAGCATCAAACGCAACCTAGCAGCGCGGCCATGCCCGAGCTTCCCGAAGTCGAGACGACCGTGCGCGGGCTGCGGACCGTGCTCGCCGGGCGGCGGTTGACCAGGGTCGAGCCGCGCCGCGCCGATATCCGCCGGCCGATCCCGGGCGACCTGCGCCAGCGGCTGACCGGCGCGGTCGTGACCGGGCTCGGCCGGCGCGCCAAATACGGGCTGATCGAGACCGATCGCGGCGACACGTTGATCTTCCATCTCGGCATGTCGGGGCGCTGGCGGATCGATCCTGCCAGCATCGGCCCGCACGACCATCTGCTGCTCGATACCGACGATGGGCGCACGCTCGCGCTCAACGATCCGCGCCGGTTCGGCTCGCTCGACCTGATCGAGACGGCGGCGCGCGACGAATGGCCGCCGTTCCGCGCGCTCGGGCCGGAGCCGCTCGGCGCCGATTTCACCGCCGCATGGCTCAAGGCAAAGCTCGCCGGGCGGATCGCGGCGATCAAGCTGCTGCTGCTCGACCAGCGAGTCGTCGCGGGGCTGGGCAACATCTATGTCTGCGAAGCGCTCAACGTCGCGCGGATTTCGCCGATCCGACCTGCCGGGACGATCAGCCTGCCGCGGCTCAAGCGGCTGGTGGAGGCGGTGCACGAGGTGCTCGAGTCGGCGATCGCCGCGGGGGGCTCGACGCTGCGCGACTTCACGCATCCCGATGGCGCGCTCGGCTATTTCTCGAAGCAGTTTCGTGTCTACGGCCGAGAGGGCAAGGCTTGCCTGTGCGGCGGCACGGTCGCGCGCCGCGTCGATGGCGGGCGCTCCACCTTCTGGTGCCCGAAATGCCAGCGCTAGGTTGACCTTCGGCCACGAAGACCGTAGGGAGCGCGCCTTCACGGCGGGGCTTCGCCCGCGCCGCAATCCGCATTGAGCAGAGAGTTTAAAACGATATGGCGAACACGCCGCAAGCCAAGAAGCGCATCCGCCGCAACGACCGCCGCTCGGAGATCAACGGCAACCGCGTCGGACGCATCCGCACTTTCATCAAGAAGGTCGAGACCGCGCTCGGCGCCGGCGACAAGGCCGCTGCCGCGGCGGCACTGGCCGCTGCCCAGCCCGAACTGGCGCGCGGAGTCGCCAAGGGCGTGGTTCACAAGAACACCGCGTCGCGCAAGTTTGCGCGCCTGAGCAAGCGGGTGGCTGCGCTCAACTGACCACTCCTACCGCCCGTTGAAGACGCCCGCCCGTCGCGCTCGGCGGGTATTTTTTTGTGCGCGGGCCGACCCAAGGATTTCCCGCGATTCGCGGATCGCGCGGGACTCGAAATAAGCCGAAAAACAGCCTTTTCAGAAGCGGTTAGGCGCTGTTCGACGGAAGTCCGTCGGTTCGGCTGTCAAGGTCATTAAAATGAAATAAACCGGCTTGATCGCCGACCGGCACGGTTCCTAAAGAAGGGCGTACCGGCGGACGAATCGTCTTCCGGGCTCATAGAGACGGACGCGGATCGGAGCTGACGAAAATGTCGTTCAGCGATGGGAACGTGCGTCTCACACGGGCGGTCGAACGCCCGATCGGGCGGGAGCAGGCGTGGACCAGGCAAAAGCGAGCGATGGCTGTGTCGACGCGCCCGCGTCTGCGGAGGGCATGTCGCCGATCGATGCGGCGTGGGCGGCGATCCGCGTCGGCTTGCGGCGCGATTGCGGCGTGCGGACCTTCGACGGCTGGCTCAAGCCGATCACGCTTGCCGGTTACGATGCCGCTACCGACACGGTCGAGCTCGCCTTGCCGTCGCAGTTCATGGCCAATTGGGTCGAGACTCATTTCGCCGATCGCCTGCTCCACGCGTGGCGCGCGATGCTGCCGCAGGTCCGCCGTGTCGCGATCGCCGGTGCCGCCGACGCGCAGCGCCCGGTGCTGTTCGCGGCCGCGCCCGAGGAGGAGGCTCCCGCCGCCGCCGCGCTCCGCGCCGACAGCGGCACGCCGCTCGAGCCGCGCTACACGTTCGACAGTTTCGTCGTCGGCAAGGCCAATGAGGTCGCCTACAACGCCGCGCGAACCCTGGCCGAGGGCGGGGCGGTCGGCTTCAACCCGCTGTTCCTCCATGGCGGCACCGGGCTCGGCAAGACGCACCTGATGCACGCGATCGGCCACGAATACCGCCGCCGCCATCCCGCGGGTCGGGTCGTCTACATGTCGGCCGAAAAATTCATGTACGAATTCGTCTCGGCGATGCGCGCCAAGGACACGCTGACCTTCAAGCAGAAGCTGCGCTCGGCCGATCTGCTGATGATCGACGACGTCCAGTTCATCGCCGGCAAGGAATCGACCCAGGAGGAGTTCTTCCACACGATGAACGAGATCATCTCGGCGGGTAAGCGCCTAGTGATCTCGGCCGATCGCAGCCCGCAGGACCTTGAGGGGATCGAAAGCCGCATCCTCTCGCGGCTGTCGTGGGGTCTGGTGGCGGACGTCAATCCGGCCGATTTTGAGCTGCGCCTCAACATCATCGTCAAGAAACTCGAGGCGATGCCGCAGGCGCAGGTGTCGCAGGAAGTGGTGTTGTTTCTCGCCAAACGGATCGCGTCGAACGTGCGCGAGCTCGAGGGCGCGCTCAATCGCGTGGTCGCTTACGCGATGCTCAGCGGCCGCCCGATCGACGTCGAGTTCGTCGCCGAGACGCTTGCCGACATGCTGCGCGCGAACCAGCGCCGGATCACGATCGACGAGATCCAGCGCCGCGTGTCCGATCATTACCGCATCCGCCAGGCGGAGATGACGTCGGCGCGCCGCGCGCGCGAGGTCGCCCGGCCGCGCCAGGTGGCGATGTATCTGGCCAAGCAGCTGACCCCGCGCTCGCTGCCCGAGATCGGCCGGCGCTTCGGCGGACGCGATCACACCACCGTGATCCACGCGGTCAAGCAGATCGAGAAATTGCGCCAAACCGATGCCGAGCTCGACGCCGACGTGCGCCTGCTGATGCGGCAGTTGGAGGGCTAGGTCCCAAGCAAAAGGGCGGAGACTTCAGTCCCCGCCCTTCGTCATTCCACTTCGGTTAGCTCCGCGTGGGCGGCGGGATGGTGATCTTCACCTCTTCGCCCGACCGGCCGGGGAAGTTGGTGAACATCGCCTCGACCAGGTTGGGCACGAGCTGGGTCAGATTGTCGTCGCTCGAATGCGCCTTGGCCTTGCCCTCGAACACGCGCTCGCCGTTCGATGTGCGGTTGATCGTCATTTCGAGGTGGCTGGTATAGACCGTGTAGCTATTGACCTCGGGTCCCCAGAACGGATCGTTCCAGCCCCACAGGAATGACGAACGGTAGCCGAAGCCGCCATAGCCGAAGCGGCCGTAGGGATAGCCGAAGCCGCCATAGCCCCAGCCGCCGTAGCCGCCATAACCCCAGCCTGACCCCGGCGTGGTCACGATCTTCTCGCGGCCCTGATCGACCCCATAGTCGAGCATCACGACGAGGCTGGCGCCGCGCGGGCTCGCGGCGGGCTGATAACCCTGCTGAGCCAGGCGCTGGCTGACCAGTGCGGCATATTGCGCGAATTCGAGGCCGCCTCCCAATTTAGGATCCGCGGCCTGAACGTAGAAGGTTTGCCCCTGCGGTATCGGCAACGCCTGGAACCGCGCGACATCCGCACGAAACGGGGTGGCGCACCCGCCCAGTGCGACCAAAGCAAGCGGGGCGGCGGCGGCAAGAATCTTTTTCGAGAGTGACATAGTTCCTGTCCTCGTAGAATGTTTACTTATTCCAATAACTTGGAAAAATGATCCTGAGCGCATGAATGGAAGTTGAACGCTCGACGACGCACACGGTTGCGCCGGAGTCAGCGCCCCAGCCCGAGCGCACGATAGGCGCCCGCCAGCGTCGGCGCGGCGGCGGCGCGCGCCTTGTCCGCGCCGGCATCGAGCAGCCGGTCGAGCTCGGCCGGATCGGCGTCGAACGCGCCGAGTCGCGCCGTGACCGGCCGCAGCGTCTCGACGAGGAGCTCGGCCAGCGCCGGCTTGAAGGCGCCGAAGCCGCGGCCGGCGAAACGCGCGAGCACCTGCGCCGGCGTCTCGTCGGCAAGCGCCGCGTAGAGGCCGACGAGGTTGCGCGCCTCGGGCCGGCCGTCGAGCGCGGCCGGATCGTCGGGCAACGGCTCGGCATCGGTCTTCGCCTTGCGGATCTTGGCGGCGACGGTGTCGCTGTCGTCGGTCAGGTTGATCCGGCTCATGTCCGACGGGTCGGACTTGGACATCTTGGCGCTGCCGTCGCGCAACGACATCACGCGGGCGGCCGGGCCGCCGATCATCGGCTCGGGCAAGGTGAACAGATCGACCGCGAAGTCGGTGTTGAACTTGGTCGCGATGTCGCGCGCCAGCTCGAGATGCTGCTTCTGGTCCTCGCCGACCGGGACGTGCGTCGCCTGGTACAGCAGCACGTCGGCGGCCTGGAGCACCGGATAGGCATAGAGGCCGATCGACGATCCCTCGCGGTTCTTGCCCGATTTCTCCTTGAACTGGGTCATCCGGTTGAGCCAGCCGATCCGCGCGGTGCCGTTGAGCAGCCAGGCGAGCTCGGGATGCGCGGGCACTTGCGCCTGGCGGAACAAGGTCGCGCGCTCGGGGTCGACGCCCGCTGCGATCAGCGCCGCCGCCATCGCCCGGATGTTCGCGCGCAGCGCCTTGGGATCGTTGTGCACGGTGATCGCGTGGAGATCGGCGAGGAAGAAAAAGCAGGCCGCCTCCTCCTGCAGCCGCACCCAGTTGCGGATCGCGCCGAGATAATTGCCGAGGTGGAGGTTTCCGGTCGGCTGGATGCCGGAGACGACGATCTTGCTCATGCGCCGCGTGTCGGCGGAGGCGCGCGCCGCGTCAACTGCGCCTTGAGGTCGCCCCAGCGGTATGCCCCGAATGCGAACGCCGCGCCGAAATAGAGCGCCGCGGCCAGCGCCATCAGCGCGCCGAGCACCACCGCGCGCTCGCCGAAACCGCGCCCCATATGCGCGTCGACAATGGGGTTGAGCGCGAGCAGCAGCGCGGTCATCGCCAGCGTCGCCGCGACCAGCCGGATGGCCGAGCGCGCGAGGCGCGCATCGATCGTGAAGTGGCCGCGGCGGCGCAGCGTCCACCACAGCAGCAGCACGTTGACCCACGCCGAGATGGCGGTCGACAGCGCCAGGCCGACGTGCGCGAGCGGCCATATCAGAACCAGGTTGCCCGCGAGATTGACCAGCATTGCGACCAGCGCGATCCTGACCGGCGTCTTGGTGTCGGCGCGCGCATAAAAGCCGGGCACGAGCACCTTGATCAGCACATAGGCGGGCAGGCCGAGCGAGAAGGCGGAGAGCGCCTGCGCGCTGGCGATCGTGTCGTGCGCGTCGAACGCGCCGTGCTGCAGCAGCGCGCGGATGATCGGCGTCGCCGACACCATCAGCGCTGCGGTCGCCGGCAGAGTCAGCCGCAGCACCCGCTCGATCGCGCGGTTCTGGGTATGGCCGGCCGCCGCCTCCTCGCCGCGCGCGAGCTGGCGCGACAGGCCGGGCAGCATCGCCGTGCCGACGCCGATCCCGATCAGCCCAAGCGGCAGCTGATTCAGCCGATCGGCATAATAGAGATAGGATACCGATCCCTGCGGCAGAAAACGCGCGGCAAGCGTGGTCGAGATCAGCAGGTTGAACTGCACCGCACCCGCGCCAATCGCCGCCGGCCAGATCAGCTTGAGCAATTGGCGGACCTCGGGCGTCAGGCGCGGCAGCTTGAGCCGCAGCACGATCCCGGCGCGGCGGCACGCCCAGATCAGCCAGGCAAGCTGGAGCACGCCCGACACGGTCACCGCGATTGCCTGCGTCCGCGCGGTATCGACCTCGCTGTGGCCACGGAAGAACAAGAGACCCACGATCAGGCAGACGTTGAGCAGCACCGGCGCGGCCGCATTGACCCAAAAGCGGCCGACCGAATTGAGGATGCCGCCGAGCAGCGAGACCAGCGAGATCAACAGCAGATAGGGAAAGGTGATCCGCGTATATTCGGTCGCGAGCGCCAATTTGTCCGGCCCGCCGTCGGAAAAGCCGCCGGTCATCGCCCAAACGATCGGCCCCGCCATTATCATCATCAGCGCGGTGAACAGCACCAGAAAAGGGAACAGCACAGACAGCACGTTCTCGGCGAAGCTCAGGCCCGCGCCAAGCCCCTCCTTGTCCTTGCCGATCGCGCGGTTGAACATCGGCACGAACGCGGCGGCGAATGCCCCTTCGGCGAACAAGGCGCGGAACAGATTGGGCAGCCGCCACGCGATCAGGAACGCGTCCGACGCGAAGCCCGCGCCGACGAAGCGCGCCATCAGCATGTCGCGGACGAAGCCGAGGATGCGGCTGACCAGCGTCAGCCCGCCGATCGTCGCGGTGTTGCGGACCAGGCTCATAGCGCGATCTTCATTTCAAGAAGCCGCTGTGTCGAGCGAAGTCGAGACACGTTCTACGGTCGAACGTCCCTCGACTTCGCTCGGGACAACGGCACGGATAGCGCGAACAGGCTAAGCCTGCCCGGCGGCCTCGCCCAGCGCGCCTTGCTCCTGCGCCTCGAGCTGCTGGAGGTAGAGCGCGCCGAAATCGATCGGCTCGAGCATCAGCGGCGGGAAGCCGCCGTCGCGTACTGCGTTGGACACGATCTGGCGCACGAACGGGAACAGCAGCCGCGGCGCCTCCGCCAGCAGGAACGGCGCAAGCTGGTCCTCGGGCACGTTGCGGATCGCGAACAGCCCAGCATAGACCAATTCGATCTGGAACGCGGTCTGGTTGGCCGCGACCGACTTGATCTCGGTCTTGAGCGTGACCTCGTAGACGTCCTCGCCGACCGACTGCGATGCGATCCCGAACTGGACGTCGATCTGCGGCTGCCCCTGCCATTGATACACCGCCGGCGCGTTCGGATTCTCGAACGACAGGTCCTTCACATATTGGGTGAGCACGCCGACCTGGGGGGCGGTGTCCGCGCCGTTCGCCAGCGGTTCGCCCATGGTTTCGCCCTCGGCCATCTCGTACATCCTCGATCGACTGGAATTTGCAGCGGCGCGCTAGCAGGCAGGCCCGCCGAGGGCAATGGCGCGCGCCGTCTTGCATAGCCATTTGAAACCCTGCGCGGTCGCGCCTATGTGTAGGCTCGTTTCGCGTTCGGAGGCCGGTCGTGGTGATCTTCATTCTGGCGATGGTGGCTGGGTTTCTGGCGCTGCGGCTGTACAGCGTGCTTGGCCGTCGGACCGGCCATGAGCAGCCGCTGGTCAAGCCTGCCGAAGGCCAGGCGGTGGCCGTGCCGCGCACCCGCGCCGCGAGCGAATTGCTCCCTGCGCCCGAAGCGCCGAGCGAAGCCCCGATCGACCCGCGCGCCACCGATGGCTTGCGCGCGCTGGTCGCGCTCGATCCCTCGTTCGATCTCGCGCGCTTCATCGACGGTGCCAAAGCGGCCTACCGCATGATCCTCGAGGCCTATTGGCGCGGCGACGAGGAGGAACTTGGCCGGCTGGTCGGCGACGACGTGCGTGCTGCGTTCATCGCTGCGATCGCCGAGCGCAAGACCGCCGGCCATGTCCTCGACAATCGTCTGGTTTCGATCGAGCGGGCGGTGATCGATCGCGCGTCGGTCGCCGGCCAGATGGCGAGCGTGACCGTGCGGTTCGACGCCGATATCGCGGCGGTGACGCGTGACGGCGACGGGCATGTCATCGCCGGCTCGACGAGCGACGCCGTGCCGACCCATGACGTGTGGACCTTCACCCGCCACGTCCGCGCCGACGATCCCAACTGGCTCCTGGTCGAAACCGACGAGGCGGCGTGATATCGCAGCGGGCGGGGCGACCGCCCGACCGGCGAACGCGTGCTGACTTCGGAGCGCTGTTTGGCGCCGGCTTGCTCCTGGCAGGCTGCACCGCTCAGCCGCGTCCGCAGCCGGCGATCGCTCCCGTCTCCACGAGCGCGACGGCGCGCGAGACGGGTGTCCGCGCCGGCCCCCCCATCGACAGCCTGTCGCTCACGCCGGCCGGCGCCGCTGCCGCGCTTGCCGCGTTCCGCACCTCGTGTCCGGTCTTGCGCACGCGGATCGCCGCCAGCGGCCTGACCCGCGGCGCCGATTGGCAGCCGGCATGCGCTGCCGCGGCCGCCTGGCCCGGCCGCAACGCGCCGGCGTTCTTCGCACACCAATTCGAGACGGTCGCCATCGGCGACGGCAAGGCGTTCGCGACCGGCTATTACGAGCCCGAGATCGCCGGCGCGCGCACCGCCGCGCCCGGCTTCGCCGTCCCGGTCTATCGCCTGCCCGATGATCTGGTCGAGGTCGATCTCGGCCGCTTCGCCGCCGATCTGGCGGGGCGCAGGCTGCGCGGACGCTTGCGCGACGCCAAGCTCGAGCCTTATCCCGACCGCGCCGCGATCGAGGCCGGCGCGCTCGCCGGGCGCGGGCTCGAGCTCGCCTTCGCCGCCGATCCGGTCGAATTCTTCTTCCTCCAGATCCAGGGCTCCGGCCGGCTGCGGCTGCCCGATGGTCAGGTCATGCGGATCGGCTATGCCGGGCAGAACGGACGCGACTATGTGGCGATCGGCAAGCTGCTGCGCGAGCGCGGGCTGATCGGCCCGGGCGAGTCGTCGATGCAGGGGCTGATCGCGTGGCTGCGCGCGCATCCGGACGAAGGCCGCGCGATCATGGCCGAAAACAAGAGCTACATCTTCTTCCGCGAGCTGACCGGTGCCGGCCCGATCGGCGCGCTCGGCGTGCCCGTTATCGGGCACGTCTCGGCCGCCGCGGATCCGGCGTTTGTGCCGCTTGGCGCGCCGCTGTGGCTCGCCCTCGATCGCGCCGAGGGAAGCGGACTATGGGTGGCGCAGGACCGCGGCGGCGCGATCAAGGGCGCCAACCGTTTCGACACCTTTTGGGGTGCGGGCGAGGAGGCACGCCGTATCGCCGGCGGCATGGCGGCCCGCGGCACCGCCGTCGTGCTGGTGCCACCCGGCACGCTCGAGAGGCTGAGCGATGGCCCCACGCCGGCTCAGCGCTGACGAACGCGCGCTGTGGCGCCGCGTGACCGAGAATGTCCGCAGCCTCGCCGGGGGGAGCGAGGAAATGCCGCCGATCGAGCCGCAGCCGCTTGTGCCGCGACCGCCCGCTCGGGCGGCCGCCCCGCGGCCGATAGAGAAGAACAGGACGGTCCGTTCTGCCGCCAACACGCTCGACGGCGGCTGGGATCGGCGGCTCCTGCGCGGCGTCGTCGCCCCCGATTTCACGCTCGACCTGCACGGCCATACGCTCGACGGCGCCTGGCGCGCGCTCGATCTCGGGCTCGACCGCGCGATCGCGGCGCGGGCCCGCGTGGTGCTGCTGATCACGGGCCGCGCGCCTAACGCCGACGCGACATCGCGGCGCGGGGTGATCAGGGCGGCGATGGGCGATTGGCTGGCATCGTCGCGGCATGCGGCGAAGATCGCGGCGGTGCGCAATGCCCATCCGCGCCACGGCGGCGCCGGTGCGCTCTACGTGATTCTGCGGCGGCAAAATTAGAACGTCCGCAGCGAATATTCTTTAACCTCGACCTGCGAAAAAGATTCGCACGAACCGCGGGCTTGGTTCGGGCGGAGGCGCATCGCCGGCATGGAAGGATTTTCGTTCAAAAGCCGTGCCGTCGCATTCGCTTTGGCGGCGGGCGCGATCGCCTTCATCCTGGCGCTGATCGCGGGGGCGAAGCTTGACGGCGACGGTGAGGGCCTCAGCCTTGCCCTGATCGTCGCCTTGATCTGCGGCACACTGTGCTGGGCGTCGGCCCAGCGGGCGATCGCCGGAGCGGCCGAAGCGGTCGATGCCGTCGCGGCCCGGCTGTCCGCTGCCGCGACGGGCGATCTGACCTCGCCCGCGCCGCCGGCGATCGCCCGGGCGCTGCCCCAGGTCGCGCATCAGCTCGACGAGATGTTTAGCCGGATGCGCGCGACGCTCGACAGCGTCAACGCTTTGGCCTTGCGCGATTCGGTCACGCGCCTGCCCAATCGCCGGCATTTCCGTCGCGAAGCCGATCGGATCATCGAGGATTTCGACCCGCAGGCGCGCGCGACCCTGCTGTTCATCGATCTCGATCATTTCAAGATGGTCAACGATACGCTCGGCCACGCGATCGGCGATCATCTGCTCGAAATGGTGGCCGATCGACTGCGGCGGATTGCCATCAACGCGCGTGCCACGACAGGTCCTGCCGAGCCGGGTCCGCTGGTGGCGCGGCTCTCGGGCGACGAGTTCACCTTGTTCGTCCCGCATATCGCGCATTCGACCGCGGCGCTCGAGGTCGCGCACGGCCTGTCCACCGCGCTGTCCGATCCGTTCGAATGCAACGGCCATCAGATCAAGGTCGGCGCGTCGATCGGGGTCGCCCTCTATCCCGAACATGGCCGCCGCTTGGCCGGGCTGATGCGCTCGGCCGATGTGGCGATGTACCACGCGAAGGCCCAGGGCGGCGACCAGGTCCAGCTGTTCACCGGCGTGCTCGCGAGCCGCCAGGAGGATCGCGCGCGCCAGGAGCAGGAGCTGCGCGCCGCGATCGATCGCGACCAATTCGCGCTCGCATTCCAGCCGCAGGTCCATTTGCGCACCGGTGCGATCGTGGCGGCGGAAGCGCTGCTGCGCTGGCGGCACCCTGATGGCACACGGCTGCCCGCCAGTTTCATTGCGACCGCCGAGGATTGCGGGCTGATCGTCGGGATCGGCGACTGGGTGGTCGATGCCGTCGCCGCCACGCTGGGGCGGTGGCACGATACCGGGTTCGGCCAACGGCTGACGCTCAACACCAGCGAGCGCGAGCTCAGGAATCCCGATTTCTTCACCAATCTTCACGCCGCGCTCGAGCGCCACGGCGCGCCCGCGCATCTGCTTGAAATCGAGATCGGCGAGACGATGGCGATGACGTGCCCCCCGGCGATCCTCGACGCCATCGCCGCGCTGCGCCGGGACGGGGTCGCGGTCGCGGTCGACGATTTCGGCCGTGGTTTCTCGAATTTGGCGCGGCTCAAGGACATGCCGCTCGATCGGGTGAAACTCGATCGCAGCCTGATCCGCGATCTCGCCTCGTCCGAACAGGCGCGCGCGATCGTCCACTCTTTGATCACTTTGATCCATGGCTTGGGTTATCAGGTCGTCGCCGAAGGGATCGAGACCGCTGAGCAGGCGGACGTGCTGCGCGTGCTGGGCTGCGATGCAGGTCAGGGCTTCGGCATCGCCCGGCCGATGACCGAGGAAGCGTATCGCGACTGGCGCGACCAGCCGCTCGAGTTCAGCGCCGCGGCGATGCGCGCCGAGCTCAACCGAGCGCGCGCCGGATGACCTCGGCGTAGATCGCGCGCAGCAGCGCGAGATCGGCGAGCGCCACTGCCTCGTCGAGCTTGTGCATCGTCGCGTTGGTCAGCCCGAACTCCACCGTCGGGCACAATCGCGAGAGGAAGCGCGCGTCCGACGTGCCCCCGCCGGTCGACAGCGCTGGGGACAGACCGGCCGCCACCCCGATCGCATCGGCGACCAGCCCCGACAGCGCGCCCGGCTCGGTGAGAAATGCCTCGCCCGAGATCTTCGCCGTGACGGTGGCGCGCGGCGCCTCGGCGAGCACGATCGCGCGCACCCGCTTGATCAGTGCGGCGCCGCTATGCTCGTCGTTGAAGCGGATGTTGATCCGCGCGCGCGCGCTGCCCGGAATGACGTTCGTCGCCGGATTGACCGCTTCGATCTCGGTCACCTCGAGATTCGACGGCTCGAACCAGATATTGCCCAGATCGAGCGCGATCCGCGCCAACCGGTCGAGCGCGCGGATCAGGCGCGTCGCCGGATTGTCGGCATGCTGGGGATAGGCGACATGTCCCTGCGTACCCGGCACCTCGATCCAGATGTTGACCGAGCCGCGACGCCCGATCTTGATCGTGTCGCCGAGCCGCTGGTCCGACGTCGGCTCGCCCACCAGGATCATGTCGGGGCGGATGCCGCGTTCTCCCATCCAGCCGATCAGCGCGGGCGTGCCGTGCGTCGCTGGCCCTTCCTCGTCGCCGGTGATGATCAGGCTCAGCGTGCCGCGGTGCTCCGGCACGTCGCCGGCGGCGGCGATGAAGGCCGCGATCGCGCCTTTCATGTCGACCGCGCCGCGCCCGTAAAGCAGCCCGCCGCGCACGACGGGGACGAACGGGTCGCTTGCCCACCCGTCCCCCGGCGGCACGACGTCGCTATGTCCGGCGAAGGCGAAGTGCGGCGCGCCGCCGCCGCGCGTGGCGAACAGATTGGCGATCGGCCCGTCGGGTGGTCCGCCCGAGCTGAACCGCTCGACCGTAAAGCCCAGCGCCTCGAGCGCGTCGCCGATCACCTCCTGCGCGCCGCCATCGGCGGGCGTCACGCTGGGGCAGGCGATCAGCCGGGCGCAGAGGTCGACGGGATCGAACGCGGCGGTCATCGCCGTCGCTTATCCCTGCGCCGGGCGGTTGACCAGCTTGGGCTCAACATCCCTACGCAGGCGCGCGCTCATATCGTTCGATCACCCATTCCTCGCGCGCGGCCGCTGCATACCAGTCGCGGACGAAGGGATGGGCGAGCAGCGTCTCGACATAGGCCTGCGCGAGCGGCGGCAGCGCGACCTTATAGGTATCGAAGCGCGTCGCGACGGGCGCGAACATGATGTCGGCCGCGCCGAAGGAACCGAAGAGATAGTCCCCGTCCGCGCCATGCCGCGCGCGTGCGGTGTGCCACAGCGTGCAGATCCGCTCGATTTCCGCCGCAGCCGCTGCGGACGGCCGGCGCGGCGCGAAGTCCTTGCCCAATACCATCGAAAATTCCGAACGCAGTGCCGGATAGCTCGAATGCATCTCGGCCGCGATCGAGCGCGCCAGCGCACGGGCGGCAGGGTCGCGCGGCCAGAAGCGCTCGCACCCGGCCCGCTCGGCGCAATATTCGACGATCGCCAGACTGTCCCAGACGATCGTCTTGTCGTCGGACAGCACGGGCACCTTGCCGTTCGACGCGACGAACTCGGGCAGCGCATGCCGCGCCTCCCACGCGTCGGTGTACATCGGCACGACCGTTTCCTCGAACGGCAGCCCCGATTGCCGGACCGCGAGCCAGCCGCGCAACGACCAGGATGAGTAGCGCTTGTTGCCGATAAACAGCCGGATCATCGCTTCCTCCTCAGCCGATCGCCTCGATCACCGCCGCGCGCAGCTCGGGGATGCCGAGCCCGGTCTCGCTCGATGTGGCCATGATTGCGGGATGCGCGGCCGTATGCCTGCGCGCTTCGGCCGCGACCGCCTCGTGCACGGCGGCCAGCGCGCTCTCCTTGACCTTGTCGGCCTTGGTCAGCACCAGACGGTACGACACCGCGGCCTCGTCGAGCATGCCCATCACGTCGCGGTCGACGTCCTTGATGCCGTGGCGGCTGTCGACCAGCACCAGTGCGCGCTTGAGCACCGCGCGCCCGCGCAGGAAATCGTTGATCAGGAAGCGCCAGCGGCGGACCATGTCCTTGGGCGCCTCGGCGAAGCCGTAGCCCGGCATGTCGACCAGGCGGAAGCGCAGCGGTTCGCCCACGTCGAAGAAGTTGAGCTCCTGCGTGCGCCCCGGCGTGTTCGAGGTGCGGGCAAGCGCGTTGCGCCCGGTCAGCGCGTTGAGCAGCGACGATTTGCCGACGTTCGAGCGGCCGGCGAAGGCGACCTCGGGCACGTCGGGATCGGGCAGGAATTTCAGATCGGGCGCCGACTTGAGGAACGCGATCGGCCCGGCGAAAAGCTTCCGCGCGGCTTCTATTCCCTCCTCATCCATCCCCGTTCGTCCCGAGCCCTTCGGCTGCCTGCCAAGGCAGGCGCTCAGGATAAACTTCATCCCGCAGGGGTGAAGTCGAGGGACGTTCGACCGCGGAACGTGTCTCGACTTCGTTCGACACGAGCGGATGGGGGTAGGGTAGGATCATAGTGTCGCCGCGGGCGCCATGCCAGGGTGGCGGCTGTAGAGCCACTTCTGCTGCGCGATGGTCAGCGTGTTCGACACCACCCAGTAAAGCTGCAGCCCCGCCGCGAACGGCGCCATGATGAACATGAACACCCACGGCATGATCGAGAACACCTGCTTCTGCATCTCGTCCATCGGCTGCGGGTTGAGCTTGAACTGCAGGTACATGGTGATGCCGAGCAAGATCGGCAGGATGCCGAGATGGAGGAAATGCGGCAGCTCGAAATTGAGCAGGCCGAACAGGTTGAACGGGGTCAGCGGGTCGGGCGCGGAGAGATCGCGGATCCACAGCGCGAACGGCTGGTGCCGCATCTCGAGCGTCAGCATCAGCACCTTGTACAGCGCATAGAAGATCGGGATCTGCAGTACGACCGGCAGGCAGCCGGCGATCGGATTGACCTTCTCGCTCTGATAGAGCTTGAGCGTTTCCTGCTGGAGCAGGACCTTGTCGTCCTTGTGCCGCTCCTGCAGCGCCTTGATCTTGGGCTGGAGCGTGCGCATCGCCGCCATCGACTTGAACTGCTTCTGCGCCACCGGAAACATCAGGCCGCGCACGATGCAGGTCAGCAGGATGATCGCCACGCCGAAATTGCCGGCGGTGCGGAACAGCCAGTCGAGCAGGTAGAAGATCGGCTTTTCGAACCAGATGAACCAGCCCCAGTCGATCGCCCGATCGAACTTGTCGATGCCAAGCTTGGCGACATAGGAGTCGAGCAGCGTCGCTTCCTTGCCGCCGGCGAAGAAATGCGAGGTATAGGCGGCGCTGCGGCCCGGCTGGACCACCATCGCGGCGGGGGTGAATTCGGCCTGGTAACGCTTGCCGCCGCCGGTGCGGAACGCCGCGTCGACCGGCACCTTCTGGTCAGGCACCAGCGCCGTCAGCCAATATTTGTCGCCGAAGCCCAGCCAGCCGCCGGTCGTGGCGAAGCGCTGGCCGCCGGCGCCGGCCTCGTCGAGATCGCTGAAATCGACATCGTAATTGGCCGCGCCGCTGAACACCCCGATCGGCCCGGTGTGGATCGTCCAGCTGTCGGGATCCTTCGACACGCCGGCGCGCGAGACGAGACCGTAGGGGCGCGCCGCGACGGCGCCGGCGCCCGTGTTGGCCACGCTCTGCGTCACGGTGAACATATAGCCGTCGTCCACCGCGAAGCCGATCGTGAACAGCTGGCCCAAGCCATTGTCCCACCGCAGCGTCACCGGCCGGCCGGGCGCGAGCACGGTCGCGCTCGCGGTCCACGGCGTGTTGGCGTCGGGCACGCGCAGGCCGTCGCCCGACCAGCCGAAGCCGGCGAAATAGGCGTCCTTCGCGCCGGCCGGCGAAAGCAGGCGGATCGGCGGCGAATTCCTGGCGATCGTCTCGCGCTGCGTGGTCAGCACCAGGTCGTCGATCCGCGCGCCCTTCAGGTTGATCGATCCGGCGAGGCGCGGCGTCGCGATCCGCACGCGCGGCGATTCGCCGAGCACGACCGCGCGCTCGCGCAGCGCCGCGGGGCCGTCGGCGGCCGGATCGGCGGCGGGGTTGGGCAGCACCACCGTCTTGCCGGCCTCGATCCGCGTCGCGGGCTTGTTGGCGGTCGGGAAGAAGCGGCTCGAAAGCGCGCTCCAGCCGAACAGCACGATCGCCGACAGCACGAGCGCGAGGATCATGTTGCGCTGATCGGCATTACCCACGGAATTTCCCCTGAAAACTCTGTTCGGTCACGGCACGGGATCATAGCCCGATCCGCCCAGCGGGTGGCAGCGAACGATGCGGCGTGCGGCGAGGAGGCTGCCCCGGAGCGGCCCATAGCGCGTCCATGCCTCGATCGCATAGGCCGAGCAGCTCGGCTGGAAGCGGCAGCTCGGCGCGAGCATCACCGAGGGCCAGCGCTGCCAGAATTGCGCGGCGCCGATCAGGGCTTTCGCGATCACCGCGCCACCTTGGCGAGCGCCTTGGCCAGCTCGCCGCGCAGCAGATCGAAATCGCGCTCGATCCCGCCGGCGCGGCCGATCAGCACATGGTCCGCGCCCTTGACGCCGGCGCTCGGCAGCAGCTCGCGCGCGAGCGCGCGCAGGCGGCGCTTCATGCGATTGCGCACGCCGGCGTTGCCGATCTTCTTGGTCACGGTGTAGCCGATGCGGATCGCGTCGTCGCCGTCGCCGCGCGGGCGGGCAAGCAGGACGAAGCCCGGCATCGGCGCGCGCCGGCCGCTGTTGGCGGCGAGGAAGTCGGCGCGCTTGCTAAGTGTCGTCAGGCCGACAATTTGTTGCGGCCGCGGGCACGCCGCGCCGCCAGCACCTTGCGTCCGCCCGGCGTCGCCGAGCGCGAGCGGAAGCCGTGGCGCCGCTTGCGGACGAGGTTGCTCGGCTGAAAGGTGCGCTTCATCGCTCATTCCCAAGGATCAGAATATAAAAGGGCCGGACTGAGCCGGCCACCGTTCGACGCGCCGATAGGCGAGGGGGGGCGCAAAGTCAATCATGGCCCATCCGCCGCAGCGGCCATTCCTCGCGCGGCCGGGCGTCCCGGATCTGCTGGCGACGGCGTGCGCTGCCGCGGCGCATGCCCCAGTCGGTCCACGCGCCCCAGCGCGGCCAGCGCCGCTTGAACCCGACGTAGCGCCGCCGCGCCCATGGCGAATTCTTCAGGACAAGCGCGAGCCCCGCGCCGAAGCTGAAGATGCCGCCGGGGCCGGGCAGGATCGCGATCAGCGGAGTAATCGCGATCAGCAGGCAGCCGAGCGCGAACAGGCACAGGCGCAATCCTTCGGTGCGCCACATCTCGATCCATTTCTTCGGGCGATTCATCGCGGGCCAAG